>JBEIGJ010000055.1:0-12807 GCA_040381935.1 Acidimicrobiaceae bacterium | reverse complement strand
TCCACCTTGGCCGGACTGAGCATCGACGACCTCAGGCTGCCGTCATGACGGTGCCCAAAAGTTTCTAGCTACCCCAGCGCGATTGACCGAAGCGGTAACCCACACTGCGCACGGTCTGAATCAGGTTGGCGTGTTCTTCACCCAACTTGGCCCGCAGACGTCGAATGTGCACGTCCACCGTACGAGCACCGCCGTAATAGTCGTATCCCCAGACTCGGGACAACAGGATTTCGCGGGTGAACACGCGTCCTGGATTCTGGGTCAGGAACTTGAGGAGTTCATATTCCATGAATGTGAGATCAAGTGGTCGATTTTCGATCGAGGCCTGATACGTCTCGAGATTGAGCACCAGTCCGCCGTAGTCGACGACTTCAGGACGAATGGTGACCGTCTCATGGGCGACGAGATGGCGCAGACGGGCTTCGAATTCGCGCGGGTGAAAAGGCAATAAGCAAAAATCGTCGAACAAGTCATCACGTAAGGTCAACTCGTCGAGTTGAGCGCCGGAGACCAACATCAGCAGTGGTACTGGATTGCCATCTCGCTTACGTAAGGCACGACATACCGCCCAAGCACCTTCGAGATCGGTATCTCCAGCCACGATGGCTGCTGTCCAGCCTTCGACTGGTTCGGATTTGGTGATTTCCTCGGCTGAGGCAAAAGCCTTCCAACGAAATCCTCCGAGATCGAGCGTGCGCGCCAAGTCCGGTGGCGGAGGTTCGGGGAAGACGGCTATCAGTTCCATGGTCACAGGCTCTTGAGATAACGCTGCAATTCGAAGGGAGTCACTTGAGTCTTGTATCCCCGCCATTCCGAGCGCTTATTGCGCACGAACCACTCGAAGATGTGCTCACCAAGTGCCTCGTGGACCAAGGTGGAGGACTCCATCACGCGCAGGGCATCAGACAACGACTGGGGTAACTGGTCGATACCCATCTTGTGCAGGGCATCATCACCCATCTCGAAGAGGTTGGCATCGGCTTCGGGCGGCAATTCGTAATTCTGTTCGATGCCGCGCAATCCAGCGGCCAAGATCACCGAGAAAGCGAGATACGGGTTACAGGCCGGATCGGGTGAGCGGTATTCGATCCGGGTTGCCGAGGGGTTCGCCCGCTTGGGAACCGGTACCCGAATGAGCCCACTGCGATTGTTGCGGGCCCAACTCACATGGACCGGGGCTTCGAATCCGGGAACCAGACGCTTGTAGCTGTTCACCGTTTGATTGGTGACCGCGGTGATCTCACTGGCGTGATGCAGCAAACCAGCAATGAACTTCTTGGCGGTATCGGACAAGTTGTAGCGATCATCGGCGGTGTAGAAGGCGTTGCTGTCATCACCTTCGGAGTCATTGTTGAACAGCGACATATGCAGATGCATACCGCTTCCTTGCACACCCTCAAGCGGTTTGGGCATGAAGGTGGCGTGCACCCCTTGTGCCGCGGCAACTTCTTTGACTACCAAGCGAAAGGTCATGACACTGTCGGCCATTGTGAGGGCGTCGGTGTGGCGCAGATCGATTTCGTGTTGGGATGGAGCATCTTCGTGAAATGAATACTCAACCGGAATGCTCATGGTCTCGAGGGTGCGAATCGTCTCTTTGCGCAACGAGCCCGTGATATCGGTGGTGGTCAAATCAAAAAATGATGCCTCATCCAGTGGCTTGGGTGGCTGGCCCGGTTCGGGTGGAGCGAAATAGAAGAACTCGATATCGGGGGCGATGAGAAAGTCGAATCCCAGATCTTGGGCTCGGCGTAAATTCCGACGCAACACCTGGCGCGGGTCGCCGCCAAAGGGGGATCCGTCGAGATTGTGAATATCGCAGAAGACTCGAGCCTCGGGTGACTTTGCGTCAGCCCACGGAAGCATCACGAAAGTGTTGGGATCGGGAATGGCCAAGACATCGCTCTCTTGAATACGAGAGAAGCCATCAATGGAAGACCCGTCGAAAGTCATGCCATCTTCGAGGGCATTTTCCAGTTCCGCCGGGCTAATAGCAAAACTTTTCAAGTTGCCCACAACATCGGTGAACCACAGACGGATGAGCCGCACTCCGCGCTCTTCGACGGTTCGTAGGACGTAGTCACGCTGGTGATTCAGCATGTTCATGGCTCCAGTCTGCCGTTACGTGGCTGGGAAATGACATGGGTGAGCGGCTGGAAAGCGACACAGATGGGCGGCTGCGAAGCGACACAGATGGGCGGCTGGAAAACGTCGCCGCAAAAGACAAAACCGGGGCCAGATGAACTGGCCCCGGTTTGCAGGTGCTCGGAACGGGCTGGTTTAACCGCCACAGACCGTTTCGAGCAACAGTCGGGTCACCGTGTACGGATCGCAGTTGGCGTTCGGGCGACGATCTTCGGCGTAGCCTTTGCCAGTTTTCTCGACCATCCACGGGATACGAATCGAAGCGCCACGGTTAGAGACGCCAAAGCTGAACTTGTTCCACGGGGCCGTTTCGTGCTTACCGGTGAGACGGCTCTCGATGTCGTGACCGTAATTGGTGACATGCTCCATGACCTTCTTGCTCAAGGCCTCGCACGCAGCGTTGATGGCCTTCATGTCGGTGTCGTTACGCATGGCCTTCGTGGAGAAGTTGGTGTGGGCGCCGGCGCCGTTCCAGTCACCCTGTTGGGGCTTGGCAGCCAACGAGATCACTACGTCGTAATCCTCAGCGATGCGATGCAGCAACCAGCGGGCCACGTGCAGATGATCGCTCACGGTTAAGGCATCGGCGGCGCCGATCTGGAACTCCCACTGACCGGGCATGACTTCGGCGTTGGTGCCTTCGATCATGAGACCGGCATCCAGGCAGGCCTGCGTGTGCTCTTCGATGATTTCACGGCCGATGACTCGGCCGGTGCCGACGCCGCAGTAATACGGACCCTGTGGTTCGGGGAAGCCACCGCCAACGGGAAAACCCAGTGGGCTGCCGTCGGGACGGAGCATGGTGTACTCCTGCTCGATACCGAAGATCATTTCCTCACCGGCGAACTTCTTGGCGACTTCAGCACAAGCGGCGCGAGTGTTGGTCGGGTGCGGGGCTCCGGTGCGGGCCAAGTGGACTTCGCACAGAACCAAGATGTTGTTTCCCCCGCGGATGGGATCCGGACAGGAGAAGACGGGCTCGAGAGCACAGTCCGAGGCTTCACCAGTGGCCTGATTGGTGGATGATCCGTCGAATCCCCACACTGGCGGGGTCTTGACGTCGTCGGCCAAGATCTTGGTCTTGGAACGCAGTAGGGGCGTCGGCTCGGTGCCGTCGATCCAGATGTATTCGGCTTGATAGGCCACAGGGGTCCTCCGTTGGGAATCCGGCAGTGCCGGTGGGTAAATGGGGCGAGCACAATCTCGCAGGCAGGAGTTTCACTCCCATTGCCCGATTGTGAACGCTGTGTGAACCGTAATCGGGTCGGTTGGGGATTGGATCACCCGATTAGCCTCGCCTTGTGACCCGGCGGGCAAACCATGAACTCTGAGATCGTGACATCTGAGATCGTGAACCCTGAGAACATGACATCTGAGATCGTGAACTCTGAGATATCCATGTCGGCCGCGAGATCTCTTCGTCTGGGCCTGGCTCAATTGAACCCGATTGTGGGCGATCTTGAGGGAAATAGCCAGGCCATTGCCATCGCCTACGCCCAGGCCGAAGAGGCTGGATGTGATGTGGTGGCCTTCGGGGAGCTCTCGGTGACTGGGTATCCGCCCGAAGATCTGGTCCTGAAACCGGGTTTCGTACGTGATAATCGCCAGGTTCTGGAGTCTCTGGCGGCGAAAACTGGCCGTTGTGTGGCGATCATCGGGTTTGTGGATGCGGGCGATGGGGTCGTGCCGGCAACGGGTCGGCCGGTGCTCTATAACGCCGCGGCGGTTTGTGCCGGCGGGCGTCTTCACGGGATCTATCACAAACGTCATCTGCCGAATTACGACGTCTTCGATGAAGAGCGCACCTTTCAACCTGGTGTCGGCGGCCATCAGCTCTATGAGATTGCTGGGACTGGGTCACCCGGGGTCCGGGTTGGCATCACCATTTGTGAAGACATCTGGTTCGCCGATGGCCCCGTGGCGATCCAGGCGGCGGGCGGAGCCGAGGTCACTATCAATATCAATGGTTCGCCCTATCACCGAGGCAAGGTTCGGGAACGGACGGCGATGCTGTCGACACGGGCGCAGCAAACATCGTGTCCAATCGTGTACGTCAATCAAGTCGGTGGCCAAGACGAATTGGTATTCGATGGGGCCTCGATGGTGCTTGATGCCACGGGCACGGTCATTGCCCGAGCAGAACAATTCGCCACCGATCTCCTGATTGTTGATTTCGATTTCTCGGCCCACTCGACTGCGCCAACCCTGCCGGTGATTTCGGTAGCGACGCTTACCGATACCGGCAGCGCATTGTCAGCGAAGTCACGAGATATCACTCAACGAGATATCACTCAACGACGTGTCGCACGGGAACGAGAAGACCTCGATGAGTTGTATACCGCTCTCGTTCTGGGCACTCGGGACTACGTGCACAAGAATTCGTTCACTGATGTGGTCATCGGACTATCAGGCGGTATCGATTCTTCGATCGTGGCCGCGATAGCTGTCGAAGCACTGGGATCCGAACACGTGCACGGAGTGGCCATGCCCTCGCGCTATTCATCCGAAGGTTCGCTGACTGATGCCTACGCTTTGGCAGCAGCGCTCGGCGTCGAATGTCGCACGATTTCCATCGAGCCCGCTTTCGAGGCCTATCTGTCGATGTTGGCGCCAAGTTTTGCCAATCGTGCCCCCGATCTGACCGAAGAAAATCTGCAGAGTCGTTGTCGCGGTCAGATTCTCATGGCCCTTTCCAACAAATTCGGTTGGATGGTGTTGACCACGGGGAACAAGAGCGAACTCGCGGTGGGCTACTTCACAATCTACGGGGACTCCGTCGGTGGTTATGGAGTGATCAAAGATGTCTTGAAGACCGATGTCTTCGCTCTCAGCCGCTTCGTCAATCAGCGAGCCGGTCGCGAGATCATTCCCGAAAGTGTGTTAACCAAACCTCCCTCGGCTGAATTACGTCCTGACCAGCGCGATGATCAGAGCCTGCCGCCCTATGACATTCTCGACGCCATCTTGACTTTGTATGTCGAAGAAGATCGCACTGCGGCTGAGATCATCGAGTTAGGACATCCAGAGGACATTGTGCGTCGGGTGGCGCGGCTCGTGGATCTGAATGAGTACAAACGTCGTCAATGTCCACCTGGAGTGCGGGTGACTGAAAAGGCTTTTGGTAAGGACCGCCGGTTGCCGATTACGAATCGTTATCGCGGCTAGTGATGTGTCTGACTCAGTCGGACTCAGGTCGTAGCACCAGACACGGACAGTGACGCCACAGGGTCGAGTCGTGAGTAGATCGCCACGCATATCACTACTCCAGCAGCGCAGGCGGCGCCGATGACTGCGGGAATACCAAAACCGAAGGCGTCATAACTGGCGGTGGCCGCTACCGACATCGATGCTCGACCGAGTGTGCCTCCACCGAGAGTGAACCCCAGACCCCGACCCGGAGAACCCGGGATCATATTGGCGGCCAAAGGCAACATGGAGACGATCGCGAACTCGAAGCCCAAGAGGAAGATGGCCAACAAGATCAATCCGAAGACCACATTGTTCTGGGCGAACAACAAGAGAAATCCACTCGGCACGATCAACAATGCGCCAGCGATGGTGCTGCGCTCCTTGCCCCAGACATCGGTGCGATGAGCACTGGTCACCGAGGCCACCAGTTCGAAGGCCCCGAGGGCGAAGACGACTCCGGCGATACCGGCATCGCTGAAAGAAAAGTCATCGGCCAACCATGATCCGAAGGTGACGAACATGCATTGGCTGGCCGCCATCAAAAAGAACATGGCCAAGACAATGAGGAAACCGCGCCGCGGCATGGGATGGCGCTCGGTTTCCTCGTGACGAAGTGAACCGGGGGCATCGCCTTGATCCAAGCGGACGGTGATGACTACCACCATCACGGCCACACTCAAGGCACCCACGATGTAACCCCAACGCCAGGAGGTGGCCGAAGCCACGAGGCCCATGATCGTGACGCCAATCAGGAGGCCAAGAGCCCATGATGTTTCGGTGATACCGATGACTCGGCCGCGCCGTTCGTAGTCCACATGATCATTGACCCAGGCGGTCATCCCGATATCGAAAACGAACTTGGCCAAGCCGAGCACGGTGATACCGATGACGAACAGCCAGACCGACTGGCTGACAGCAGCCAAAGTGGAGGCCCCGGAAACGCCAACTAATCCGGCGGCCATTGCCGTGCGACGCGGAATGCGATCGACCAGGGCTCCGAGAATCGGGGCTATGGCCATGACCAATTCGGTGATCATCAAGGCCACGCCGAGACGACTCAGTGATATTTCGAAGTCATCGGAGATGCTGGCCAAAAAGGGAGGAGCGAAACGGAAGCAGGCGTTGGAGTTCAGTCGGGCCACGGTGACCGCGGCGATATGGCGTCGCGTCTCGCGGGGATACGACGCGTCAAGTAGGCGGGACATCGATGTCGCTGTTGTCGTCGCCATCACAGTCGCTGATGTCCAGATCATCATCGACATCACCGGACTTGGCCATCAGATAGCCAATAGCGCGTTCGGCTTTGGGGAAGCGTTTAGCGATGTTCCAGAACTCGGGCGTATGTCCGTGCACATCGAGATGGGCCAGTTCGTGCACGATGACGTAATCCAATACCCAGGATGGAAAACCGGTCAGCCGATTCGAAATCCGAATATGACGATCAACGGGTGTGCACAATCCCCATACGGCGGTGAGATTGTCGGCCCACTCGATGCGATCGGGCAGTTGAAGGCGGTACGTTTTGGCCAGAGTTCGGGCACGGGCCGTCAAGTCGATATCCGTCGTAGCGATTCGCCGTTTGAATCGTCGGACCATCTCGGCCACACTGCGTTCTTCTTCATGATGTGACATCCACTGGGGGATGGAAACGCGCAATGCATCGCCCACCAGTTGGGCACTCACACTGCGCCGCCGACGCGCCGAACGAGTGACTTCGATCCGGAAAGGTTGATTATCGGGCATCGGTCGACTCATTCGACTGGGCCTTCGATGCGACCATCGATAGCGACGCGCTGCAAGGGAAAAAGCAGTGAGCCCATCTTCCAACCGGATCGACCGTTGACGTCACGCCCATGTTCGAACCAGGAACCCGCCAGATTGGGAAAGCGCTGTTGCGTACCGGTGAACTCGTTCTGCAACAGACGGAGGACACCACCATGGGAGACCACCAAGATGCACTGTTCACTGTGGCGCTGAGCGATGTCATCGAGGGCAGCACAGGTCCGACTCACCGTCGATGCAGCGGATTCGAAGCCCGGAGGTCGCCGATCATTTTCCAGGTAACCCGGCCATTGCTGACGGATTTCGTCGGGGGTGAGTCCTTGCCATTCACCGGCGTGGTTTTCTCGCCATCGAGGATCGAGACGGCGGACATCACAACCGAGGACATCGGCAATGGTCGATCCAGTTTCGCGGGCTCGATCCAAATCGCTGGTGATGACCGCATCGAAGGTGGGGCATTCGGTGGCCAAGAGGCGAGCGGCCATCTGAGCTTGCTGGCGGCCAAGGTCGGTGAGTGGAGGATCGGCCTGACCCTGCCAGCGACCAAGGGCATTCCACTCACTTTGTCCATGCCGAAGCACCAAGACGTGGGTCGAGCCCACATTCTTCGATGGCTGTGTGGCGGTCGTGGTCACAGCCTTCGAGGGTACTGCCGGTACGCTCGGAGACGTGGCCATCCTTCGTCTGTTCGCCCGGGCGCGAGAGGTGGCAGGGACCGCCTCGGACACCATCAGCGCTCCCACAGTGGATGACGTGATTGCCGTTGCGATTGATCGATATGGCCCGGCTTTTGCCGCGTTGTTGCCAACCTGTCGGATTTGGCTCAATGGAGAATCAGTTGTCGGTTCAACCCTGGTGAGCGATGAAGACGAAGTTGCGGTCCTCCCCCCGGTATCGGGCGGGGATCGGTGAAACATCACACCGGTGAGGCGATTGCCGATGAAACATCGTGTGGTGCGTAATAGCGTGGGGATGACATGAGTGATTCAACAAAAGATTCAGGTGATGTCTCACGTGAGGTCGCTATCGATCCGGGTTCCTTGCCGTTAGCCGAACTGCGAGCCACCCGGGAATCGTTGCGCCAGACCGAGGACGCAGTGTCATTCGTACGTCGCTTGGCGCAAGGTCGGATCGACTTGGTCGCTGCGGTGCGTACCAGCCGTCGGGACGGCACTGGTGAAATTTCGTTGGCCGATATTGTCCGCTCGGGTGTCGGTGGGGCCCCGGGGACCGGTTCAGTGCGACCACCGCGGGATACCGAAGTGGCGGCTGATCATCCCTTGATGATCGAATTCGATGCCCTTTGTGATCATTTGGGTTTCGACGATATGGCCAACCAGGACGATGCTGCTCTGGCCGCTTTGGAAAATGGTTTACGAGAGTTCGAAGCCACGCAGTCGGAGATACGCCGAACTTTGTTCGGCCAGATCGATGCCCTCACCGCTGAACTCGTCCAGCGTTACAAGTCAGGCGATGCTTCAGTGGACACGCTGCTGGACACGTAGCCGTGTTCCTTGAGACATAGTTGCTTGAGACATAGTTCCCCGAGACATAGTTCCTGGCGAACTAGTTGCCCGAGACATAGTTCCTTGAGACATAGTTCCCCTAGAACTAATAGCCCGTCTGGCCAATTCAGCCCCGATTCCGAGCCGGTAGGTTGCTACCTGTGATCAGAGTGGCCATGCTCTCTTTCCATACGTCGCCTTTGGCCCAACCAGGGGCCGGGGATTCCGGCGGTATGAACGTCTACGTGCGCGAATTGGTCACCGGTTTGGCTCATGCTGGTGTCGAGGTGACGACCTATACCCGTGAATGGCGCAGCGGTTTGCCGCGGGAAGTCTTGGTCGAACCCAACCATCGCGTGGTTCACGTACCGGCGGGGCGGATTGCCTTGCCCAAAGAAGAACTTGAATCGGTCATTCCAGATTTCACCGACTTCGTCTTGGATGATATGCATCGCGGCCAGTTGGCCGATGTGGTGCATGCCAACTATTGGCTCTCCGGCATTGCGGGACACTCCATCAAACACGAACTGGAAATTCCCTTGGTGACCACCTTTCACACCTTGGCGCGGGTCAAGGCCGAAGGTGGAGATCCCGAACCCGAGCGCCGTGAGCGAGCCGAGGCAAAGATCATTGGTTGTGCCGATGCCATCTGTGTGAGTTGTGATGAGGAAGAGGATCAATTCCGGCGTCTGTATGGCAATCCACCGGGACGAATCGAGATCGTGGCCCCGGGTGTGGAACACGCTTTCTTCACTCCGGGGGACAAGAACGGCGCCCGTCGAGCACTCGGGATGGGTGCGGGCCCGGTCCTGCTTTTCGTCGGGCGAATTCAGCCCCTCAAGGGAGTGGACGTAGCCGTCCAGGCATTGGCGGCTTTGAACCGGGCCGATGCGGCCTTGTACATCGTGGGTGGCGCCAGTGGTGCCAACGGTGATACCGAAGTGGCGCGGGTGCGTTTGATGATCGACGCTTTGGGCCTCGAAAACCAAGTGCACTTCGTGGAGCCTCAAGCCCATCACATTTTGTCCACGTATTACCGGGCTGCCGACGCGGTCTGGGTCCCCAGTCGTTCGGAGAGTTTTGGTTTGGTGGCCCTGGAGGCTGCGGCCTGTGGAACGCCGGTCATTGCCAGTGCCGTTGGTGGGCTGTTGTCTTTGGTGGATCATGGCATCACCGGATTTCTGGTTCCCGATCGGGATCCGGAAGCCTTCGCTCGGTACACCGCTGAACTTCTCGCCGATACCGATCAGGCGATGGCCATGGGTGCGGCGGCCGCGGCCCGGGGTCGCGGGTACACCTGGAGTTTTGCGGCGGCCCGTTTACGTCGTGTGTATACCGACATTGCGTCGCGGTCGCTCGTCAACTGCTCGTGAGCAATCTCTTCGGCGACGAGTCGCTGGCGGTTTTCGAACGCCGGATCGATGAATGGCTGGCGACCATGAGGACCTCCAATAGCGCCATCGTGGCTATCGATCATGCGGAACCGGATCCGGCTTATCGCGCTCGGTGGTACGTACGAATGCAAGGTGAGACCAAGGATTTCATCACCTTGTGGATCACATTGGGTCAGCGAACTCTGCGTTATGAGACCTATGTGATGCCAGCACCGGAAGAGAACGTGGATCTCTTCAACGAAAATCTGCTGCGTCGTAACGACAATCTTGTGGGTGCGCACTTTTCGATCGGTGATGAAGATGCCGTGTTCTTGCGGGGTGACTTGCCGTTAATCGGCTTGACCGAAACCGAATTGGATCGCATTGTCGGATCGATGTATGCCTATGTCGAGCAGTGTTTCCGACCGTTGCTGTTGATCGGTTTTGCCACGCGCTTTGCAAACTGAGATCGACTCTCGAGAATTGTTTGTCGAGACCAGGCGTCGAGTTCAGGCGCCGAGATCACCTGATCGTTTCCCACACTGTTCGGGTCCTGCCGATGACGATCGGGAAGTCTTCTCGGCAGGACCATCTCTCCACCTTTCTTCCTCGGTCCTCTCGGTGAATCCCGCCCCGGCAAATCTTCATAGCCTTCGCCGACGACAGGGTTAGCGTGGTCCCATGGGGAATGATCGATCAAAATTGGCCATCATCGGTGGCGGCAATATGGGAGCGGCCCTGGTTCAGGGCTTGCTCTCCTCGGGAGGTGTCGAGCCGGAGTCGATCGTCATCGTGGAGGTTTCTGCTGAACGCCGTTCGACCTTGGCCGAGATGTTTCCCCATTGTGTGATCACTGCCGATATCGGACCCTGTGACGCCGCCGTGCTTGCCGTGAAACCGCCCGATATTCCGGCTGCCGCTGCGGCAGCGACGACTGCTGGCGCTCGACGGTTGTTGTCCATTGCCGCGGGGATCACCATTGCCTCGCTCGAAGCCGCCGCTCGTCCGGGCACGGCCGTCATTCGTTCGATGCCCAATACCCCGGCTCTCGTTGGTCAGGGAGCGTCAGCGATTTCTGCTGGCGCGACGGCAACGGCCGAGGACCTGGCCTGGGCCCGCACGATTTTGGGCGCGGTGGGTTTGGTGGTGGAGGTACCCGAAGCACAGATCGACGCCATCACCGGGGTGACTGGTAGTGGTCCGGCGTATCTCTTTTTGGTGGCTGAATCGCTCATCGACGCAGCAGTGGATGTGGGTTTGCCCCGTGATCAGGCCGCGGATTTGGTTCGCCAGTTGTTTACGGGTTCGGCTGCTCTCTTGGCGGCCGGAGACGAACCGCGGATTCTGCGTGAACGAGTGACCTCACCGCAGGGAACGACGGCGGCCGGTATCGCGGTTTTGCAGGGCGAACACGTACCAGAAGCCTTTCGGGCTGCAGTTCGTGCGGCGACTGAACGATCCAAAGAACTCGGCAAACAGTCCGGGTGACACCTCGGATCGTCATCCTGGCCGGTTCAGGCCAGTGCAGGCCAGGTCATCTTCCAGACCGGGTCACGATCCGTCGCTGAATAGTTTCGTGAGAAATCTTGGCGCACCTCTTTTCAGTGAGGGACATTTGTGCCTAACGTGTCACCGAGGTCACATGACCACTAGCTGGATTCAGCTGGGGCCGCGCCCGCAAGGGCCGCGCCGACGGGGCCGGTGCCATCGGGGGGTTGGCACCGGCCCCGTCGCGTCCGGCACGAAAATCACATCGGGCTGACAGACTCGTGACGTGGGCACAACGGAACAGCAAACACCAGGCGATGACACGTCTGATCGTTCAGCACCGGATCGTGCAGCATCGTCTCCTCTTGCCAAGCGGGAGTTCGCGTACGAGACCATCACGTTCTTGTCCGATCTTGGTACTAGCAGTGAGCAAGTCGGTGTGGTGAAGGCCACCATTCGGGAGATGGTTCCATCGGTGATGGTCATCGATCTCACTCATGAGATTGCACCCTTCGATGTGCGCGGGGCCTCACTGGCATTAGCTCGGGCTGCGGTTTATCTCAACAACGGGGTGATCATCGCCGCAGTCGATCCCGGCGCAGGTGCGACGCGACGGCTCATCGGAGTCGAAGTAGCTCAGGGTCGCGGTGTCTTTCTCGGACCAGATAACGGCATCTTGGCACCGGCAGTCGCCATCATTGGCGGGGCAGAGCGTGCCGTCATTCTCGATCGCGAGGACCTGTGTTTGCTGTCGCCCGGTGACGTCTTCGCGGCGCGGGACATTTTGGCGCCGGTGGCGGCTGCATTGTGCAATGGGGCCGATCTCTAT
Source organism: Acidimicrobiaceae bacterium (assembly GCA_040381935.1). Lineage (GTDB taxonomy): Bacteria > Actinomycetota > Acidimicrobiia > Acidimicrobiales > Ilumatobacteraceae > Casp-actino8. Next base: position 496 of record JBEIGJ010000055.1, on the reverse strand, counting down.
CAAGTTGGCAGTCCAGTTGATCCGGGGATTCTCTTGCCCGGTGTCGTTCCGATTGCGCGAGAAGAAGATGGCGGTTTAGCTTGCGAAGTGTTGTGGGTCGATCGATTCGGAAACTGCCAACTGAATGTTGGTGTTGAAGATCTCGAAGCGCTCTGGGGTACCCCGGTGCAACGCGTCCGACTCAGCTTTTCCGATGTCGTGCGCAATGTTCCGGTGGTAAGGGGTTTTGGTGATCTGGGACCAGGGGGAGTCGGCTTGGTGGTCGATTCCGCGGGTTTGCTTTGTGTAGCCGTCGATCGGGGATCGGCGACTCGAGAGCTCTCCTTGGGTGAAGGGGAGCAAGTCATCTTGCGTACTGCGGAGAGTGAGTCGGAGATCTCCACTCCGGTCGCTGCCCCCCGGGTACGACAGTAAGCACAAGATCACGTCGTTGATGCCAGTGGTTGTTATCCCAGTAGTCGTTATCTGGGTGGTTGTTATCCCAGTGCTTGTTATC
>JBEIGJ010000054.1:0-12834 GCA_040381935.1 Acidimicrobiaceae bacterium | reverse complement strand
CAGCCAACGTCCGCGAAATCGCCGCAGTCAACGTCGTCTTACCATGGTCAATATGACCCATCGTCCCAATATTCACATGAGGCTTCGTACGCTCAAACTTCGCCTTCGACATGGTTCTTACTTTCCTTTGCTCTGTCTGTGTGGGTAGGAGTTGTGATTTCGAATGTTCTGGACTTGTAGTAGCGGCGATCGGGATCGAACCGATGACCTTCCGATTATGAGCCGGATGCTCTGACCAACTGAGCTACGCCGCCTGGCGCGCAGCCGGTTGGCTGCCCGGTTGTACTCACACCCGTCGCCGAGTGCTGAGCCCTCTGTCGGAATCGAACCGACGACCTTTTCCTTACCATGGAAATGCTCTACCGACTGAGCTAAGAGGGCGCAGGAGCGCGGCAGAGCCGCGGACCGGTTGAGAAGTGTATCCCCGGGCCGGGACCATCCCCACCGGGAAATTCACACCGCTACATTGACACAATGAAAAAAACCCCGGTGAAACTCGTCCGGAAACACCAGCAAGGGGAACCTGCCCGGCCGTTATCAGCGACCGGAGCCCGCCATGGGTGAAGGATCAGAGTCGATCCTTGTTCGGCTGGCCACGAACTCTGATGCCGCCGCTATGGCCGATATCTACAACTACGAGGTGGAAAACTCCACTGCCACCATGGATTTGGTGACCCGGACGGTGGCTGACCAACGCCAATGGATCGCCGATCGGAGTGGGGCCTTTTCAGCCCTTGTGGCTGTGACCAGCCATGACGCGATTGTGGGCTTTGCGGCCCTGAGTCCCTTCAAAGAACGTGCCGCATACCGGCCGACAGTCGAAGATTCGGTCTACGTCCATCGCGATTGGGCACGACGGGGTATCGGCCGGCAACTTTTGAGCGAACTCTTGACTGTGGCTGCCAACTCCGGCTTCCACAGCGTGATGGCCCGAATCGAGGCCTCGGGAACCGCCAGCCAGGCCCTGCATGCCGCCCTTGGCTTTCAGCGGATCGGCGTGGAAATCGAGGTGGCCCGGAAGTTCAACCGTTGGCTGGACATCGTGGTCATGCAACGACTCTTGAGAGAAAGATAACCAGACAAAGAGACAGCCTGAAACAGACATAGTCAGAAACAGATATAGCCAGAGAAAAATGGTGGGCCGGGCAGGATTCGAACCTACGTAGGCAGTGCCGGCAGATTTACAGTCTGCTCCCTTTGGCCGCTCGGGCACCGACCCGTCATTATGGGGAATTCACTATGGAAAATTGCGAGATCGCACTGTTCCGTTGCGGACCGCAACAGCGCTTCATGATCGTATCGCCCCGACGTGGCGGGCCCCACCTTCAAGAGAGCATCAGCGCTGTCCGTCGACGATCCTGTCAGGCCCACCCAGTCACATCCGACCGGTCAGGCCGGGCCCAGCCGTTACCATTTCCGTATGCCCAGCTTTGACATCGTCTCCGAGGTCGACCGCCAAGAAGTTCGCAACGCCGTGGATCAGGCCCAGCGCGAAATCTCCACCCGGTTCGACTTCAAGAACACCGACTCCTCGATCGAACAAAAGGACCTGGTCATCACCATGAAGTCGGTCTCCGAAGATCGACTCAATGCCTTGAAAGTGGTTCTCGAAGAACGACTCGTCAAAAGAGGTGTCTCACTGCGCGGTTTGGACTACGGCAAAGTCGAAGAGGCCACGCAGAACACGGTGCGTCAAACTGTCACCATCAAAGTTGGTATCTCGTCCGATAAAGCCCGAGAGATCAACAAGTTCATCAAGGAAAAGGGTCCCAAGGGTCTAAGTTCACAGACGCAAGGGGAATCCATTCGGGTCACTGGCAAAAAACGCGACGATCTGCAGACCATCATTGCCACGTTGAAGGCTGAAGATATGGGTATCCCTCTGCAGTTTGAGAACTTTCGCGACTGATAGCCGTCGCCGATTCTCAGTCCTCGTGGGGAGCCGCGGCGGCTCGTCGTTGCAGTTCATGAACCACATTGGCATCGGCCAAGGTGGTCGTGTCACCCAAGATGCGACCCTCGGCCACATCGCGCAGGAGCCGACGCATGATTTTTCCACTGCGCGTCTTGGGAAGCTCTGGGGTGAAAAAAATGGACTTTGGTTTGGCGATCGCTCCGATCTCCTTGGCCACATGAGCCCGCAGATCACTTTCATTCACATCTGAGCCGCCGCGCAGAGTCACATAGGCAATGATCGCCTGGCCCGTGGTGGGATCATTCGCCCCTACCACGGCAGCCTCGGCCACTGCCGGATGAGAGACCAATGCACTTTCCACTTCGGTGGTCGAAATGCGATGACCGCTCACGTTCATCACATCATCCACCCGGCCCAAGAGCCACAAGTAGCCATCGGCATCGACTTTGGCTCCGTCTCCGGCAAAGTACCGTCCCGGAAAACGACTCCAGTAGGTCTCCTGGAATCGCTCGGGATCTTTCCAGATGCCCCGCAGCATTCCCGGCCAGGGACGAGTCAAGGTCAAGTATCCGCCTCCATGATCAACCCGTTGTCCGGCATCGTCCACGACCTCAGCGCTGACTCCCGGAATCGGGAAGGTCGCTGATCCCGGTTTCAACGTTGTGGCTCCGGGAAGCGGACTGATCATGATGCCCCCGGTCTCGGTCTGCCACCAGGTATCGACCACCGGACATTCACCGCGGCCAATGGTGTCGCGGTACCACATCCAAGCTTCGGGGTTAATGGGTTCTCCCACCGAACCAAGCAATCGCAACGAGGACATATCGTGCTTGGCCGGTTCATCATCTCCCCACTTCATGAAGGTGCGGATAGCAGTGGGAGCGGTATAGAAAATCGTCACACCGTATTTGGCCACGATTGACCACATCCGGTCGTTGCCGGGATGATTCGGTACACCTTCGTATATGACTTGGGTCGCTCCATTGGCAAGTGGCCCATAGACGATGTAACTGTGTCCCGTGATCCAGCCCACATCGGCCGTACACCAGTAAACATCACTTTCGGGGTGCAGATCGAAAACATATTTGTGCGTGTAGGCCACATGGGTCATGTACCCACCGGTGGTGTGCATGATGCCCTTGGGTTTACCGGTCGTGCCCGAGGTATAGAGCAAGAACAGAAGTTGCTCGCTATCCATTGGTTCAGCCGGACAGGTCGGGTCGGCAGTGGCCATCAGATCGTGATACCAGTGATCTCGTCCCGCCTGCATCGAAATCGAGTTCTCGCCGCGTCGTACAACGATGACATGTTCGATCGTGGGCGTCGAGGCCAATGCTTCATCAGCGGCAGGTTTGAGAGCGAAGACCTCACCGCGCCGATATCCCCCGTCAGCGGTGATCAACACCTTGGCTTGGGCATCATTGATCCGATCGGCCAAGGCCTGGGAGGAAAACCCGCCGAAGACCACACTGTGGGCCGCACCGATGCGCGCGCACGCCAGCATGGCTACGACGGCTTCGGGCACCATTGGCAAATAGATATTGACGCGATCCCCAGTGACGACACCTAGACCCTTCAACACATTGGCGAACTTTTGCACCTCATCCAGTAACTGGGCATAGGTGATGGTGCGGGTATCGCCGGGCTCGCCCTCCCAATGAATGGCAATCTTGTCGCCACCCCCAGCAATGACATGTCGATCCACACAGTTGAACGACGCATTCAAACGGCCCCCAACGAACCATTTGGCGTAGGGGACGTTCCATTCGGCAATGGTCTCCCACGGCTGATCCCAGTCCAACAACTCCGCTGCTTGTCGGGCCCAAAACCCTTCGTCGTCCTGGGCTGCTTGATCATAGAGAAAGGTTCCAGCCGCCAACGACTGATCCTGGAAGGCGCGTGAAGGGGGAAACATTCGACTTTCCAAGAGAAGATCGTCAATGTTTACCTGCGTTGATTCATGAGTTTGATCCGACATGGTTACTCCCAATGGTGAAGGTCCCGCTCATCGCAACCACGGCAGAGAATCACTCTCTCGCGCTCCCGACGACGTACGCGAACTCTAGTTGGCAGTACGTGTACGTTGCCCGACGTACTCCACCACGGTGAACGAACCAAGCCCCTCGGGGTCCAAAAGCGCTTCGGCTTCACTGATCCGACTGCGCATCTTCATGGCCTCCAGGCCCGGCCGGGCAGCCTGTTCAGACCAAATCCGCCGACCTTGCTCTACCAGATCGTCAATTCCCCAGCGTTGTAAGAACTGCGACTGCGAACCCAGTGCATCGGGTTCACCGGCAATGGCAATCAGTTGATCCAAGCACACGTCAGCAGTGATGTCTTGTTCACCAGGCTGTCGCAAGTAATGGCCACCTCGGCCGTGGCCAACATAGGTGCGCAGCCAATCGCGCCATGGACGTTGGGCCAGTTCCGCCGTCGAGGGCACCATGTAATCCACCAGGACCATGCGACCGCTGAGTCGGTTGCGAATTGTTTGCACCCACGTCGCAGCCTGTTCCTGCCACGGCACCCGCGCCCCGAGAGTGCCGGGCCACGGCGTCACCACATCGGCACGAAGTGGTTGCAGGATCTCGTTCAAGGTCTCGTTGTGATACGAAACCCATGCCTCGCGCCACTGACCATCATGAACCAGGAGACGAAAGGGCAGATTGTCCAGCAGCTCATTGGCCAGCACCACACCGGTGAGAACACCAGAGGGCAATTCCCGCAGTGAGGACACTCCAGCTGGATGGGAGGCTCGTTGAGTCTCAGAGATCTCGACGCAGACGTAGCGCCCCGAGTCCTCGGCCAAACAACGGGGCTCGGCCGCCAACACTGCCCGGGCCAGGGTTCCCGGTCCGGCACCTACCTCGTAGACCCGAAAGTCATCGGGGGATCCAAGTTCCTCCCACCATGTGTCGAGAGCCCGCGCAAGAACCTGACCAAAGAGCGGTCCGACTTCGGGACTGGTGATGAAATCACCGCGCCGTCCGGCTCGTCCAGTACCAGAGGTGTAAAAGCCACTGTGCCCGTACAGAGCGGTGGCCATGTACTCATCGAAGCGAATTGCTCCCCCAGCGGCGTGGATCCGCGCCGCCAGATCGGCAAGGACGTTCACTATTCCCTTTCCAGGGAGTTGCTCACCCGCCGAAGGCACCAGTGAGATCGGCGAGATTACCGAAGCGCAAGACAGTTCCCGGCAGGATTCCCAAAACCACAGTGGCGGCGGTGGTAATGACCATGGCCGCCACCAGCGAACTCGGTGTGCGGGTCGCTCGAGTTTCACCGTGTGGGGTGGGCTTCATCCATACTTCGCGCATGACATTTCCGTAGTAGCCAAAGGCGATGACCGAGTTCACCGCACCGATCACAGCAATGGCATAAGCCCAGCCACTTCCCGCTTCGAGCACCGCACGGAAGGCAGCAAACTTGGCGATCCAACCGCCCAGGGGAGGAATGCCGGCCAGCGAAGCCAAAAAGATGGTCATCAGTACACCCAGGCCAGGAGCGTAGGAGAACAGACCGCCCAGACTGCTGATCTCACCACTGCGCGTTGTGCGGGCCACCGCAATGACCATCGCAAACATGCCGAGGTTCATCGCGGCGTAGACCAACAAATAGGTCACCACCGCTTGGAGGGCCGGTTCAGCGGCATCCCCTGTTCCCGCCACCGCCAACGGCATCAGAATGAATCCACCCTGGCTGATTGAAGAGTACGCCAACATCCGCACGATGTTGGTCTGACGAAGAGCCACCAAGTTTCCCAAAGTCATGGTGAGCGCGGCCAGCACCCACAGCAATGGTTGCCACACGTCTTGGGCCTGAGGGAATCCGACGTAGATCAGCGTCACCAGTGCCACGAAACCGGCGGCCTTGCTGGCCACCGACAAAAATGCCGTGACCGGAGTCGGTGCGCCTTCATACGTGTCCGGGGCCCACGTGTGGAAGGGCACTGCCGATACCTTGAACGCGAATCCCACGATCACGAAGGTCACCGCCAGCACCTCGACACCACCGAGGGAGCCAGTTGCCGTCAACTGGTCACCAATTTCGGTGAGCAGAGTCGTTCCCGTCACCCCGTACAACAAGCTCATGCCGTACAACATCACCGCTGAGGCAAAGACTCCCAACAGGTAGTACTTCACACCCGCTTCATTGCTCTTGCGATCTCGTTTGCGCCAGGTGGCCAGCATGTAGGCCGGAATACTCAGCATCTCGAGGGACACGAAGATGCTCACCAAATCGCGGCTGGAGGCCATCAACACCATGCCAGTGACTGACGTCAAGAAGAGTGAGTAGTACTCGCCTTGGTAATAGTCGCCTTCTTCGACGTGATTTTGCGACAACAACACCACCACATAGCCCGCTATCAAGAACAAGGCCTTGAAAATCAGAGCGAATTCATCGACCACATAACGTCCATCGAAGAGAGACCGCAATGACTGGTCGTCAACTGCCAAGGTCAAGACTGGAACCAGCGCACCAAGAAGAACGAAACCGGTCAACGAGGCGGTCAGCCACTTTTTCGATTCACTCGTGAACAAGTCGACCAAAATGATCAAGCAGATGCCGCCGGCCAGCACGATCTCCGGCGCCAGAGCGTGATAGTCGATCGTTGGCGCTTGCCACTGCGTCGAGGCAAGGGGGGTCGAGGCGAGAAGAGTCGAGAGCACGGATCAGCCTCCGAAGGCCTTCAGACTCACTTGAACCGCAGGATCGATGATCTTGAACAGCAGTTGCGGATACACGCCGAAAACCACAATGGCAACGAGGAACGGCGTCCAGGCGATCCACTCGAAAATGTTCACGTCGTGCAGATCTGATTCATGATCCTCGTCATCACCATGTCCGTGACCAGAGCCGGCGAATTCTGCTTTGGGTTCGCCAAAAGCGGTGCGCTGGAACATCCACAGCAAGTACGCGGCCGCGAAAACCGTGCCCAGAGCGGCAATGACCATGAATGTCCGGAAGGTTTCCACCGGCAATCCATCGGCCGGCTGATAGGCCGACAAGATGGCCGGGAATTCACCCCAGAAGCCCGCCAGACCCGGCAGACCAAGTGAAGCCATAGCGCAGAATCCGAGGATCCAGCCAAGTTTGGGCATTTGCTTGAGCATGCCTCCGAGCCGGGAGATCTCCAGGGTGTGATAGCGCTCTTTCACACTGCCGGCGATGAAGAACAACATGCCGGTGATCAGACCGTGGGCCACCATGCCAAAGATGGCGGCATTGAATCCCATCGGGGTCAAAGTGGAAATGCCAAGCATGACAAAACCCATATGCGCCACCGAGGAGAAAGCAATGAGACGCTTCATATCGGATTGGGCCAGACATCCAAGGGCGCCGTAGATGATGCCGATGACCGCCAACAGGCCGATCCAAGGAGCCCACTCCCGGGCACCAGTGGGCAGGATCGGAATGGCGATACGAACAAAACCGTAGGTTCCCAACTTCAGCAAGATTGCCGCCAGGATGACCGAACCCTGGGTCGGCGCCTGAGTGTGAGCATCGGGAAGCCAGGTATGGAAAGGGAACATTGGCACCTTCACGGCAAAGCCGATGAACATGCCGCCAAAGATCCAGATCTGCGCCGACCGTCCCAATAGTCCGCCGTATTCGGCCAACTGGGGAATGGAGAACGACGCTTCGACGCCCGCCGGTACTGCGCCGCGCACTTGGAAGAACAAGGCGATGAAGGCCACCAACATCAGAGCCGATCCGAACATGGTGTAGAGGAAGAACTTCAGAGATGCGTACTGCCGTTGCTCTCCACCCCAGACGCCGATCATGAAATACATCGGCAGAAGTACCAGTTCGAAGAAGACGAAGAACAGGATCAAGTCTTGGGAGATGAATGTGCCAGCCATACCCGTCTGCAGGACAAGCATCAAGATCAAGAAAGCTTTGGGATTTCCTGGCGACGGGATGTGATTCCAGGAGTAAACCATCACCAACAGAGTGACCACCATCGACAAGATGTAGAGCGGCAGGCTCATTCCATCAAGACCGATGGTGTAGTTGGATGAAATGACCTTGATCCACTCGGTCTCAGCAAAGAACTGCAATGTCCCGGCCTGATCGAAATCGAACTTGGTCACCGTGTAAATACCCACGGCAAGAGTTGCGATTGCGGTGATCAGAGCCACCAACTTGTGTAGTTCCTCTTCAGCCTTGGGGATGAACAACATCACCATCACGCCGACCAGCGGCAAGAAAGTGCCTACGCTGAGCACCCAATTTTGATCACGGAGTACGTCCATGTCGTCTATTCCCCTCAGGTATTGATAATGACGAGTATGAGAGCGCCGATGGCGGCCGTAGCAAACAGCAGCGCTCCGTATTGATTGACCTTGCCCGACTGCACGGGTCGCAACGCTCCACCCGAGCCTCGGGCTGCAGCGCCCGAGCTATTCACTGCGCCGTCCACGACACGCTGATCGATATTGCGATACACCCAGCCGGCGACGCGACGCGAGACGCGTCCCGAACCATTGACGATGCCATCAAGCACGTTTTGGTTCAACCAATAAGCACCGCGAGCGATGGGATAGGCCACAGCGCGAACGATGACGCGTTCGTAGAGAACGTCGAGGTAGTACTTGTTCCAGAGGAACTTGTAACCCCCGCGAAGAACGGCGTTACGTTCGGTCAGACCCACCAAACGTCGTGAACGGCGGGAATAGAACTGCACACAAAAGAGCCAACTCGAAACCAATCCGGCGGCCACAATGACCAGCGAGAGAGCGGCTTTGGACCATTTGAACTTGGCGTGACTGACCGCTGGGAAATAGCAGGCCGTACCGGGCTTGGGAGTCGAGAATCCGCAACCCTCGCTGGCACCTTTCTCCGCCTGTACCAATGCTGCCGGTGCCACTGGCGACTGCACCGGGACGAGGCTTTGACCCGGTCCGCTGGGTAGCACTGCGTCGACGACGACATATTCACCGCTCGGCTCGACGTATTTCTTGAATCGCTCCCAACTGGATCCGAACGGAGTGGCGTTGGCGAATCCCGCAAAAAGCGCCAGCGTCGCCAAAATGATCAGGGGAACCGTGATCAACTTGCCACTCTCATGAGGTCCGTGGCTGGCCCCCGCATGATCATCGCCATGAACATCATGAGCATCATGAGCAGTCGATGTTGCATGAGCGTCGCGAGCATCGTCGTGATGAACATCGTGAGCGTCATCACCGTGTTCACCAGCCGCAGCCCCACGCGCCTCTCCAAAGAAAGTGAGGTACGTCGCTCTGGTCATGTACGCAGCAGTCAAGAACGCTCCGCCCAAGCCCACGATCATGAAAGCCGTGTAGCCGTTATGGCCAACATTGTCGATGATCTCGTCCTTCGAGAAGAAGCCCGCCAAGGGGAAGACGCCGCACAAGGCCAATGTGGAGATGATCCAGGTCGTGGCCGTGATCGGCATCTTCTTCGCCAAACCGCCCATGTCCTTTTTCATATCGAAAGAGTGATGAGAGCCAGAATGACTGACGGAACCCGCGGCCAAGAACAGACAGGCCTTGAAAAAAGCGTGCGTGAAGATGTGGAAGACCGCTGGCAACCAAGCACCGGCACCGAGTCCCAACATCATGTAGCCCAATTGAGAAACCGTGGAATAGGCCAACACCTTTTTGATATCCACTTGGACGAAGGCCAAGAGAGCGGCGATGACAATGGTGATACCACCGATCAACACGATGAAGTTGATGTTGGTATCGCCAATCTTCATGCCCTCCCAAAAGACCGGATACACCCGGGCCACCAAGAAGACACCGGCCACAACCATGGTGCTCGAGTGCAAGAGCGAACTGACCGGAGTTGGACCGGCCATGGCATCAGGAAGCCAGGTATGCAAGGGGAATTGACCGCTCTTGCCGATACAGGCCACGAACAGGGCCACCGCTGCCCAAGTCAGAACCGAACTACTAGCTTCACCCGACAGTGCCCAGGCATTGAGACCACTGATGTTGAAGCCGCTGACTCCGAGATTCTTTTGTGTCCAGTCGTTGGCTGAGAAGAAGAGAATTGCCGTACCGATGAGCAGACCCATATCGCCTACGCGCACGGTGAAGAAAGCTTTGAGAGCAGCCCGGGCATTGGCCTCTTCTTCCCACCAGTGGCCGATCAACATGAATGAACACAAGCCCATGATTTCCCAACCCAAGATGAGTTGCACCATGTTCGGGGCCAAGACCATTGCCAGCATGCCAGCAGAGAACAAGGTCAGGGCAGCAAAGAAGTGGGTATACCGGCGATCGCCACGCAGATACTCCAAGGAGTAGATCTGCACCAGGCTGGAGATGAAGGCCACAACCACCAACAGGGTCAGCGCCAAACCATCGATGTGCTGACCAATACCGAACTCGAAACCTCCGCTTTGCCACCAGGTCCACTCGCGGATGACCGGTTCGACGAAGGGCGCTCCGTGCTTGCCCGCCTCTTCGCCGGCATGAGCAATCTCCGATGCACCATCCACGCGCTGCATCCATTGCCAAGCGGCGCCGATCGAGAGCGCCAGCGAACCGAACATGGACAGCACGCCCAGTTCGCTTCCCTTCCGGGGCAATTGCTTGCCAAAGAAAATGATCAGAACGAAAGCAACCGCTGGAATGATCGGAATCAACCAAGCGTTCTCCAAGAACCAGCCCGAGGAGAAGGTGATGTTCTCTTTTGCCGCAGCGATCACCATCATCAGCCCTTCATCTCGGAGAGTTCATCGAGAGCGATGGACCGTCGGTTGCGGTAGATCAACAACACCATTGCCAGACCAACGCCGACTTCAGCGGCCGCCACAGCAATGACATAGAGAGCAAAGGTGTTTCCGTCCACGGATCCAGTGCGGACCGAGAAAGCCAAGAGATTCAGGTTCACCGAGTTCAAGATCAACTCGATCGACATCAGAACCATGACGGCGTTCTTACGGGCCAAAACGCCGTACACGCCGATACAGAACAGAACAGCACCTAAGAGAAGGAATTGGGCGGTCAACATGGCGCTCTCTCAGTCCTTTCGAGCCAAGACGATGGCGCCGATCACGGCGATGAGCAGTACGAACGACAATGCCCAAAAAGGCAGAAGATAAGGGCCGAAGATGTCATCGCTAATGGCCTGCACCGGTATCGGAGTCATTTCACTGGGATTTTCGATCAGACGTTCATCACCGAAACCATCGATGATGACGTACGACATGACTCCAAACATCACGAGCGCCACTGGAATGCCGAGGCGCCAATTCTTATTGTTGAGATCGCTCTCTGCTCCGATGCGGGCACGGGTGAGCATTGTTCCAAAGAGAAACAGCACCATCACCGCCCCCACATAGACCAGGACTTGAGTCACTGCCAGGAATTCGGCTGAAAGCAAGAGGTACTGGGCCGCTGCACCCGATAGCACCACGACCAACCACAGCGCAGCATGCACCACATTGTTCACGGTCACCACTCGCAAGGCTCCGATGACCATCATCAACGAGATGATGCCAAAGCCAATGTTTTGGGCGACGAGAAGATCGGCCGCAATCACTACTTCTTACCCTTCTTTTCCGCTCCGGCTTCCAACGCCGGAGCCTCGGGAACCGTTTCCATCCATTCACCGAGTTTGTCCTTGTCGTGCAATAAGTCGGCAATCTTCGGCTCGCTGTATTCGTACTCCGGGCTCCAGAACAAAGCATCGAAGGGACAAACCTCGACGCAAATACCGCAATACATGCAGAGCGCGTAATCGATATCGAATCGGTCGAGCTTGTTCACCGCTCGAGGCTTGCCGCCGGCACGACGGGGCGGGGCCAATTCTTTGTGGCCCTCGATGTAAATACACCAGTCAGGGCAGGACCGAACACACAACATACAAGAGGTGCAATTGCCTTCGTGCAAGGCGATGACGCCGCGCGCTCGCAACGGAGGAGCCTCTTTTTCGTGGGGGTACTGCACGGTGTTCGAACCCTTGGTGACGGTACGCACCAAGGTGTTGAACGTGACACCGAGACCTTTGAAGAGACCGGGAACTTTGGCCATCAGAACGCCACCTTCAGGATTGCCGTGAGCATGATGTTCACCAGGGACACGGGGACCAGAATCTTCCAAGCGAAACGCTGTAGCTGGTCTTCACGAAAACGGGGGAAACTGAAACGCACCCACATGATGATGAAGGCCAAGCCGATCATCTTCGTGAACATGATCAGCGGGCCAGCGATGTTCATCCAGTTGTCGACATCTCCGATGTTTTCCCAACCGAACCAGGCAAAAGGCACTCCCCAACCGCCCAAGAAGAGAACCGAAGCAATGAGAGCAAAGACACCGGCGGTAGCGAACTCGGCAATGAAGAAAGTCAGGAAGCGGAAGCCTGAGTACTCGGTCATGTAACCCGACACCAATTCAGACTCGGCGATTGGCATATCGAATGGAGCCTGGGTCAATTCCGCCTGTACAGCAATCATGAAGATCACGAATCCCACGATCTGGGTGAGAATGTAAGGATTCCCCAGTCCATTCCATCCGAAGATGGCCCCGGCATTCTGAGCCTCGACGATGCCCTGCAGGTTCATCGTTCCAGCCTGAATGACCACGCCCACAACGGCCAGGACCATCGGTAGTTCATAGGCAATCAGCTGACCAGCAGCACGCAGTCCACCAAGGAGTGAATACTTGTTGGCACTGGCCCAGCCGGCCATCAAGATGCCGAGCACGCTGACCGAGGACACCGCCAGCATGTAGAAGACACCCGCCTCGAAGTTCGTGAACCAGGCATCAGGACCGAAAGGCACGACCGCAACCAAAAGGAACGTACTGGTGAGCACAACCAGGGGCGCCAACTTGAAGATGATTCGATCGGCGCGCGCTGGAGTGATGTCCTCTTTTTGTAGCCATTTACCAACTTCGGCGAACAGTTGCAATGAACCGTACGGACCGGCTTCCATCGGCCCAAGT
>JBEIGJ010000053.1:0-13273 GCA_040381935.1 Acidimicrobiaceae bacterium | reverse complement strand
GGCCCGGTTCCACCGAGAATTCCAATTCGCATCACCCCACATTGTCACATGACTTCTGTGAGGCCGACATTGATCATCATCAACCCCTACTAGTTTGGGGCCATGCCACTTCTCCAGGACAAGCGTATTGTCGTCACCGGTGTCCTCACCGACGCATCTCTCGCGTTCTCCATCGCCCGTCTGTGTATCGATGAAGGGGCTGAAATCGTGCTCACCGGGGCCGGACGGGCCTTATCACTGACGCAAAGAACGGCTCGGAAACTTCCGGTGCCCGTGGAAGTTCTGGAACTCGACGTCACTGTTCCCGAACACGGCGATCGCGTCCGGGACTACCTGCAATCCACCTGGGGGCATGTCGATGGCGTCGTGCATTCCATTGGCTTTGCTCCCGAAGCCTGTCTCGGTGACGATTTTCTCGCCGCCTCATGGGACGACGTTGCCGTGGCTTTGCAGATCAGCGCCTATTCCCTCAAACACCTCGCTGATGTCTTTTTGCCCTTGATGATGCCTGGAGGATCGTTCGTCGGTCTCGATTTCGACAACACTGTGGCCTGGCCGGCCTACAACTGGATGGGAGTAGCGAAATCCGCCCTGGAGAGCGTGAATCGCTATTTGGCGCGCGAACTCGGTCCCCGCGGAATTCGCTCGAACTTGATTGCGGCCGGGCCGATCAAAACGATGGCCGCCAAATCGATTCCCGGCTTCAAGAAATTTGAAGACGTGTGGGACGATCGGGCACCTCTCGGGTGGGATGTCACCGATGCCGAGCCAGTCGCCCGTGCCGTGGTGGCCTTGTTATCGGACTGGTTTCCAGCCACGACTGGTTCGATGATTCATGTCGACGGTGGATATCACGCCGTCGGTGCATGAATCGTGGCCGATGCAGTAACCATTCCAAAGTGAGGATCCCATGGCCAATCGACTGATTTCTGAGACCTCCCCGTATCTGCGCCAACACGTCGACAATCCGGTCGATTGGTACCCGTGGGCGCCCGAGGCATTTGCCGAAGCCGTTCGACGCGATGTGCCGATCTTGTTATCCGTTGGTTATTCCGCCTGCCACTGGTGCCATGTCATGGCTCATGAGAGTTTCGAAGACGTTGAAGTTGCGCGAGAAATGAATGAACGTTTCGTCTGTATCAAGGTTGATCGCGAGGAACGTCCCGATGTCGACGCGGTCTACATGGACGCAGTCCAAGCGCTGAGCGGACGCGGCGGTTGGCCGATGACTGTCTTTCTCACTCCCGCTGGTGAACCGTTCTATGGCGGCACATATTTTCCGCGCTCCGGATTCTTGAAATTGATGGAGGCCATCACCGATATCTGGAATACCCGACGCAATGAGGTCACCGAGAATGTCACGGCACTGGTCGAAGCAATTGGCCGCACCGCCATGGTTACGCCCGCAACCGGCCTACCTGGAAGAGATTTTGTCGATCAATGTATTGATCGCCTCATCGATGTCTTTGATGAGCAATGGGGAGGATTCGGTTCCGCTCCCAAGTTTCCGAGCACCATGAATTTGGATCTCGTGGCCCGGCGAATACTGGCCAAAACCAAGGATTCGAAACCAGCCGATGAGCAAGTCCTACGGGTCTCTCTTGACGCCATGTGCAGTGGGGGAATGTACGACCACCTGGGAGGTGGATTCGCCCGCTATTCAGTCGATCAATACTGGCTCGTCCCCCATTTCGAAAAGATGCTGTACGACCAGGCATTGCTGATACGCGTGTACACCCATGCTTGGCAAGTATTGGGCTCGCCAACGTGGAAAACGGTGATCGAACAGACTGTCGACTACGTCAGTAGCGATCTTCGCCATGCAGCTGGTGGTTTCTATAGTGCCGAGGATGCTGACTCCTTGACACCCGATGGCCATTCAGAAGAAGGCGCTTTCTACACCTGGACTGTCGATGAAATAGCCACCATCTTGTCTCCCGAGCGGAGCGCCGAGTTCTGCCAGTGGTTCGATGTCACCGCTGCGGGAAATTTCGAGGGCCGCAATATCCTCACCCGGCATCGCCACCGTGGCGATCTGGCCCGAACCGCGACTCTCGAAGAGTCTTGTCGGCAGGTATTGGAAGTACGCCGGACGCGTCCACGACCAGGCCTCGACTCCAAGGTGATTCTCGAATGGAATGCGTTGATGATCACTGCCTTAACCGAAGCCGGTCGCGCTTGCCAACGGCAGGACTGGGTGGATCTTGCCGTGGAGTGCGGGGAATTCCTTTTCAACAATCTCCGATCGCCTGATGGGTCTTGGAAACGCACCTGGCAAGCCGAGGGGTCACCTCCCGCTCGTCATCGAGCAGTTGCTGCCGATTACGCCAATCTCATCGACGCCTATACCCGCTTGGCCGAAACCACCGGCCGCGCCGTCTGGATCGAAAGGGCCACTGCGGTCGCGGACTATTTCATCGCCAACTTCCTCGATGAGGAACGGGGAGGTTTCTTCAACGTGTCACGGGCGGCCGAGCAACTGGTCGTGCGACAAAAAGATCTGATGGACAATGCCACTCCAGCAGCCAACTCATCAGCCGCTCTAGCTCTCCTCCGCCTTGGAGCTCTTTTGGACCGACCTGATTACACCGCCACTGCCATCGATACCTTGTGCCTCTTGGTGCGAATCATGGAAGGAGCCCCGTCGGCCGCCGGCCAATCACTGGCTGCTCTCGATTTGGTTCTCGATGGTGTCACCGAGATCGTCTTGGTAGGTGAGGTTTACGAACTCGAGAAAGTTGTCGATTCACACTGGCTCCCCGGAGCGGTCATCGCTCGCGGCGAGCCGTACGCCAGCCCTCTCTGGGACCACCGGTCTCCCGGAATGGCCTATGTCTGTCGCCACTACACCTGCGCGGCACCAACTGACAATGCAACCACTCTGACCTCGCTCCTTGGATAAGGTCTGAACCAGACGTTCCGAGGCGTCTCAATCTGACGTCTGCCTCGGACGCTTTAGGAGGAAATCATGTTTCATCCACGAACTCGGGCAAGCTTTCACCCCACACGTTTGGCCACAGTCGTCACCGCAGCAGCATTGCTCCTCGGTGCTTGCGGAGGGGACGATATGAGCAACGCCCCGGTAGCAGTCGGCGATTCGGTGAGCAGTGCCGAAATCAGTGATGTTGCCGATGCAATGGGCGATGTCGAAGCGATGGCGGCAGCATCGGGTGTGCCGGAATATTGCTTGGAAATTTCCATCGCCATGATGTCGGCAATGGGGGCCGTCGGTGGAGCAATGACCGATTCCCAGACCTTGGCCAATATCCCTGCGGCATTCGAAGCAATTCGCGGTCAGGCTCCAGAAGATCTCCGCTCTGACATCGACATCGTGCGAGACGGCTACGCCTCCTACCTGTCGATCTTGGCCGAGTACGACTACGACTTCGTCAAAGTCTCATCAGACGCAGCAGCAATCGAGAAGATGTCTCAAATCATGGACAGCGCTGAGTTCAATGAATCCAGCGAGCGATTCAACGCATGGATCGATTCCGTCTGCGCTGAGTAGACACAGCGTCTCCGCCGGACAACTTCGCTGAAAAGCGGACTCTGAGGACGTCCTTGTGGGCACAGTGGCTGAGCCACTGTGCCCACAGCGTTTCTTACTTACCGCTACGTTCGAGAATGTGAATACCGCAAGCTGAACCGAGTCCAATGACATGGGCAAGTCCGACCTTGGCCCCTTCGATCTGCCGATCCCCGGCCTCGTTGCGCAAGTGATGACACACTTCCCAAATATTGGCGATACCGGTTGCAGCAATGGGGTGACCTTTGGATTGCAAACCACCCGAAACATTGACCGGAGTGGAGCCATCGCGCCATGGAGCACCGCTCAAGAAAAAGTCGGCTGCCCCTCCTTCGGGGCAAAGCATCAAGTTGTCGTAATGCACTAGTTCCGCCGTTGCAAAACAGTCGTGCAATTCAACGAGGTCGAGATCGCTCGGCCCGATTCCCGCCGCCTCATAGGCGATCTGGGCGGCGTTACGAGTCAGAGTATTCACATCGGGTAATACCTGACATGATTCCTGATAGGGGTCGGTCGTGAGAACCGATGCGCTCACCTTGACGGCGCGACGCTGCTGTTCGAGACTCAACGTCTTGAGCACTTCACCCGAGGTCACCACTGCGGCGGCCGCACCATCACAGTTGGCCGAACACATCGGACGAGTATTCGGGTAGGCGATCATCATGTCATTCATGATTTCGTCCAAGGTGAAGCGCTTCTGATACGCCGCCATGGGGTTCAAAGTGGAATGCGCATGGTTCTTTTCTGAAATCCGAGCAAACAACTCAAAGGACACACCACCGTACTTGTGGCCGTATTCCATACCGACTTGGGCAAATGTCCCGGGCATGGTGTCGGTACCGATGCGGCCATCAGTCGGAGCGACCGAGCCATAACGACCCTTGGGTTCCCACTTATTGCCGTCCTTCTTGGCCGTGCCACCACCACCGAGAAGACCGGCACCAGCCAGTTTCTCGGCACCAACGGCCAGTCCCATCCGCACCTCGCCAGATTTCACGGCCATAATCGCCGTCCGCAGGGCAGTTGCACCGGTTGCGCAGGCATTGGCCACGTTGTACACCGGGATACCAGTCTGTCCGATCTGCTTTTGCAGCATCTGACCGAATCCAGCGCCAGCGCCCATGAGATTGCCCGCAGCCAAGATGCCGATGTCATTCATCGTGACACCCGCATCGGCCAGAGCAGCCATCGCGGCTTGTGAACCGAGGTCCACGATGTCTTTGTCGGCATGTTTGCCGAACTTGGTCATGGCGATCCCAAGGATCCAAATATCGTCACTGGCCATCACTGTTCCTGCACTTTCTCGTTGATAATCGACGCTTTCATCGAACTGGAATTTCGGGTTTTCATGAGCACGGGAACCCGGTTATGAACATTCTTCGCTGGGCGAAGTGTAGATCTGATCTGTTGGCCACCCGAGCACCGACCTGGCGACTCTCTCAAGCCACCGGTTCAAAACCGAAACCAATGGCTTCGGTTCCTTCATCGTCGGTTCCCAGGCTGTACGTAGCCAAACGCACTTTCATTCCCAATGTCACTGCCTCCGGAGTGGGGTCAACATTGATCACATTTCCCCGCACACTGGTTCCGTCGCAGTCGATGATGCCAGCTACAAACGGCACCGGCACTCCCGGAGCGGCAAAGGCCACGATCGTGAAGGCCTTGAGGATGCCATCAGTGGCAATGGGAACCTTGGTGAACGAATGACCAAAACACTTGGCACAGGCGTTACGGCGATCGAAATAGCGCGCTCCACAGGCAGTGCATTCATTGGCCACCAGATGCGGTTTCTCGCTCAACTCCAAATAGTCAACATGGGGAATTTGTGCCACGGTCATCCTCAGCCCTTCATCATTTTCACGGTTCGATATTTCACGGTACGGGGAAGACCTGCATCAGTAGCACACCGCCACCATTGAGACCCCCTCGGAATCCTTCGGATGGATCCGCTACAAGATTGGCAGATCGGCCGTCTCCCAACCACATTCGATCCATCTTTCCGGTCATCGCTACCGTCATCTGGCCGCCCACCGGTCTCTCACCAGCGACCGCGGTGAATGTGGTCCGCTGCTGGTTGGCGTTGTCGACGGGTCGGCGACCCACTGACTCGATCCTCCTCGGACCGATAGCCAAGGGCAATGGCTCCAATACAGGAGGCCGTGGCTGGAACCCCTCGACTCGCCAGGTACTCGACGTGATTGGTCCCCAACCCGAAGAACAACGCACCCCAGCGCCGCTCTTCGGCCAAGAGCAAGAAATTCTGGGCCACCATTGCCGCATCAGTGAGCCAATAGGGCACCGCCCAGGCATGCGGGTCACTCAATCCGAGGTCCACTTTGTCCGGAAGTCCGTAACGATCGAGGTAAGGCTGCCGATCACCGAAAACAAGGATCACCGACGGGGCCTGCAGCACCCCCGGGGAACGAACGGCAAACCATTCACTGGCCCCACTCGATGACCAGAAATCGTCCAAATCGCCACCTGTCAGCCAGAGCAGATGGGTGCCCTGCGAGAATCCCGCTGACGGGGCTCGCAACGCCTCGGCGCACACGACTGAAATTTCATCGTCGACGGGACCACCAGAGAAATGTCGAGTCATCCGTCGGCGACGCAAGAGCGATATCAATGCCGATACCGGACCCGCCGGCGACTGGTCAGTGCTGTCCAAGCTTCAAAAGACTCTCGGCCATGGTCCAACCATGGATGATGATCGACCCACCAGCGCTGGCATTGACCCCTCCAAAAAGTTCTGCGACCTCGGGTTTCACCTTCTCCGGTTTGGTCGATTCATGGTCGATGAATCCCGACTGACCCTTTTTGGCCACGATGAAGGTCTTTTCGTCATATTGGGCGTCGACTCCGAATCGTCGCGCCAATCGCCGTCCCCAAGCGCGCTCCTCACCCACCGCACGATGACCCGGTCGCGGAATCAGTTCAGTGAGCTGTTTGAAAGCCTCGAGACCATCCGGGCTGATGAAGCGACTTCCGACCACCACGTCTTCATCGGGAAACGCCATCAAGGCACGATGGAAGGCCTCAGCCATCAGCCCTTTGAGGATCTGATCCCGCTTCGAGGTCCGCTTCACACTCATCAATCCGAGCAATACACACGGAGTCCCGCCAATGCGCTCCAAAGTGGAAAATGTGAAGCCGTGCAATTTCCCGCCCTCGAAGGCCGTCGTGCACAGCACCCAGTCTTCACGAGCCTTGTGAAGGCGTGCCAGATCGAAAGAACCGCCCATGGAAGCCATAGCCTCCAACTCTTCATCAGACAGAGCAGAACAGTCCTTGGTCTCGATCTCAACTGTCATCTTCAGGCGACTTCTCCCCCGTACGAATCACATCCGACGATTCGACTCCCAATTCTGCCACTTGTGATCCCCTCACAGGGAATTCATCGGCCCACGACCACCTCAGCGGATGACCCCGGCGCCGAAGGCCACCCGGAGCGGAGGTATGACCCGGTCAATATCCACCCGGAATTCCTCCCCCAAACGCAGCACTTTGGCATCCCCAACATGGAGATACACCTGTGATTCACCCGGATATTCGGTGAGGATGCTTTTCAAACGGGCCACGTTCTCGGGATCCAAGGCCAACGTGGGCAAATTCAGGCGTAACTCGGGTTGGTGGCTGGTGAGAATCACCGGGGTTACTTCAATGACCGAGTAGCTCTTGCGGTCTTCTTGGGAATTGACTCGGCATTTCACCGCCACGATGGCATCGTCGTACATCTTGTGGCCGTGTTGTTGCAAGACACGGGAAAAGACGGTGAGTTCTACCCCGCCGTGAAGATCTTCCAATTGCACAATGGCCATATGATCGCCCCGCTTGGTGACCTTGCGCTCGATCTTGGAGATGATGCCTGCCAAAGTAGCCACTTCGCCGCCTCCTCTCATCTCCAAGTCAGCTGTGGTTGACGAGGCGAATTTGCGCAGAGCAACTTCGTAGCCATAAAGCGGATGATCGCTCAGGTAGAGGCCAAGCATTTCCTTTTCATGCTTCAGTTTCACCGTCTTGTCGTATTCGATATCGGGCACCGGCACATCCAAATCGAAACTGCCGGCATCCTCGCTGACCGAATCAAAAAGACTCATGACTCCTTGGTCGGCTTGAGCCCGCCGTGAAACAGAGTCGTCGATAATGCTTTCGAATACCGCCATCAGGCCCTGTCGAGGATGCCCAAGACCGTCGAAAGCACCGGCTTTGATGAACGACTCAATGGCTTTTTTGTTCAAACAGTCCGTTGGCACCCGCATTGCAAAATCGTGGAACGATGCAAACGAACCACTCGACCGGCGCTCCTCGACTATTTTTTCGCAGATTGCCTGGCCGACTCCTTTGATGGCCGACAAACCAAAATGAATGAGACGGTCACCGACCTGAGGTGTGAAATCAACATCCGAAACGTTCACATCCGGCGGACGTAATTCAATGCCACTACTACGAGCATCCACGAGATAGCCGGCAGCTTTGTCCAACTTGTCCTTGACGCTGGTCAGTAGCGCCGCAAAGTACGCCACCGGATGATTGGCTTTGAGAAAGGCCGTTTGATAGCAGATGTAGCCGTATCCGAACGAATGACTCTTGTTGAATGCGTAGTCGGCAAAGTTCTCGATGATGTCGAAAAGTTGTTTACCAAGATCACGTCCATAACCAGACGTCTCACAGCCTTCCTCGAACTTGCTGCGCTCCATCTCCATTAACTCGCGCACTTTTTTGCCACATGCTTTGCGCAAATTGTCCGCTTCGGCCAGTGAGTAGCCAGCAAAGCGCTGCGCCACTCGCATCACACTTTCTTGGTAGATCATCAATCCGTAGGTGTCGCCGAGGACTGCTTCAGCATCGGGATGAAAGTATTCGACCGGTTTACGACCATTTTTCCGGTCGGCAAAGTCGTAGTGCATATTGACGCCCATAGGCCCCGGCCGATACAGCGCTATCACTGCCGAGAGATCTTCGAAAGACGACGGTGCCATAGCCCGCAACAACTGCTGCATCGGAGGAGACTCCAACTGAAAGACACCAATGGTGTCTCCTCGACTCAAAAGGGCAAAGGTGGCCTGGTCATCGAGCGGGATGCTGTCGATATCGAAATCCGGTTGACTGAGAGTACGAACCAGTTCGTTGGCATCGGTGATGACGTCCAAGTTGCGAAGACCAAGGAAGTCCATCTTGAGCAGACCCAGTTCTTCCACCCCGTGCATTTCGTATTGGGTCGTCACCGGTGAGTCTTCAAGAGCCTTTCCGGCTTCGGGTTTTCTTTGCAGAGGCAAGTACTCAGTCAATGGTTCCTTGGAGATCACCACCGCCGCAGCATGAATACCAGTGGATCTCTTCAGACCTTCGAGGCCTTTGGCGACGTCGATGACCTGCCGGAGGTCATCATCACTTTCGTAGAGATCTCGCAGGTCTTGAGCGGCGCGGTACCCGTCTTCGTACTTGGGATGTGGCTCCAAGCAGTACTTCAGAGGTGTGTCACGTCCCATGACGAGCGGAGGCATCGCCTTAGCCAGTTTGTCACCGATGGCGTAGGGGTGACCCAACACCCGAGCGGCGTCCCGCACTGCGTTCCGAGCCTTGATCGTGCCAAAGGTGATGATCTGGGCGACGTGTTCACGGCCGTACTTATCCGTGACGTACCTGATCAATTCCTCTCGATATCGAGAGTCGAAGTCCATATCGATATCGGGCATCGAGATACGACTCGGATTGAGGAATCGTTCAAAAAGTAGGTCGTAACGGATCGGATCTATTTCGGTGATCCCCAAGCAATAAGCCACCGCACATCCCGCGGCCGATCCGCGCCCTGGTCCGACGCGGATTCCGCGCTCTTTGGCATAGCGAATGAGATCCCAGACAATGAGGAAATACGAGGCGAAACCCATATCGCAGATGACCTTGGTCTCATAACTGAGTCGTTCAATAGCCAGTGGTGTCAGCCCGCTACCCCACCGACGTTGCGCCCCTTCCTGGGTGAGATGAGCCAAGTAAGCGGCGTCATCGGCAAAACCTTCTGGAATAGGAAAGTTCGGAAGTTGTGGTTTGCCAAATTCGATTTCAATATCGGCCCGTTCAGCGATCCACAGAGTGTTGTCACAGGCTTCGGGTACCTCGCGGAACAAGTGCCGCATCTCTTGGGCTGACTTTAAATAGTGCTCCGTCCCATCGAATCGAAAACGATTGGGATCACTCATCATCGAGTTCGTCTGCACACACAGCAAAGCATCGTGGGCGGCATGGTCGTGACGATGCACATAATGCGAATCGTTGGTGGCCAGAACCGGTGCGCCGATTTCACGGGCGATCTGCAGAAGTTGCGGGTTGGTGCGGTGCTGATCGGCCAGACCATGATCCTGCAATTCGACAAAAAGATTGTCCCGCCCGAAAATTTCTTGGAGACGGGCGGCTTTGGTCTTGGCGTCCTTGTAATCGCCCTTCATCAAAGCTTGGAGCACATGGCCACCAAGACATCCGGTGGTGGCGATCAGTCCTTGATGGTGACGTTCGAGTAACTCCCAATCCATTCGCGGTTGGTAGTAGTAGCCCTCAAGAAAAGCCAGGCTCGCCAATTTGATGAGGTTGCGGTAGCCCGTGTTGTTCTCCGCCAATAGCGTCAAGTGATAATAGAGTTTGCGCCCACCTTCGGTATCACCACCGGAATCATCAATGTGGCCCCGTCGATTCGGGCGCTCGAATCGAGTTTCGTAAGCCAGATAGGCCTCAGTACCGATGATCGGCTTGACGCCCTGGGCTCGACATTCCTTGTAGAAATCGAGCACTCCGTACATGTTCCCGTGATCGGTCATACCCAGTGCCGGTTGACCATCGGACACTGCTTTGGCCACCAATTCGTCGAGTTTGGCTGCTCCATCGAGCATCGAGAACTCGGTGTGGACGTGCAGGTGGGCGAACGACTGACCCAATGCCTACCTCCTCCACATCTGGTGACTAGCGACAGCCGCGAATCACATCACTGTGTTTCGACAATAGCAGCAGGTCAGAGGTAGGTTCCCGGACGACCCGGAGAGCCTGGTCCAACGGTTTCCGGGCCCTGGTTGCCAATTTGGCGCATTTGGTCGAATTGTTGACGGGCTGCCATTTGCTGAGCGAACAATGTGGCTTGAATCCCGTGAAAGAGACCCTCGAGCCAACCCACGAGCTGAGCGTGAGCCACCCGCAATTCGCTTTCACTGGGCACCCCATCATCGAAAGGCAAAGCCAACATCCGTAGTTCTTGTTGCAGATCTGGTGACAGAGCCTCCGAAAGCTCCACTATCGAACGCTCATAAATCTCCGCCAAGCGCTCACGACTTCCAATATCCAATTGCGAATTACGGGCTTCATCCAAGAGCTGCTTAACCATCGAGCCAATCCGCATCACCTTGCCCGGTTCAGTGACTGCTTCGATCAGATTCGCGGATTCGCCAATCGCTTGATCTCCAGGTTGAGCGTCAATTGAACTTCGGATGATCTGGTCGGGTACCTGCACGTTCGGATCACTCATGGCCCTACCCTACGGTTCGAGCGGCCAAAGGAACCAACATCTCCGCCTTTGTCAGCGATCCGTGACGACACAGCAGCGTAAACGGACCCGAATCGAGCGGATCGTCGAAGGAAATATCGGCAAAAGGAATCAATGCCACATCCCCAAATCGCCGAGCCACAGCATCAGCGAGAGGTTGAGAGCCACTCGGCCCGAACCAGCGTTCATCGATGATCTGCTCTCGGCTTACGACCCAGGCCTGAGCCCCAAAGAGTTCGGCCGTGCTCTGGAAAAGATCTCGTTCCCGACCGCGCCGGGCATGGAGCCAACGGAATCGACCTTCTCCGGACTGATGATGAACATCGGCCAGCACATTTTCCGGGAGGGTCACGATGTTCGGACCGACCAAGACTTGCCCGTGGTCTGCGGTCACCGCCACAGTGGTTCCGGCTGGCAATGACTCGAGCAAGGCCGCCACCAACCAGTCGACGAAGGCCAATTCGGCGTTGTAGTGGTCGCCGAATCCCCGCTCGTGAGCGATCTTGTCGAGCCCGTCATAGTAGGCGTAGACGAATTTTTCACCAGACCGCACCAAGGAGGCAGTTTCAGCGACGATATTGCTCGGCGTTCGCCACCCATGGGGACGGGTGCCGCGAAGATGCGCTTCGGTGAAGGCTGAATTCTCCAGATCAGCCCGACTGACCACCGGAATCGAAATACTGGCAAAAGGTGGAATCGGTTGAACGACGGCTGGCAGATGCACTCGACGAAGATCTCCTTTTTCTCCTCCCCAACGCAAGGTGTTCATCACCTGCCCCTCAGTACTGGTCCGACCCATACTCATCCGGTACCCGATAATCCCATGCTCGGCCGGACTCGCCCCGGTAGAAAGCGATGCCAAAGCCGAAGCCGTTGTAGAGGGAACCACTGAGGTCATCGTGGTTGTCGTCATTCCAGCCAGGGTCGGCGCATGGGCGCCAAATGTCGTCAATTGCTCTCTTCCTAAACCGTCGATGAGGAGCAACACGATGGCCTCGGCCGCTTGCAGTGGCTCGGGGAACCACTGAGGACGACTCCCCGCCGGAGAGAGCAAACAACCTGGGATCACCCCGCATAAATTGGCGCCGGAGTAATCCGGGATGATTGGCTCTGGTCGTTCCATACTGCATCGTCCTTCAGATCGAGATCAGCGGGCGAATCCTGGATTACCGGTGGTGCCCCGAATCATCGCCCTCAGTGCCTACGATAAGGGAGTGCGAGTATCGACCCGTGGGGATTATGCCTGTCGTGCCCTCTTGTCATTGACGTTGCACTCCCATGAACATGGACCAACATCGGTCAAAGACATTGCAGAGCGCACCGGCCTTCCACAGCCCTATCTCGAACAAATTCTCTTGTCCCTCAAAGGCGCGGGTCTGGTCCGATCCAAAAGAGGCGTCGGAGGGGGATACACACTGGCTCGCACTCCTGGCGATATCCGTCTTTCGGAAATTATTTCTGCGGTTGATGGCCCGATCACCCTGGGTGATTTCGGGGAGCCGCACCAAGATGGGTCCTGCGATCATGAAGGACAATGTGTGCTCCTGGCGATTTGGAAACAAGCCGGCGACCACATGCGCCAACATTTGGAAGGTTTCACCTTGGCCAATGTGGCCGAAGCGGCGCGCGGCAACTCCCCGTGGCCCGAATCTTTACACTGACGTCGCGCCGGCCTCGGCCACTGAGTGCTAACGGGACCGGGCAATAGCCGCCAGCACGCCATTCACATACCGGCCCGAATCATCGGTGCTGAACGTCTTGGCCAACTCCACCGCCTCATCGAGTACGACCGCCACCGGAGTCTCGCTTCGATAGAGCAACTCGAAGGCTCCCAGTCGAAGAATGCTGCGATCGAGCGCCGGCATTCGCTCCATCGTCCAACCCGCAGCGTGTTCGCTGATGATCCGATCCAGATCGACGAGGTGATCCACCACACCTTCCACCAAGACCCGAGTCAGTTCATCGGGGGGCACCACCAAGGTGGCCAGAATTTCCCGCCCATTGCAATCCTTGGTGTCGGCTTCGTACAGCAGTGAGAGAGCGTGCTCGCGCGCCTGCGAACGAGGATCGAAAGTGGGGGTTTGAGCCCGACGAGGTGCCATGAGGTGATCAAATACTCATCAAATAGTCGTCAAATAGTCATCGAATAATCGTGATCGAACCGACACCATCACACGCGGGTGATGTAATCGCCCGAGCGCGTATCGACTTTGACCTTGTCG
>JBEIGJ010000052.1:0-13554 GCA_040381935.1 Acidimicrobiaceae bacterium | reverse complement strand
GTCACTGGTTCGGAGAAGCGGTGGCCGGACGTGCCATGGTGGTGTTGGCTCTCTTCCCGGGAAGTTTCGTTTTATCCTTCGCCTATAGCGAAGCGCTCCTGCTGTGTCTCGGGGCCGCCTGCCTGTTGTGCCTCGAGCGCGAACGATGGGTCTTAGCCGGTCTACTGGCTGCTCTTGGTACCGCGGCGCGTCCTAATGGCGTGGCGCTGATCGTGGCGTGCGCAGTCGCTGCCGTCATCGTGATTCGACGTCAGCGACAATGGAAAGCCCTGATTGCACCGGCTTTGGCGCCAGTGGGTTTCCTGGCCTTTCAAGTGTGGATCGATCATCACACGGGCGAATCACGGGCCTGGTTTCGGGTTCAAGGTGAAGCCTGGAAAGAAGGGGCCAGCTTTGGTCTCACGGCCCTGCGGCGCACTCTCGAGGCCTTTACCCAACCGCTGACCTCCCCCACCGATCTCATTACCGCAGTGTCGTTTTTGAGCACGCTCTTGGTTATTTGGATTGCTTGGCGACGACATCGTCTTCCGGCCTACGCTGCGGCCTATAGCGCGGTCATCGTGGCGCTGATGCTTCTTCCGGCCACGGTCACTGCCCGACCCCGTTTCCTCTTCACTGCGTTCCCGTTATTGATTGCGGCTGCGGTCTGGTTAGACCATCCTCGGCGCGCCCACTGGTGGCCCTACCTGGTTGGTTCGGGTCTCGTAGGTCTGACCACGTTGTCCGCCCTCTATGGCGTCTATGCCGCTATCCCCTAAAGCGCCGATGAATCGATGAAGACCACCCAAGAGCCGACCAAACCGTGGTGGACAAGGTCGAGAGTTGCAGCCGGGGTATTGCTTGTATTGGCCTACCTGCCATTACTGGCATCGGCTCCCGGGAAGATACCGGGCGATACGAAGTTGTATCTCTATCTCGATCCGTGGCGGCTAATCACCGACTCCTTATGGACGTGGGATAACCGCCAACTCGGCGGATGGGTCCCGCACCAGAACATCGGCTATATCTGGCCCACTGGACCGTGGTTTTGGAGTTGGGAGGCAATCGGGGTAGCTGACTGGATCGCTCACCGTTTGTGGTTAGGGACCATGTTAGCCAGTGCTGGACTCGGCACATTGTGGTTGGCCCGACGCTTGGGTCTCGGAGTGCGATCGGCATTCATCGCCGCCCTGGCGTATCAGCTATCGCCCTATGTCTTGCCGTATATCTCACGTACCTCAGCCTTGCTTTTGCCCTGGGCTCTTTTGCCCTGGTTGTGCGGTTTGGCAATCGCAGTGGCGTTGCATCGGCGCTGGTTGCACATCGCTCTGTTTGCCCTGATCGTCTTTTCATCGGGTGGTTTGAATGCCACTGCGCTCTTGATGATTGCACCGGCGCCGGTGATCTACATCGTCCACCTCTGGCGCAACGGCACCATTGACCTGCGACGTCTGTTGGGCGTGACTGGAATCTTGGGGATCAGTTCTGTTCTGGTCAGTGCGTGGTGGTTGATGGGTCTGGCGATTCAGGGTCGTTACGGAGCGGCAGTCTTGTCCTACAGCGAAGCCCTACCTTCAACCGCCGCAACATCATCGGCCCCTGAAGTCTTACGCGGTCTGGGTTATTGGCTCTTCTACGACCGCAATGACGTGGTGCCCTTGACGTCGGCCTCCACCCCGTATCAGGGAAATCTGATCGTCATGGGTGCCGGTGGCGTTCTGGTGATAATCGGGCTGTGGGGCATTATGCGCTGGCAGATGTGGCGCTGGGCTCTTTTGACCTCCGTTCTTCTGGGAACGGTCTTGGCCGTTGGAGCTTTTCCCTTCAACGACCCATCGCCGCTATGGCAACTCGCCGTTGATCATCCGCGACACGCTTTCAGTTTGGCTTTGCGGTCTTCTTCCCGGGCAGTACCGGTGGTGACTCTGGCCCTGACACTGGGCATCGGAATGGCGACGCATGAACTCTCCCGTCGCAGCACCGGATTTCTCAGCTCTTCTCATCGACGGCGAATGCTGGCCTTGTGCAGTGTCGTGATGTTGATTGGATTGAATCTTCCCGCTCTCTTCGGTGGACGCCTCATCGATCCGGTCATGACCCGACCCAATGATCTCCCCGCTGCGTGGTACGACGCTGCTTCCTATCTCGACCAACGCTTCGATAGCGGACACACTGGTTCGGTTCTTCTTCTTCCCGGCATTGAATCAGCGGCCTATCGCTGGGGTTATCCAGTGGATCCGATCTTGCCTGGACTGACCAAGAAACCTTTTATCTCCCGCGACTGGCTACCACTGGGCAGCGCACCTTTGATGGATCTCGTTTACGCCCTCGATGATTCATTTCAAGCGGGTACCGCATCGGCCGCTGCCATCGCCCCCATTGCCCGATTACTCGGAGCCGACACTGTCATGGTGGTGAACAGTCATCAGTACGAGCGATTCAAAACGGTGCGACCAGAACGAGCAGGCGCGGTCTTCGATGAACCATCCCTCGATCTCACATATCTCACCAGTTTTGGTGCTGCCACCGAAAACCGAGCCCGGGATGCAGGTGCCAATCCCACCTGGAGTGAGGAATTGGTGGCGTTTCCCTTTCAAAGACTTCCCGAAATCGAGTTGTACGCCGTCGTCGATCCCCCATCACCGGCTCGTTTAACGCCAGCACCGGGTCTTATTGCCGGAGATGGCACGGGACTCGTTGATCTTGCTTCGGCCGGAGTCATTGACGGTCGCACCCTTTTAATCAATGAAGCAGCACTTCCAACTGACGAACTACAGCGGGCTCTGCTGAACACTCCCGAACTCGTCATCACCGATAGCAATCGACGTCGGGCCCATCATTGGCGCAGCTCCCAAGAAGTGTGGGGAGCAACCGAGCCTCTCGACGGAGTCTTGTTCGGTGATGATCTCTTTGATGCCCGGCTTCCCGTTTTCCCCACTAATTCTGATATCTCCCAAACCGTTGTGCTTCCCGCAGCGGTCAACGCCAAAGCCAGTGGATACGGTCCGGTATTGAGTTTTCATCCCGAACATCGTCCAGCGATGGCTCTCGATGGCGATCTGCATTCGTCCTGGAAAGTGGGTACTGGGGCCAATCCCGTTGGCGCAACCCTGCTGATCAATGCCACGGACCGTCCGCTCTCGCGTCTTCGACTCGTACAACCCCAGGACCCCAATCCCTTGCGTTGGATCACCGCTATCGAATTCAGTATCGACGACGGACCGTGGGTCGACGTGCAACTTGACTCGTCATCTCAGACTGCTACGGGACAGTTCCTTGACTTGCCGCAGTCGGCACGATCAATCGCGATCCGCATCGCCGCGATTTCTTGGAAAGAACCTTTCGGGATCGATTATGGACCCGGTGTCGGCTTTGCCGAAGTTCTGGACGATGACTTGGTTTCCCCCGAGGTGCTCGAAGTACCGCGACGCACCCTGGGCACTGCTACGCCGGCCACATCTTTTTCTTTTCATCGATTACGAGTCGACCCCTTTGCTCGCTGGCGTCAAGATCCGGAGCAAACCATCGAAAGACAGTTCACCACGTCTCGAGTGGCTGACTTCTCCCCTTCAGTGACGTTGCGTCTTTCGCAACGGGCCACCGATTCGGTTTTGTTGGAAGCTCTGAGCCTCATTGACTTCGAATCCGAGATGTCCATGGGGGCGAACGAGCGTCTACAGGGCAGCGCCTCATGGTGGGGTATGGCGGCTCTCGACAATGATCCGTCAACAGTGTGGTGGACTGCATCGCGTTTCGACCTCGCTGCCTCTGATGAACCCGAAATCTCCTTTCCGCTTTCCGGTCCCCTGCAGACACTCACTCTTCACCAGGTGCGCGACGACCTTGCGAGCCGGCTTTCACAGGTGTCCCTCGATTTCAGAAACAACGGCGAGATTCTCGAAACGATCGATATTGCCGTGCCCGAACCTGATGAACGCGGCCAATCTCGCCTTGATATCCCCGACATCAGCGGAACCTCTGTCACTGTTCGACTGAGCGGTATCGCACCGACCTGGGTGCACGATGACGCCACTGGCCTAGTGACCGCGGCTCCGGTCGGCATTAACGACATCACCACCGCTGGAGCGGCACCCGTAGTGCTACCGCCGACCTTTGACACGGGATGTCGGGAGGATCTCGTCACGATCAATGGTCGCGGTTTGGCATTGCGTCTCCGCGGTACCGTGCGCAATGTTCTCCTCGGCCATCCAATCAATGCCGACATATGCGGCCCACGGACCCTGGCTCTCGAATCCGGCGTGCATCGGGTATCAACATCGCGCGGTCTCCAAAGTGGATGGGATGTCGACTCGATCATCTTGCGGGACGCCAATAGGGGCGCCCTTGCTAGCAGTGAATCAGCGAATATCACCAGCGAACGCGGCCGGCGGCAGATCGACGGTACAACGTGCATCACCTCGTGTTGGTTGGAAGGACCCGATGGGTGGAACGAAGGGTGGGTCGCTTCGATCGAGGGACAAGCACTGCCCCCGCCGCGAGCAAGCGCTGGTGGCCGAAATATGTGGTACATCGACTCTGACCAATTTCCCGAATCAGAGCGAGTCATCCTGACCTGGACGCCACAACGGGCCATGTGGTGGGCGATCGGCATCACCCTGGGCGCCATTGTCGCCCTGCTGGCCACGGCTGCTATCGATAGCCGACGACGATCCAGCCGTCGTCAATCCCCGGCCAAAACGCCGTCACACTCAGCAGCGTCCGCCGCATCGGCACGCCGACTCATGATTGGCTTGACATTGTTGGTCAGTGTTCTGGTCATCAGTCCGTGGTGGGGGGTCATTCTCACCGTGCTGGTCTTCATTTTTCGAAGACATCCTCGAGTGCTGATGTTCTTGGGTGGCGGTTTGGTGGGCCTGGGCCTGCTCTTCGTCATTGCTCAACAAATCCGCACCGGAGCTGAACCAGGATTTGGTTGGCCATCGGTCTTCAGCCGGGCACACCGGCCAACTCTGGCGGGGTTGGTCCTCGTCTGGGTGGTGGTGACCGCCGAGGAGACCAGGTTCGCTCGGAAACGTTGGCGATAGGGTCTAGCCACCATGGCTGACAAAATCCCTCCATGCTTGAGCGTGATCGTTCCCTGCTACAACGAGGAACGAACTATCGCCACCTTGGTCGAACTCGTTCTCAAGTCGCCTGTGGTCGTGGAAGTCATTGTCGTCGACGATGGCTCGACCGACGGATCGCCAGCCGTGCTGGCCGGCTTATCCGATCAGCGTCTCAAAGTCATCGTGCATGAACGCAATCAAGGAAAGGGTGCCGCTCTGCGCACCGGATTTGCCCATGCCACGGCGCAATACGTTGTGGTGCAAGATGCCGACCTCGAATACGATCCGACCGAATACCCACTATTGCTCGAACCACTTCTCGATGATCGAGCCGATGTGGTCTTCGGATCCCGTTTCCTATCGGGACGGCCTCATCGGGTTCTCTACTTTTGGCACAGCATGGGGAATCGTTTCTTGACCTTGTTGTCGAATATGTTCACCGATTTGAATTTGACCGATATGGAGACCTGTTACAAGTGCTTCAAGCGTGAGGTGATTCAAGCCATCGACATTCAGGAGGACCGTTTCGGATTCGAACCCGAGATCACCGCCAAACTGGCCGGGAAGAAGTTGCGCATTTTCGAAGTCGGTATTTCCTATTCCGGACGTACCTACGACGAGGGCAAGAAGATCAACTGGAAAGATGGACTCCGAGCCGTCTATTGCATCATCAAATATTCATATCTAGGTCAAAGAATCGAACTCGCTATCCGCAATCTCCGCTGATCCTCAGGTCACCGAGTACGACGTCGCAGGACCAGAGAACGACATTGGCCAAGACGATGTCGCACACCCCAACGGGTCACCAACTTCATCGATTCGAAAATAATTTGGCTCGACATCTTCGAAGTACCGTATTTTCGATCCACGAATGTGATGGGAACTTCGGCAATGGTCCGACCTTCGCGACGTAGCCGCACAATGAGTTCCGTCAAAAAGGCATAGCCCTCAGCCGAGGTCGATTGCGGATCGATCTCCCGCAGGGCCTCGAGACGGTAAGCGCGAAAACCCGAGGTGCAGTCTCGAACACCTACTCCGAGAATCAAACCGGTGTACAGATTCCCCCAACGCGAAAGCAAACGACGATGCAGCGGCCAATCAACGGTTCCGCCCCCTCGTACGTAGCGTGATCCCACCACCGCATCGGCACCGCCTTCGATAGCCGCCACGAGGGCCGGGATAACCGCTGGATCATGGGAGAAGTCTGCGTCCATAGTGACCACGATGTGCTCGTCCTGGGTGTTCTGCTCCTCGGATGACGACGCCTCCTTGGCTGGCGTTCGACTCGAGGAATGCTCACGAAAGAGCTGAGCAAAACCGAACCGATACGCACTACCAAGACCGTCTTTCGCGGCCCGATGCACAACTCGGATATGCCCCAGATCAGCGGCGCACTGTTCGGCGGCTGCCCCGGTGCCATCCGGGCTTTGGTCGTCAATGACCAAGATGGACGCCTGGGGGACTTCTCGCCGGAGTGCGCTGAGCAAAGACGTGATGTTTTCCCGTTCGTTATACGTGGGCAACACCACCGTTATGGACACAACGATTTATTGTAGTGATACCGGTGCGAGGCCCGGAGGTATTGAATACACCCCCACTGGTTGCCCCAGCAAGACCAATTCACGTACTAAAGCGGCGATATCAGCCGGCAGTGGAGGTTCGGCGAACAACAACGAGGCCCCGGGCGCGTCGAGCGACCCCAAGAGGTCATCCCGGCCGACCCGTCGCAATCCGGCCGCAATCTCCCGTAGGAGTTCATCGCCGCGCACTTGTTCGTCCGCCGACCGGGGATCGAAGTAGGCAATTTGACGCAATTCGTTATCCACCCGAGCACGGCCATTGGCTGGCCCGACGACCACCCAAAGAATGAGATCGGCCGATTCTTCTTGGCGAATGCGATGCGGGAGAGCCGCCGCCGCAAAATTCGGATCGACTCCAACATCGAATCCACTACGTTCGAGCGCCAAGGTTGTCCCAAAGCCGGTGGCGTTCAAGGTGTACGGATCATAGAAACGCACGAGGTACCGCACGTCAGGATCCAGTACCTGGTCCAATTGCTGACGAAGCCCTTGGGTAATACGCGAATCGGTAGGACCGGGCAAGGTGAACCGATCCATAAGTTGATAAGTGGTACCCACCAGCAGGGCGCCCAACACTGCAAGAACACCCACACCGCCCAATCGCCAGTGACGCTGGAGGTCAGAGGCTTTCCCGAGACGTACCATGACCACTGCACATGTGGCCACGGTGATGGCCATCAGGATCCACATCCAACGAATGGTGTACTCGAAAAAGGGTCCGAAGATCCGTGAAATGGCCAGGGCGCCAACAAGGGTGAGTGCTCCCGTCACCGATAACACAGTTTGGGTATCAGTCCAATGGCGAACTCGCGAAACACGCCAACACCCCACCCACACGCCAAATAAAACTGCGCAACCGAGATAACGCGCCCAACCCATGGCCGGGATATCAGCTCCAGGTCCGGTCAACCAGGGGCCGATGACATTGACCTGAGTGGTGATTTCACGAATCGCTTGTGCCCAGGACATCGCAGGCTCTGCGGGCGAAGCGAAATGCTGCCACAGGATGTCGAAATTGCCGGGCGAACGACGAAGTTGATCGAGCAACGGCGGTAACCAGATGACCAGTCCGGCCAGGGCGCCCACTGTGCCAGTGCGAACTAAAAGTCTCAAACCGGGACCAGCCGACAATCTCATCCCCACAAGGGCTAGCACCAACCCAGCAACGACGATGACCACGTACCCGGCATGGCACTGGATGCAATGGCTACCTACCAACACGGCTCCGGCAAAAATCAGTGGTTGAGAGCGTGACCAGGATGGCGAACTTGGTCGAATGACTTCACCGATCAAAAAGACGAAGACGGCAAATGGGAGGACTGCGAGCCAAGGATTCCACGGTTCGATAACGAAATCTGGTCCAGCCGAGCGAAAGATGGCCACGATTGCTACTCCCATGGCCCACATGAGCGCCCGACCACCACGACGGTACGCCAACCAGAGTATGGCGGCGACTGATACGAGGTGGACACTGACCACCGCAGCCATTAGTCCAGCGCTCGTGCGACCACCTAGGAGGTACACCGGCAGCATGGCCACCCATAAACTCGGACCGGGATGGGAACCCTGAATCCCGCTATCGGACACGATTCGGCCGGCGGCGCCCACCAGTGGTGGATGGGAAAAGAAGCCCCGCATATGCAATTCGGCCTGGGCCATATCTCCTCCGGGAAACCAGGTTTCGCCGGTCAAGGCCAAGAGCAAGGTCATCAGGGCCGGAATCATCACCAAAATGGTGCCCACGACCACACTGCCCACTGGTCCGCTGCGGGTAATCCACTGGTACATCTCTCCGACGTTAGTTCGCTCGATCAGTTCAGCGCCGAGATCGCCGGACTCCCGACAAGGCTCGGTGCACTGATCAGTCCTGGATAACGTGAAGGGACATGTCTGGGCCTCGCACTCTTTCCACCGTGGCCCGACCCACGATCGAACTGATCCTTCGCCACGACCTACCACATCTTCCCGTGGCCCATCGAAAGACGGTGACCAACTTCGTCATTCATCGTCTCGACACCCTGCCCCAACACTTGTTTTGGGGGGTGGGCCTGATCGCTTTCGTGCTCCGCATCATTTCGCTCTTAGGAGGAGCGTCATTTATTTTGTGGATCGGCCAACGATCGATACCGCTGGCCTCGGAGTTCTTTCGCCTCGTACGTTCACTGTCGTATTCCTTTATCTGGGAATCGTGGCCCGACACCTCTCCCGACGGACGTCTCGGTTTGAATACTCCGGTCCACTCGTGAAAAGAACAGACTCCGCTCCGCCCGATGGGCATCGCTCACCTTTCGTGTGGCAGCCGCCGCAACACGGTGCTCTCACCTGCGATGTCTTGATCATCGGATCCGGAGCTGGCGGAGCCACGAGTGCCACGATCTTGGCCGAGGCCGGCTTTGATGTGCTGGTGGTCGAAGAGGGCTCATGGATCGATCAGGGACAGGTCACAGCGTTCTCTTTGGACCAGATGGAGCGCCAATATCGCTCCGGCGGGGTGACAGTAGCTCTTGGTCTCCCGAGTGTGGCCTACACCGAGGGTCGTGGTGCTGGCGGTGGGACCGAGGTCAATAGTGGCCTCTATCGGCGACCTCCTGCTGAGGTGGTTGAACGCTGGGCCGAACAGTGGAAGATCGGCGATCTCGAGTACGACGACATCGCCCGTATCGCGAGCGAAGTTGAAAGTGACATCAATGTCGTGCCTCTTCCCGGCCCCCCAACCACCGCCAGTCGATTACTGGCTGATGGTGCTCGACAATTGGGATGGGCTTGTGATGAAAGTCCCCGCTGGATGCGGTATCCGGACGGAACAACGGCCTCAGGAACTCGTCAATCGATGACCGCCACCTATCTCCCGCGGGCTCAACGCGCCGGAGCGCGAATCATGACCGACTGTCGGGTCATCCGGTTGAACACGTCGGGCGATAGAGCGGTATCGGCTGACGTTTTGTGTGACGGTCATCAGCGACGCACCATTCGCTTTCGTCATGTCTTTGTCTGTGCCGGCGCTATTCAA
Organism: Acidimicrobiaceae bacterium; assembly: GCA_040381935.1. Classification (GTDB taxonomy): domain Bacteria; phylum Actinomycetota; class Acidimicrobiia; order Acidimicrobiales; family Ilumatobacteraceae; genus Casp-actino8. The sequence goes on along the minus strand of JBEIGJ010000052.1, from coordinate 3,919 downwards.
ACACCAGCTCTTTTACAGCGCTCTGGTTTCCAGCGCAATATTGGACGAAGTTTGGCCGTTCACCCAACGGTCAAACTCTCGGCTCGTTTCGACGAAACGGTCAATGTCCCCGACGATGTGCCGGTTCACCAAGTCAAGGAATTTGCTCCGGATCTGTCCTTTGGCGGTTCGGCCAGCCATCCCGGTTTGATCGCTTTGTCGCTACTCGATCAGTGGTCGGATTTCAAAGGAGCGCTCTCGCAATGGCGCAATATGGCGGTCTACTACGCCGCTATCACCAGTCAAGGGCGAGGACGGGTGATGAGCGTGCCTGGTTTGCTTGATCCCGTCGTCACCTATCGATTGACAGCTCGCGATCGTCACCTGCTCGGAAGTGGATTGGGCCGCCTTGCTCTGCTCATGCTTGAGGCCGGAGCACACGAGGTGTACCCGTCATTTCGATCAGCCCCCGTGATCCGAAATCGTCGCGACTTGGCCACTGCCCAACAACGATTTGGAGCGACCAAGGCCAGCGTGATGACGGTCCATTTATGTTCCACCGTGCCAATGGGAGAAGACATGGATCGTTGTGGCGCTGACAGCCACGGACGTCTGCACGGAACTGCCAATATCTACGTCAATGATGCCTCGTTACTTCCCGACGCTCCCGGTGTCAATCCACAAGGCAGCGTGATGGCCATTGCCCTGCGCAATGCTCGGCATTTCTCAGCGGTGGAGTCCCCTGGTGTTTGAATCATCAGCACCTACTCCCCTGGTGATCACTGGTGCGGCCGGCTGGCTCGGTAGATCATTGGTGGACCACTACAGCAAGCATCTCGATGGCGCCGGCATTTCGCGGGTTCTTTGTCTGGTGCACGAACGAGATGACATCACGTCGCTGTCATCGTTGATTCCGTCAGCTCTGCGCGACCGTTTTGAGGTGCGTGCCGCCGATATTGTCCGTCTTTCCGATTTGGAAGCGGCCTGTAGCGGTTGGGAAAGCGGGTTTGACCTGATCCACACTGCGGGAATCATTCATGCATCGCGCGTTCAACAGATGTTCGACACCAATGTCACCGGAACCAAAAATGTGCTGACGGTTGCCCAGAGTCTCGGAGCGCGACGTGTTGTTCATGTGTCCTCAAACAGTCCCTTTGGGACCAATCCCGATCCACACGACATCTTCGGCGAACATGAACCCTTCAATCCGTATCTCGGCTACGGCCGATCAAAAATGGAAGCTGAATTTCTCGTTGAGGCCGCCGTCGCTAATGGCCTCCACGCCGTCATTGTTCGCCCACCATGGTTTTACGGTCCGCATCAACCAGCCCGCCAAACGACGTTTTTCTCCATGGTAAAAGCCGGACGCTTTCCGGTCTTTGGCAATGGTGATCAACGACGTTCGATGGTTTTCGTCGAAAACCTGGTGGACGGTATCGAACGTGCTCGTCAGTGGAATGGCCCTGCGGGCCGGGCCTGGTGGATCGCCGATGCCCAGCCCTACACCGTACGCGACATCGTCGAAACTGTGGGGAGCGCCCTGCGCGATGAAGGGTTTTGGGTGAAAGAGCCATCACTCACCCTTCCCTCCTTCGTCGGGACTGTGGCGGAATATGCCGACCGGCTCATCCAACGAACCGATCGCTATCTCCAAGCCGTGCATGTCCTCGGAGAGATGAACAAATCCATCGCCTGTGACATCAGTGCCGCCAAACGTGACCTGCAATACGAGCCAAAGGTTTCGCTCTATGAAGGTATGCGCCGCAGTATTGCCTGGTGTTTGAGCCAAGGGATCGATTTGTGACGGTCAGTCTGGTCACCGGTGGAAGTGGGTATTTCGGATCGCTTCTGGTCGATCGGCTCCGATCACAGGGCCACACGGTGCGAATCTTCGATCTGGTCGACACCCCGGATCGCGATCCGGATGTGGCTTTTTTCGTTGGCGATATTCGTCGCGCCGATGATCTGCGACCAGCGCTTGCGGGTGTCAACCTGGTTTTCAACAATGTGGCCCAGGTTCCTCTGGCTCGGGACCCCGAATTGTTGCGCTCGGTCAATGTCGATGGCACCAAAATTTTGCTCGACCTGTGCTCCCAGGTGGGAGTGGACAAGATCGTGCACACCTCTTCGAGCGCGATCTTTGGGGTTCCAAGAGAAAACCCGGTATTGCCATCGACCTCACCCCGACCAGTTGAGGCCTATGGACGCGCCAAATGGGAAGCTGAACAACTGTGCGCCCAAGCTGTTGACGCCGGGTTGGACGTGACCGTCATTCGGCCGCGCACCATCTTGGGACACGGACGGCTGGGTATTTTCGGCATTCTCTTCGAATGGATAGCCGATGGAGCCGATCCGTTTGTTTTGGGTAAAGGTGACAACGTCTATCAGTTCGTCCATGCCCATGATCTGGCCGATGCCTGTCTCTTGGCGGCGCAATCCTCTGGTCCCGATATTTTCAATGTCGGTGCTGAGAGCTTCGGCACCATGCGATCCGCTTTAGAAAATCTGTGCGCTTATGCCAATACCGGGGCCCGTGTTCGCTCACTCCCGGCTGCTCCAACTGTGTTTGCCATGCGCGCTCTTGCTGCACTCAGGATTGCCCCTTTCGCCCCGTACCACTGGACTATGTTCGGTCGTTCGATGTGGTTTGAGATCGATCACGTCCGCGAGCGATTGCAGTGGTCTCCGCAATGGTCAAATGATCAGATGTTCCGTGACAGTTACGACTGGTTTGTTCAACACCGCGAAGACAGTGCGCGCCAATCGGCATCACAGCACCGGCGTTCGGCTCGTCAGGGTGTTTTACGGGTGGCCAAAGGTATGACCAAATTGCTACCTGGTTGACCCACGCTGTTCTCGGTCCAGGACGTCATGGTGAAGTGGAGCCAGCACCTGTCGGGCCAGCAAGTCCCACGACAGGGTTCGAGCCCGCTCGTGAGCGCCATGAGCAAGCCGATGACGGGTGACATCGTCGATGAGGAGATCCGCCAAAGCGTCACCGAGTGCTTCGACCGGAGCCAAACGTCCGGTGCGGTTGTCAAGGACCGAACTCCGATGACCGCTGACATCAGAGACAACAGCAGGTGTTCCGCATCCGGCGGCCTCGGTCAACGTCAACCCCCATCCCTCAGTGAGAGAGGCACTGGTGATCAGCCATGAACTGCGATACAAAGCGCGCAACTCCTCACCACTGACTCTGCCCGAGAGTTTGATCCAACTCTGGGCGTCGTGGACGCGTATCCAGTTTTCCAATTTTTGTCGTTCTGGTCCCTCGCCAACAATGGTGACCGTGACGTCAGGAACACGCTGGCGGGTCACGGCGACTTGTTCCAATAAAGAAATGAATCTTTTCACGGGGGCCAGACGACCGACTGCCACTATCGATGGCTGATTAGTTTTCTCCCCCCCGGGGGAAAAGAAGGGATCGACACCGGCCGGAGCAATGGAGAGCATCTTTTCTGACCAACCAACCTCGACCATCTCGCGGTAGGAATCCTCCGACAACGTGACAGTTGGCGTATGTCGGTACCACGGAGGGGCCAATCGAGTTTCCACCAACCGACCGAGAGCGGCAATCGGAGTCGGGAAGACCTGATCCCACATTGGTCCGTGAATATGGTGATAGATGAGCAAACGGGGGCGTCGACACCACAACGGTGACAGCCACGGCACACCATTCCAGATCTCGACCAAAGCGTCGAAGGATCCCATGCGACGAAAGGTTTCAGAGAGTGCCGTGCGAGGAAAGACCGACATTCGTCCACCTCGACGTATGACCTCATAGCCATGGCGCTCTGCGGTGGAGCCAAGACCTACTGCCCGGGAGGTGCGATGCAGAATTTCGAGACCTGCTTCTTGCCATCGTCGCATGAAAGCATCAGCGTGCATCTCTGATCCGCCCGCTTCAGGATCCTCCAGGTCACGCCAGGCCAAGACGTGT
>JBEIGJ010000051.1:0-13615 GCA_040381935.1 Acidimicrobiaceae bacterium | reverse complement strand
GAAGCCATTGCGCAAGCCGATGTGGTTGCCGCCGCTGATGGGACACTGCGTCAAATAGCCCAAGCCGGACCATGGCGGATGTACGAAGTTCTTGACTCTGACGTTGTCGTGCCGCTTGATTCATTGCCAGTGGTGATCGAATCTCGTGGTGGGGATCAACGGGAACGCTGGCTCGAACTGGGTAGCAGTTGGTTGCAACAAGGCGCTGAATGGACGGTATTGCCGGCCGCCTCTGGTCCCACTGAGTGGCCTCGGGCCACAGTGGAAATCGATGAGTCGCGTCGCGAGGGCCAGCCAGGAGCAGACATCCGCAAGGTGGACATCGTGACCCCTGACCGAGCCGGTTGAAGCGACACCGGTGGTTCCAGCCACGGTGTCCGATGTGGTGATCGAGGATGAGTCCGTGTCCTTCAGCGTTGATCGCATCGGCACACCGGTTTTGGTGCGAGTGAGTTATTTCCCGAATTGGAAGGCCTCGGGAGCGCAGGGCCCTTATCGTGTGGCGCCGAACATGATGGTCGTGGTTCCCACGTCCACTGAGGTGAAACTTACTTTTGAGCCCAGTTCTGTAGACCGTTTGGCCTACGTCATGACCATCAGCGGATTCATCGTTCTGGGTTTCTTGTGGCGCTCGAATCGGCGCAAGAAACAGCAGTTCAAAGGGGTTATCGAGAGCGCGTCCGACGAGGTGGAGAACGGCACTTTGGTCTCGGGGGAGAGACCAGAATCATAAAGTTCGCCCTCGGGATGAACCCATCACCGATAGGGTCTTGCTGGCATGTCTACGGGTCTCAGTCAGATCGTGAAGGCCTACGACATTCGAGGCACCGTTCCGGATCAACTCGATGCTGACATCGCTTATGCCCTCGGTGTCGCCTTCGCCGTGTTCACCACCGCACCAGTGGCCATCGTGGCCCGCGATATGCGTCCGTCGGGTCCAGAGCTGGTCGAAGCATTTTCCCGTGGGCTGATGGACTTCGGGGTCGATGTCATCGATATCGGCTTGGCGTCAACCGATCTGCTGTACTTTGCCGCCGGCAAACTTGATGCACCGGGGGCCATGTTCACTGCCTCGCATAATCCAGCGCAATACAACGGCATCAAACTGTGTCTCTCGGGGGCACGGCCCGTTGGCGTCGACACCGGACTGCAAGAAGTACGGGCAACAGCCGAAGCGGTGTTGCATGGCAACCTGCCAATGAGGGCCGCACGCCGCGGGCGCACGACCGAGCGCGACATGCTCTCGGCGTTCGTGGATCACGTCATCTCGTTCATCGATCCCACCTCGATGCGTCCGATGCGCGTTGTCGCCGACACCGCCAACGGAATGGGTGGCCTAGTGGTGCCCGCCGTTTTCGAGCGACTGCCCTTGATGGAACTTGAAGTGATGTATGGCGAGTTGGACGGAACATTTCCGAATCATCCAGCCGATCCACTGCAGTCCGCCAATCAACGTGATCTGCAGGCCCGGGTGGTCGCAGGGGGCTTCGACATCGGGTTGGCTTTCGATGGTGATGCCGAGCGCGTCTTTGGGGTTGATGAGCTCGGACGTGGACTGTCGGGTTCGACGACGACGGCAATCCTGGCTGCAGTGATGCTGCGCAAGCATCCGGGAGCCACCGTTCTTCACAATCTCATTTGCAGTCGTGCGGTGCCCGAGATCGTCCGGGAAAATGGTGGGACACCTTTGCGGACCAAAGTCGGACATTCGTTCATCAAGCAACTGATGGCCGATACCGGGGCAGTCTTTGGAGGTGAGCATTCAGCGCATTACTACTTCAAGGATAATTTCCGTGCTGATAGCGGCCTGATTGCAGTGATGATGATGCTCGAGGAAATGAGTCGGACCGGTCAGCCACTCTCCGAAATGCGGCGTTCCTATGAGCGATACAGCTCCAGCGGAGAAATCAACACCCAGGTCGAGGATCCGCAGAAAGTCATCGATGCGTTATCGGCGCAATATGGCTCATTTGATCAGGATCGACTCGATGGTCTCACCGTTGACTGCGGATCGTGGTGGTTCAACTTGAGGCCCTCCAATACTGAGCCGTTACTCCGCTTGAATCTGGAGGCACCTGATCGCGACCAGTGCGATGAAAGAGTCACAGAGGTCATTGCGGCCATCACATCGGTCTGAACATCCCGAACTGAACCCAATTCAGTGGCGTAGTCTGGAATGGGCAAAGACCGCTTCTTCAATGATCTTCTCACTCCTGGTACCCGGAGGTTCCTATGACACTCGACTCCCAATTGATGCATGTTTTGGCCTGTCCCATCGACAAGGGGGAACTTCACCTCTTGGAGGATGAGGGATTTTTGTACAACCCGCGTCTCCGTCGGCGCTACAACATTCGCGACGGTATTGCCATCATGTTGATCGACGAATCCGAAGAAGTGAGCGCTGCCGAACATGAGCGCATCACCGTTCGTATTGCGGCTGGGGAGAGTCGAGTCACCGGGCGGTGACTGTCATTGTTTCAGTTCCACTATCTTTCAATTGCTGACCACCGCTAGGAGAAGTCATGTCATCAAGTACCTCATCTGTTGCTGCTCGTAAGGACTATCGGGTTGCCGACTTGTCTCAGGCTCCGTTTGGCCGCAAGGAAATTCACTTGGCCGAACATGAAATGCCTGGTCTTCGCGCCTTGCGTCGCGAGTACGGAGCGTCGAAGCCCCTCAAAGGGGCCCGCATTTCGGGGTCACTGCACATGACCATTCAAACCGCGGTTTTGATCGAGACATTGGTCGAACTCGGCGCAGAAGTGCGTTGGGCTTCATGCAACATTTTCTCTACTCAAGACCATGCTGCGGCTGCCGTTGTCGTTGGTCCCAATGGAACCCCAGAAGATCCCTCTGGTGTGCCGGTCTTCGCCTGGAAAGGTGAAACTCTCGAGGAGTATTGGTGGTGTACCGAGCAGATGATGGTGTGGCCCGATGGCGACGGACCCAACATGATCTTGGATGACGGAGGGGATGCCACGTTGTTGCTGCACAAAGGTGTGGAGTACGAAAAGTCCGGCGAAGTCCCCGATCCAACGACTGCATCCAATGCTGAATTGGCCATTGTTCTTGGTCTTTTGCAACGTGGATTGAAACAGGATCCCACCAAGTGGACCCGGATGGCAGCAGGAATCAAGGGCGTGACGGAAGAGACCACCACCGGTGTGATGAGGCTGTACAAGATGGCCGAACGGGGAGAGCTGCTTTTCCCGGCGATCAACGTCAATGACTCGGTAACGAAATCGAAGTTCGACAACCTTTATGGCTGTCGACACTCATTGGTTGATGCCATCTGTCGCGCCACTGACGTGATGATTGCTGGCAAGGTGGCTTTGGTGGCCGGATACGGAGACGTCGGTAAGGGTTGTGCACAAAGTCTGCGGGGGCAGGGAGCGCGAGTGATCGTGTCGGAAGTGGATCCCATCAATGCCCTACAGGCAGCGATGGAGGGTTACGAAGTCACCACCATCGAAGATGTTGTCGGACAAGTGGACATCTTTGTGTCGGCTACCGGCAACGACCACATCATCACTGTCGACCACATGGCCAAGATGAAGCACAACGCTATTGTCTGCAACATTGGCCATTTCGACTCTGAGATCGACATGTCTGGTCTGGCTCGTAGTGGCGCTACACACGATCAGTTGAAGCCGGGAACCGATTTGTGGACCTTTCCCGATGGACATGCAATCATCGTTTTGGCTGAGGGTCGTTTGGTGAATTTGGGATGTGCGACCGGGCATCCCAGTTTTGTCATGAGCTGCTCGTTCTCCAATCAAGTCATTGCTCAAATCGAACTTTTCAGCAATCTCGAGAATTATCCCCTCGGTGTGTACGTCCTTCCCAAGCATCTCGATGAAAAGGTGGCAGCACTGCACCTCGAGGCTCTCGGGGTCAAACTCACCAAACTCACCGACGAACAGGCCGACTACTTGGGCGTGAATCCGTCTGGACCTTTCAAACCGGAGCGTTACCGATACTGATGGCCGCAGGGGTACCAGAGCGGCTGACCCGCTGCGTACTTGGGTTGGCCCTTTTTGGGTTCGGGATAACGCTGTTCGTGCGGGCTGGTCTTGGTCTGCCGCCCTGGGATGTTTTTCACTTGGGCCTGGCCGACAATCTGGGATTGTCATTGGGGGTAGTGATCATCGCAGTGGGATTGTTGCTGCTTCTTTTGTGGGTGCCGCTTCGACAACGTCCGGGAGTTGGCACCATTTTGAATGCCATTGAAATCGGCACTGTTGTCAACCTCACCAAACCATTAGTCGGTGAACCAGAGCATGTGATGTTGCAGGCCGCGATGGTCGCCGGAGGCTTGGGCCTGGTGGCCCTGGGATCAACTCTGTACATCGGAGCTGGTTTGGGCTCGGGGCCGCGTGATGGTTTGATGATGGGCATTTCCTCGCGTCGTTGGCGGCAACGGCGAGTGAGCATTCGCCTGGCCCGCACGGCCATCGAAGGCACCGTTCTGGTGGCTGGGTTCCTCCTTGGAGGGCCTGTCGGAGTGGGAACTGTGGCCTTCATGTTCGGCATCGGGCCCTTGGTGCAGGTTCTTCTACCGTTCTTCGATACCCAGGGAGGATCTCGGTCAGTGGACCTCGATTGCAATGCGACCGTGGCTGCTCAACCTGAGATCACCTAGCCGGGTATTGTTTTCCCGTCGGCTTCGTTCCGGGTCTTGGCGGGCCTGATTGTGCGTAGCGCGTGAGAGTTACTAAAACATCGGGGGCCGCACACCCCATTTGGGGAATGCAAAAGTAGGAAACTCGAGTAGCAACATGGTCGATAACCCACCAACACCACCAATATCGCTTTCACGTCGGCCCAAAGCCCCCCATCCCACTCGTCAGATCCTGATCGAGTCCGCTCAAGCCTGTTTGGAACTGCATTCGTGGGAACACGTCACTGTCGAAATGGTCTTGGAACGGTGTGGGATATCGCGCAGTTCGCTGTATCACCATTTCAAAGATTTCCTCGATCTCCTGGAGCAAGCCATTGCCGAGATGATCTCCGAAAGTACTCGTCAGGCCATCGCGACGTTTCGCTCTCTGATGGAAGACAGTCAGTCTGCTGATGATTTTCGCCAGCGAATTTATGCCCTGGGGCGCGCCTTACAGTCCCGGGATCGGGCGCCGATTCGCATGCAACGTCTCGTGGCCTTGGCGGCCACTGACCGCAATGATCGTTATCGATTGACCATGTCTCGGGAACATCAAATTCTCAACCAGGGGTATCAGGATCTGATTGAGGCAGCACAAGCCCAAGGTTGGATCGATCCGAAAGCCGATGCGAGGGCCATCGCTTTGTTCATTCAGGCCTACACCTTTGGCCGGGTGCTCGATGACATCTCGATGGACCCCTTTGATGAAGAGCGGTGGAATGCTCTGATCGAGCGGGTGTTCGATTCGGTCTTGTTCGGGCATCTTTCCTAGAAACAACCGGTTCGAAAACTGAGATGGATTGATTTTTAACCAGTCGAACTCTGCCATACCCCCATGGTGCAGTGATCTCATGTTTACTGTGGCTGCTTGTCATCGATGTAGTTCTTTGTATCGTCCGGTTCCGCCGGAGGTGGAAGGACGCGATCGTTCGCTTCCGTCCGTACTGACGAATGGCCGACGATTATGTCCCGAGTGTCGCCGCCTTCTTGGTAATCCCCCAGAAGAGCCGCGGTTCAGCTCGCGGCGTCGTCCACGCGCTGCTGACGCCTACAGCGGTGAGACGCGACGTTTGGTGACGGCCCTCAAGTACCACAACTGCACTGCCGCGGTAGAGGCCCTGGCCGACCACATGGTGCAAGCCATGAGGGAAGACGAACTTCAGACGGCCGATCGTCGTGGATCGGGGAGGTGGGATCCGGGCTTCGATGTTGTCACCTGGGCTCCCACCTCGGCTCGCCGCCGACGTCGTCGGGGTTTCGACCAATCCGAATTACTGGCACGAGCGGTGGCCCGACGTCTGGGTTTACCGTGTCGCCGACTGCTGAAACGAGATCGCAGCCGTCATCAGACCGGTCGTAATCGTCAGGAGCGCCTACATCATGGGCCGGTGTTCACCGCTCGGCCTCTGCCGAGACCATGTCGCATTCTGGTCATTGATGATGTGGTCACCACCGGTAGCACTTTGCGGGCCGCGGGTCATGCTCTCGATCTCGCTGGGGCTGCCAAAGTTGTGCTGTTCGCCGCCGCCGAAACTCCACAAACGCTTTCGTCGCCACCAAACGCTCCGGCGAGAAGGGCTCAACTATCGAATGTGCCGCCTGGTCACGCATCCAAAAGGGGACTCACAGGCCTGCAAGTTGCCTGACGGCAGCGATCGCGGGCTGTGGGTCGGTGTCCACCCAGATCCCGTGTAAGCCGACCATATTGGCCGCTTTGACATTGCTCACTGCATCGTCCAAGAACGCGGTGCGCGAAGCCGTTGCCTCCAATCGACTCAAAGCCAATTCGTAGATCGCAGGATTAGGTTTACGCATACCCACCTCGTGGCTGTCGAGGACATCGTGAAAGATCGCGGGAAAGTCGAGCATCGACCACCACAGTGACCGGAACTCGCGAATATTGTTGGTCAATACACCTACCCGCAAGCCGGCGGATCGCAGATCGTGAACCAATTCGACCATTGGTGCGCACGGTTCGAAACGAAAGAAGTCACTCGAGCGGTTTTCTGTGGTGGCTCCGGTATCGGGCTTGAGACCAGCTTCTTGGACCAACCCTTCCACGGTGACGCGGTAGTCGTCCATGGTGATCTCGCCCCGCTCCAAGCGGTGCCAAGGATGGTCGGTGTCTTGGCCGTAATCACCCATGACCACTTTCATCACCGCATCAAGCGGGTCATGAGGGAAGCGACGCACGACATCGGAAGGTCGGCCATTGACCGAGAGCACCCCCCCGAGATCGAAAATAACTGTGTCAATTCGGGCCAATGATCGGCCGACAGAGTCGGAGTTGCTGGTACCGGTCACGGGCATACCTTCAGTCTGGCCGCTACAACCGGGGGAATACCATTTTCTGGGGCGACTGAGTGGGGGAATTGGCACCTGTAGGCTGGTCTATCGCATGAGTATTCTCGACCGCATTCTCAGGGCCGGCGAAGGCAAGAAATTGAAGGCCTTGGAGGGTCTGGTTCCCGATATCAACGCCCAGGAGGCTGCGGTCCGCAGTCTGTCCGATGAGGCGCTGAAAGCCAAGACTGTCGAGTTCAGGCAGCGTTTCGACCGTGGTGAGACTCTCGATGATTTGTTGATCGAGGCGTTTGCTGTGGTACGTGAAGCGGCCAACCGTGTCATCGGACAACGCCACTACGACGTCCAGATCATGGGTGGCGCGGCTTTGCACTTCGGTTGGGTCGCAGAAATGAAGACCGGTGAAGGCAAGACTTTGGTCTCGACCTTGCCGGCGTACCTAAATGGCATTTCGGGTCGCGGTGTGCACCTCATCACGGTCAATGACTACTTGGCTCGCCGTGACTCGGAGTGGATGGGGCGGGTTCATCGTTGGCTCGGTCTCGATGTAGGTCTGGTGATTCCGGGATACCGCGAGCGCCCAGACCAAAAGCGAATCGATTACGCCGCCGCCATCACTTATGGCACCAACAACGAGTTCGGTTTCGATTATCTGCGCGACAACATGGCTTCAACCAAGGACAATAAGGTCCAACGGGGACATGCCTTCGCCATTGTCGACGAGGTCGACTCCATTCTCATTGACGAGGCTCGTACGCCTTTGATCATCTCCGGACGAGTTGCCGATGCCGCCAACCTTTACTATCGATTTGCCTCCATTGTTCGCTCATTGAAGCGGGATGAGGACTACGAAGTCGAAGAGGACAAGCGTGTCGTGATGCCCACCGAACGGGGCATCGAACGCGTCGAGGCCGAACTCGGAATCGAAAACCTCTATGACGAAGTGCAGCGCAATTTGGTGCACCAATTGCAGGTTGCTCTGAAGGCCAAAGAGCTCTATCGGCGCGACAAGGATTACATCGTTCAGGCCGGAGAGGTGAAGATCGTCGACGAGTTCACCGGCCGCATTTTGGAAGGCCGTCGCTGGAGCGAGGGTATTCACCAAGCAGTCGAAGCCAAAGAGGGCGTCAAGATCAAAGAAGAGAATCAGACCCTGGCCACCATCACTTTGCAGAACTATTTCCGCATGTACGAGAAGTTGGCCGGTATGACGGGAACGGCGCAGACCGAAGCCTCCGAGCTGATGAACACTTACGACTTGCAGGTGGTACCGATTCCGACGAATCGTCCCATTCAGCGGTTGGATGAACCCGACCAGATTTTCAAAACTGAGACTGCCAAGTTCAACGCCATCGTTGCCGATATCGAAGAACGAAACGCCAAAGGCCAGCCGATCCTGGTGGGAACAGTGAGTGTCGAAAAGAGCGAAACACTGTCGCGACTTTTGACCAAACTCGGGATCAGGCATGAAGTCTTGAATGCCAAGCAACACACGCGTGAAGCCGAAATTGTGACCCAGGCTGGTCGTCTCGGCGCTGTGACCGTGGCGACGAACATGGCTGGACGAGGCGTGGACATTCTTTTGGGGGGCAATCCCGAAGGACTCGCTCGACAGGCTGTCCTGGCTGAGGGTCATGCTGCAGAAACGCTCACTGACGAATTCGCCTTACCGATGCCCCTTGCCCAGATGCCCGAGGAGTATCGAGCAGCGCGGGTTGTGGCACAGGCGCGTTATGCCGAACTCCTAGGAGAGATCTCCAAAAAGTGCAAAGCGGAAGGCGATCAGATTCGCGAACTTGGCGGTCTGTACGTCATCGGTTCGGAGCGGCACGAAAGTCGCCGCATCGACAATCAGTTGCGCGGTCGATCGGGTCGTCAGGGTGATCCGGGGTCGAGTCGTTTTTATCTGAGTTTGGACGACGAACTCATGCGTCTGTTCGCTACTGGAGCCTTGAGCTGGGTCATGGGCCGGGCATTGCCAGATGACGAGGCGATCGAGCACAAGATGGTGACCAAGGCTATTGAGCGGGCGCAGTCCACAGTCGAGCAACGTAATGCCGAGATTCGAAAGAACGTTCTCAAATACGACGAAGTCATGAATGAGCAGCGCAAAGTGATCTACAAGCGCCGCGATCAAATCTTGGACGGAACTGATCTCAAGGTTGCAGGCTTGGAATATCTCGCCGAAGCGGTTGATTCATTGATCGAGACTCATTGCGTCAGCGAAGCCGACGAGGAATGGGATGTCGAAGGTCTGGTCAAAGAGTTGAAGACTTTTTGGCCCAATGAACTCACCGAAGGTCAGCTTTTGGCCTGTCGCAATACGAACCAGATGTATGACGTGGTGATGGCCGATGCATCTGGCTACTACGAACGGCGTGAAGTCGAGTTGACACCTGAAGTCATGCGAGATGTTGAGCGACAGGTCATGTTGCGCATCATCGATCAGCGATGGCGGGAACATCTCGAGGAGATGGATTATCTCCAAGAGGGAATCAACTTGCGCGCTATGGGCCAAAAGGATCCGCTCGCCGAATGGCAGCGTGAGGGCTATGAGATGTTTGGCTCGATGATGAAGGGCATCGCTCAGGACTTTGTCCGCTATGTCATGCACGTTCAAGTCGTGCAAGAGCAGCAGAATCAACCGCTGGTGCAAAACCTCCAGGAGAGGAAGTCAGAGGCGTCTACGTCGTTGCTGACCGGAGCGCCAGAAGCAGCGGTGAATGCCGTGCAGCAGGCGACGTCGTCTTCTCAGCCTCGCACGGTCGTCAATGACGCCTGGTCGAAGACTCCGCGCAATGCAACCTGCCCCTGTGGTTCGGGCAAAAAGTTCAAAATGTGCCACGGCACCAACTAAGAATCCGATGCGAGATTTTTCTGACGAAATCAAAGATGTAGCGCGCCGCTTGGACGAAGCGCGTATCTACCTCAAGATCGATGCTCGCAGCGAGCGCTTTCGGGAACTGGAGGTTGAGGTTGCTCGGCCCGATCTTTGGGACGACCAAAATCTGGCGAAGAAACTGAATGCTGAATACGCAGTGACCAAGGACGATCTCGACCTTTACAGTTCTTTGACTGGGCAATTGGAAGACGTCGAGGTTCTTCATGAGATGGCTCGCGAAGTGGATGATGAGAGCCAAGAGGGCGAGATCGAGGCCGGGTTGAACGCTTTGCGATCGGCGATTCGTGATCTCGAATTGCGCAGTCTTTTCACGGGAGAACACGACGAGGCTGATTGCATCGTCCACATCAACACCAAAGATGGTGGCGTTGATGCCCAGGATTGGAGCGAAATTCTTCTGCGGATGTACCAACGATGGGCGGAACGGAAGGGTTTTACTGTCGAAATTGATGATGTCTCGCCGGGAACCGAGGCCGGCATCATGTCGGCGGAATTCACCATCAAAGGTCGCTATGCCTATGGGCTGATGACCTCGGAACGAGGAACACATCGCTTGGTGCGGATCAGTCCCTTTGATAACCAGGGTCGACGGCAGACCAGTTTTTCGGCCGTTCAGGTGTGGCCGGTCATGGACGATCCCGACGTCGAAATCAACGAAGCTGACATTCGGATGGAAGTTTTCCGAGCCTCAGGGGCTGGAGGTCAGCATGTGAACAAGACCTCGTCTGCCGTGCGGCTCATTCACGAGCCGACTGGCTTAGTGGCCTCTTCACAAGAGGAACGTAGTCAGTTGCAGAACCGGGAAAAGGCGATGAACAGGATTCGCGCCATGGTTGCGGCCAAAATCGAAGAGGAACATCAAGCCGAATTGGATCGCATTGCTGGTAAGCAGGCGACTGTTGGATGGGGTAGCCAAATTCGTAGTTATGTGCTGCAGCCGTATCAGATGGTCAAGGACTTGCGCACAAATATCGAGTCCAGCAGCGTTGAAGCCGTTCTCGATGGGGATCTGGACGTCTTCATGGAGGGTTATTTGCAATGGCGTCGATCAGGTGACAATTCCTGACCGGCCACCACTGGTAGCCTGAGTGATCGTGTCGGGTCGTTCTGCCCCGCAGAGCGCCCACGACTCGGAGTATTTATGATCCGCCTCGACAGTGTCACCAAGACTTATGACGGCGAGGCCGCCGCGGTTCGCGATGCTTCTTTTGAGATCAGCAAAGGCGACTTCGTCTTCATGGTTGGACCTTCTGGATCTGGTAAATCAACCTTGCTGCGCTTGATGAATCGCCAAGAGCAGCCCGAGCGGGGCGTTGTATGGGTTGCAGGTAAGGACATCAATGCCATGCCGGACTCGAAGGTTCCGTATCTGCGCCGGAATATCGGCAACATCTTTCAGGATTACAAGCTGCTGCTGAACAAGACGGTTTTTGAGAACGTGGCCTTTGCTCTCGAGGTCATCGGACGCCCGAAGCACGTCATCCGTCAGCAGGTTCCAGCAGTGCTTGATTTGGTAGGGCTATCCGATAAACACGATCGCTTTCCCCATCAGCTCTCCGGTGGTGAGCAACAGCGAGTGTCCATAGCCCGAGCCTTCGTGAATCGACCACTGATCCTGCTCGCCGACGAACCAACGGGAAACCTCGATCCGCAAACGGGTGAGGGGATTATGAGGCTTCTTGAGCGCATCAACGCCACGGGGACCACAGTTGTCATGGCGACGCACGATCAGCGCATTGTGAACATGATGCGTCGTCGCGTGGTACAGCTAGACCGTGGGGTCATTGTGCGCGATCAGGAGCGGGGAGTGTACGACTGATGCTGGCGCGGATCAGTTATGCCCTACGTGAAACGTGGGCCAGTTTTCAACGCAACGTGACCTTGACCGCCGCAGCGGTGATCACATCGGCGGTCTCATTGCTTCTTGTGGGCTCCACCTTCTTGATTCAACGGGCGTTCGACAATTTGCTCACCCGTTGGAAAGGTGACGTGGAATTGATCGTGTATGTACGGTCCGATGCTTCGCCAGAGCAGATCCAAGTCATCGAACAGGCTTTGCGATCTCAACCGTCAGTGATCGACGTGGATCAACTCCGTTATCTCGACCAGGCCGCCAGTTATGCCGAGGCTCAAAAACTCTTTGCTGGTGATCCGGGAACTTTGCGGTTGCTGACACCAGAGAACATCCCATCGCAATTCAAAGTGGTGCCACTGTCTGAAGACTCCAACCTCACACGGGAACTCGGGGAGCAATTCAGGCTTCTGCCTGGGGTGCGCCAAGTTGCATATGCCCAAGATGTGTTCGATGTGGTGTCGAAGGTTTCCCAGTTCATCCGCGTCGCCACGACGGCAATGTCGATCGTGTTGTTGATCGTGGCGGTGGGCTTGATTTGGAACACCATTCGAACCGCCATGTTTGCGCGCCGCCGTGAAATTGAAGTCATGAAATTGGTAGGAGCGACCAACTGGTTCATTCGAATTCCCTTCATGTTGGAGGGTTTGCTGCAAGGCGTGATCGGTGGCGTGTTGGCCTGTGCAGGTCTCTGGGGACTGAATTCGGCGTGGTCAGGCGCGGTGCTCGACTTCAATGATTCGGAACTCTCCGCACTGGTGGTGACGGATAGTTTCGCCCGCTGGATCATGCTTCTCTTGCTGGTGATTGGTGCGGTGGCGGGTGCCGTGGGATCTGGGATTGCCGCCTCTCGCTTCCTCGACGTGTGACCTAGAGGTTTCGTTCCACGAGGCCAACGGGCCGATCCGAAGTGGTTCCCCTGCGACCCATTAGGGTCCTCGTCATGTCCTATGAAGAGATTCTCTATGACGTGGCCGACAATATCGCCACTATCACCTTGCACCGCCCCGACAAGTTGAATGCTTTCACCAACCGGATGCTGAAGGAAATGATTTCTGCATTCGATGCCTCCGATGCTGACGACGATGTACGCGCGGTGATTGTGACTGGTTCTGGTCGGGCCTTTTGTGCGGGCGCGGATCTCTCTGGCGGTGGGGAAACCTTTGCTCATGGTGGAAGCGACGTAGCGGCGCGTTCGGGAGTGGTTCGCGATGGTGGCGGACTGGTGGCCTTGCGGATTTTCGAATCGAAGAAGCCGGTGATCGGGGCAATCAATGGGGCGGCGGTGGGGGTCGGTGTGACCATGACCTTGCCGATGGATATTCGCCTGGCCAGTGACACGGCGAAGTTTGGGTTCGTTTTTGCCCGTCGGGGCATTGTTCCTGAAGCGGCAAGTAGCTGGTTCCTTCCGCGCTTGGTGGGGATTTCCCAGGCCGCTGAGTGGTGTTATACGGGGCGGATGATCAGTGCCGACGAAGCACGGGAGGCACGTTTGGTGCGCAGTGTGCACGCGCCAGACGATTTGCTCCCGACGGCACAGGCCATCGCCCGTGAAATCGCTGAGAATGCTGCTCCGGTGTCGGTGGCCCTTAGCCGTCAGATGCTGTGGCGGATGTTGGGTGCTGATCACCCGATGCAGGCCCATCGGGTGGATTCGCGAGCGATCAATTCACGGGGGGCTAGCGACGACGCTCGAGAGGGAGTCATGAGCTTTTTGGAGAAGAGGCCAGCACGGTTCACCGGAAGGGTCAGCGAGGGCCTTCCCGAAGTCTTCCCCGACTGGATCGACCCTCCCTTCTCCTAAACCCCCCCCCACCCCTTGGGCGCGAAAGGGTGCCAGATCGCGTGTGTTTCGTACCCAATGGGCGTGAGAAACAGTCGTTGGTCTTCCAATGGG
>JBEIGJ010000050.1:0-13834 GCA_040381935.1 Acidimicrobiaceae bacterium | reverse complement strand
GGACCGTCTGATGATCGAACTCAAGAATCGACTCTCGCTGCCGGTTCTTCCTCAAGCGGCCGAGTATGGCACTGATGAAGCGGGTGTGGGAGCGGTTCGTGAAGCGGTAAGTGGTCTGGGTTACTCCGAATCTGAAGCTCGTGAAGCCTTACGTGATGCCCCGGTCACCCTTGATCGTGAGGATCTCTTACGGCTGGCCCTTCGTACTTTGGGATCTCGTCGTGCGTGATGAATATGTGGTCCCCGAAGAGGACGTCTTGCGCAGTGCACCCAAAGATGCTGTGGAAGAGTCCGAAGAGGTAGGTCTTCGGCCCAAGAACCTGGAAGAGTTCGTCGGTCAAAAAGATCTCAAGGAAAAGTTGGGCATCGTTTTGGAGGCGGCTCGACGTCGCGGTGAAGCAGTGGATCACCTTCTTTTCGCCGGACCTCCGGGTCTGGGCAAAACAACACTGTCGACCATCATCGCGGCGGAGATGGGTGTGCGATTGCATATCACCTCCGGTCCAGCTTTGGAGCGGCCGGGTGATCTCGCTGCGATCCTGACCAAGTTGGAAGCCGGTGACGTTCTTTTCATCGATGAGATTCACCGTTTGAGTCGGACGGTGGAAGAAATCCTGTATCCCGCTATGGAGGATTTCCAACTGGACATTGTCGTTGGAAAGGGACCGGCTGCTTCCAGTATTCGTTTGGCCCTGCCGCGATTCACCTTGGTTGGCGCCACAACCCGTACCGGCATGATCACTGGTCCATTGCGCGATCGATTCGGACTCGTCGCCCGTTTGGATTTCTATGAGACCGACGAAATCGAAGCCATCGTGTCGCGCGCTGCTCACATTTTGCAGGTCGAAATCGATGCGGCCGGGACCCGAGAAGTAGCCCGTCGCAGCCGCGGTACGCCGCGTATTGCCAACCGACTTCTCCGACGGGTGCGGGATTTCAGCCAAGTGCGCGGCACTGGGGTGATCGATGCCGAGACGGCGCGTGAGGGCCTCGAAGTTTTCGGGGTCGACCACCGAGGATTGGACAAACTTGACCGAGCGATTCTGTCGGCGCTGTGTCGCCAGTTTTCGGGTCGGGCCGTGGGTTTGTCGACGTTGGCCATCAGCATCGGCGAACAGTCGGAAACCGTTGAAGATGTCTATGAACCGTTTTTGATCCGCCAAGGCTTGATCGCCCGTACACCGCGTGGTCGTGTTGCGATGGCTGCGGCTTTTGAACATTTGGGGATGGTGGCACCGCCCCTGGACTCACCCCCAGATCTTTTCCACTGATCGTTCATGCAGCTTTCTGATTTCGACTACGAGCTCCCTGCGGCGCGTATTGCTCAAACTCCCGCCGAGCCACGGGATGCGGCCCGCTTGCTTGTTGATCGGGGGAGCGCCGGTATCGACCACCGTCAGGTTCGGGATTTGGTGGATTACATCGAACCCGGTGATGTGATTGTGGTTAATGACACCAAAGTCATCCCGGCGCGTTTGGCTCTGCAACGTTCCACCGGGGCCCAGGTCGAGGTTTTGCTGCTGGAAGCACTCGACCCCGAATCCCGCAGGTGGACTGCGTTGGTACGTCCCGGGGGGCGGCTTCGCACTGGCGAAGTCTTGCGACATCATGACTCGGGATGTGAGGTGGTTTTCGTTGGCCGATCCGATGATGAAGGCAGTTTCATCGTGGAGTTAGCGCACGACGGGGACGCACTGAAATTTCTCGAACGTAGTGGTCAGATTCCTCTGCCGCCTTATCTCACCGCCGCCAAGAATGCTGAGGGAACCAATGATCGATACCAAACCGTCTACGCCCGGCGGCCGGCATCAGCGGCAGCACCGACGGCCGGATTGCATTTGACTCATGACCTCCTAGAGGCGGTCCAGGCTAAGGGCGCCCGTCTTGCTCGTGTGGAGTTGGTCGTCGGAGTCGATACTTTCCGCCCGATCACCGAAGATGATCCGCTCCTTCATCGCATGCATTCGGAGTATTACTCCGTATCGGCCGAAGTGATGGATCAGGTGCTCAAGGCCGAACGGGTTCTCGCGGTTGGAACAACGGCTGTTCGATCCCTGGAAAGCGCGGTTCATTTCGATGCCCTGTCGGGGCGAACCAAGTTGTTTATCCACCGGGGTTTCGATTGGAAGGTGGTGGATCTGATGATGACCAATTTCCACTTGCCGCGCACCACACTGCTATTGATGATCGACGCCTTCATCGGTCCGCGTTGGCGCACCATCTATCAAGCAGCGTTAGATCACGAATACCGCTTTTTGTCCTTTGGCGATGCCATGCTCTTGGACCGGCATGCGCTCTGAAAAAGAAGGCACCAGGACATGATGATGAAGCCGTCCCCGTTCGAGCTCCGTGACAGGATGCATGATGTTTCCCGTTGACATCGAGATTGAGGCCACCGACGGAACGGCACGTACTGGACGGGCCACAACGGCGCGTGGAATGTATCGCACCCCGTGTTTCATGCCAGTTGGCACTCGCGGCGCGATCAAATACCTCAGTGCTGCTGATTACGAGGCTCTGGGGGCCGAAATAGTTCTCGGCAATACGTATCACTTGATGTTGCGACCAGGCGCTGAAACGATCGCCACTCTCGGGGGTTTGGGAAAATTTGCTGGATGGTCTGGCCTCACTCTCACCGATTCGGGCGGGTTTCAGGTCTTTTCTCTGCAACCCGACGTTGATGATGAGGGGGTGACGTTCCGGTCCACCTATGACGGGAGTCGTCACCGTTTCACGCCGGAATCCGCAGTTGCCACGCAGACGTTGCTGGGGGCGGATATCCAAATGGTTCTTGATGTCTGCCCGCCTTTGCCTTCGCCAGATGTGGAGATTCAGCGGGCGGTCGAGCGCACTGGGGCCTGGGCCACACGGGCACGTCAGGTTCACGAACGCCCCGATCAATCACTGTTTGGCATCGTCCAGGGCGGGATATCTCCGCTGTGGCGCCAGCGCAGTGCCGAAATGACCGTAGATCTCGATTTCGATGGGTACGGGATTGGCGGGCTTTCGGTCGGAGAGACCCGGGCCGAGATGCTGCCGGCTCTCGCTGCGGCTTTGGAACACCTGCCGACCAATCGCCCTCGCTATTTGATGGGGGTGGGGGACCCGGCGTCTCTCGTGGAGGCTGTTGGTTTGGGAGTGGATCAATTCGATTGCGTCATGCAGACCCGTCTTGGGCGTCACGGAACGGCATTCACCAACGAAGGACGTCTGCAATTGAAGAATTTGAAACATGCCACCGATGACTCGCCGGTGGATGCCCGATGTCCTTGTGATGTCTGTCGACGGCACAGTCGGGGCTATTTGCGCCACCTTTTCCAAGTCAATGAACCAACGGCGGCCCGCCTCTTGAGTCTGCACAATGTGGCCTGGACCCTGGATCTCATGTCGCGCATGCGCCAAGCCATCACCGAATCTCGTTTCGAGGCCCTACGCCGAGAGGTTCTCGCTGTCTGGGGGTAGGCACTAGGATCGTCCAGGATTCGACGGGATGATTCGAATCCGCGGCCGGATTGGCCGCACGTAACAATGGAAGATGACGATGTCTGTACATACCCCCCTGAGCGCATTGCTCGACGGTCACGCCCTTTTCGGCTCAGTCCTTGCCGAGACCTCCTCCCAGGAGGCTGGTGGAAGTTTTCTCTTCACCCTGTTGTTCATGGGCGCCATTGGTGGCGCGATGTACTTCTTGATGATTCGTCCCCAGCGTCGGCGACTTCGTGAAACCCAGGAGTTGCAGCGTGCCATTGAGGTCGGCGATGAGATCATTACCAACTCGGGGATGTACGGGTTCGTGAATGCCATCGATGGTGATGTGGTCTGGTTGGAAATCGCCGATAACACCGAGATTCGGATCGCCAGAAATGCGATGTTGCGACGGATCAACCCCGCGGTCGAACCCGCCGGCGGCGAACCGGCATCCGCCGACGAACAAGAAGGCGAGTGATTCGGTGTTCGCCACTCGGCGCCTCGTCATTTCCATTACCGGTCTCTTATTTCTGGTGGTGTCATCTTTTGTCGGCAATCTGATTGCCGGTAACACCCCCTCTTTGGGGCTCGACTTACAAGGAGGCGTGGCGGTCACCCAGGAGCCAGTTGGGGAGTTCAACAGTGAAAGCCTCGATGTTGCCGTTGAGCGTATTCGCGAGCGAGTGGACGCACTCGGGGTGTCGGAACCCGAAATCATTCGCCAAGGCGATGCCGTGGTGGTCAACCTTCCCGGTATTGATAACCAAGACGAGGCCATTCGCCTGGTTCAGGTAACGGGAGCGGTTCTCTTGCGTCCCGTTCTGGCTGCTGTTCCGATTGCCCCGGAGGGTGATGGCTCAGCGCCATCATCGACCACGTCTGGTACTCCGACGTCCACGACTCTTTCATCGGCCCCTTCGGGAACCGATGGGGCGCCGACCACGACCGCTCCCAATGGTCCGGCCCGTCCGTTGCCAGCCAGTGTCACCAGTGTGGTTGAAACTCTCGCTCCGCCGGCCGGAGCAACCGCGACGAGCACGGTGCCAGTGACGGCCCAAGCCGGATCGGTTCCGGTTTCTGGCGACGTGGATTTGTCTTCGGCGGGAATTTCCGAAGTCGGGGACCCCAGTGATCCGAATGCCACGGTGGTCGTTGAGAACACCGACGGTTCGGAGTTGTACCAACTCGGTCCGGCATTTGCCACCGGTGAGGTGTTCCAGAGCGACGCTCTGGCCGACATCATTCAAGGGTCGTGGGGTGTGCGGGTCTCGTTGAAATCGGGTCCCGACGGAGCCCAGTTGTGGAATGTGGGAGCATCTCAGTGCTATTCCCGTACTGCGGTCTGCCCTTCTGGTCGGATGGCCATCGTTCTCGATGGTGTGGTGCAGTCGGCGCCGTCGGTGAATCAGCCCTCCTTTTCTGGCGGTGTCGATATCACCGGTGCGTTTTCCGAATCCGAGGCCAAGGATCTGGCCCGAGTTCTCAAGAGTGGTGCGCTTCCCGTGCGTTTGGAAGTCCAGGCCGTGCAATTGGTCTCACCGACCTTGGGTGATGATTCCTTGCGGGCCGCAGTGGTGTCTGGTCTTGTCGGAATCGCCTTGGTCTTGGCCTTCATGCTCTTGTATTACCGAGTCCTAGCCCTGGTGGTCTTGCTCGGCATCATTGTTTCGGGCTTGATTCAATGGAACGTGATCTCTTTGCTCTCCCGTACCAATGGATTGGCTCTCGGTTTGGCGGGTATCGCCGGCATCATCGTGTCGGTCGGTATCACCGTGGACTCCTATGTGGTGTTCTTTGAAAAACTGAAAGATGAGATGAAAGCCGGCCGGACACTGCGTGGCTCGGCCGAGCGCAGCTTCCGGTCTGCCTGGCGGACCATTCTCACCGCCGATGTTGCCTCGTTGATCGGTGCTTTGACGCTGTGGTACCTCACGGTTGGATCGGTACGCGGCTTCGCCTTCTTCTTGGCACTATCGACTCTGTGCGACTTGATCGTGTCCTGGTTCTTCCTACGTCCGACGTTCGTACTCGTGGCACGGACCAACCGGTTTGGGCCAAAGCGATTCTTCAAGGGTCGTACTGATGCCGCTTTGGCCGGAGGTGCACTGTGAAACAACGCGAAGCAGACCAAACCACAACAGCGTCATCGCCGCCTTCGAAAAGTTTGTTGTCGCGTCTTTTCAATGGAGAGACCTCGTTCAACTTTTTTGGTCGGCGTCGTATTGCTTTCGCGATTTCGCTGTTCTTCATAGTTCTGACGTCGGTTTCCTTGGTCACACGCGGGTTGAACCTTGGTATCGATTTCCAGGGTGGTGTGGCTTGGCAGGTTCCCAAAACCGAGTCGATGGACGCCACCGAGGCGCGACGGATTCTCGAAGCCAATGGGGTTCGCTCTGATAACGCCAAGATTCAGACGCTGGATAGCGGTTCACAACAGACCATTCGCATCCAGGTAGGCGATCAGACCGAGGACATTCGAATAGCGGTGCGAGGCGATTTGGCCAAGCAAGCCAATGTCGAGTCGGGTGATGTATCGGTGAGTTCGGTGAGTTCGTCATGGGGACGGTCGATCACCGAAAAGGCGATTCGAGCATTGGTGATATTCCTCGGACTGGTAGCGATGTATATCGCTTGGCGTTTCGAATGGCGAATGGCCGCGGCCGCTCTCATCGCCATGTTGCATGACGTCGTGATCAGCGTCGGGATCTACTCGCTCTTCGGCTTCGAGGTGACTCCAGCGACGGTCGTGGCCTTTTTGACCATCTTGGGATATTCGCTCTATGACACCATCGTGGTCTTTGATCGAGTTCAAGACAATGTGGCCAAGTTTTCTGGGGCCCGAGTCTCAATGGGAGACATCAGCAACATTTCTATGAATCAGGTGTTGATGCGCTCGATCAATACCTCGGTGTCCTCGATTCTGCCGGTTTTGTCGATTCTGATCTTGGGTGCTGGATTTTTAGGCGCTGTGAGTTTGCGTGAATTTGCCGTGGCGCTGTTGGTGGGCATGTTGACCGGGGCCTATTCATCGATCTTTGTTGCCACCCCCTTGCTGACATTGTTAAAAGAGCGCGAGGGTCGTTACAAGAATATGCGGGGCCCGCTGACCACTGGCGAGGAACTGGCCTATTTGGTATCAACGGGCTCGACCGTCGGTGCCAAACCGGTGCGTCGCCATCAGCCATCTGCTGATGGGCCAGAAGCGCCAGTCATCACCCCCGCCGCTCCGACTGCGTTGTTGACGCATCCTCCTCGGCCACGCAAAAAGAAGCGGCGGTAGAGATTCGTGGAGAACCTCATTCGCGCCATTGCGGATTATCCGACTCCGGGGGTGACCTTTCGCGATATCACCCCTTTGCTCGGAAATGGTCCAGCATTAGGGGCCGCCGTTGCCGACCTGACCAGCCGCTTCAAAGATGAAGGTATTGATCGCGTTATTGGAGTTGAGGCGCGGGGCTTCATTCTTGGTGCTCCTATTGCCGTGGCTCTCGGTGCTGGCTTCGTACCGGTACGCAAAGCCGGGAAACTGCCGTGGGCGGTGGTTCGCGAGGAGTATGCGCTGGAATACGGAACGGACAAGTTGGAAATCCACCGTGACGCCATTCATCCCGATGAACGTATTTTGGTGGTCGATGATGTGCTGGCCACTGGTGGTACGGCGGCCGCAACCTGTCGACTGGTAACCGCCCTCGGCGGGAATATCGTGGCCCTGGCGGTGCTCATCGAGTTGGCCGCCCTGGATGGTCGCCGGCAGCTGGGTTCGACCCGGGTGGAGTCCCTCTACACCTTCTGAGCGCCGGATTCGCAGTCCGGGATCGGCCATACGAGTCGAAATCGGCATCCACTGCGATAATGGTCAGATGTCGACCGTAACGCGTCTTCTGCCGTGGCGACGGCAGCAAAGCTCTGCGGTGGATGAGATGTCCCCGGTGCTGGTGTCCTTTCGGCGAAATCACCCACGGACCTCGACGCTATTGATGACCAAGGCCTTTGAAACGGCTCGTCGGGCTCATGCCCAGCAGACTCGTCGCAGTGGTGAGGGCTATATCAATCACCCATTGGCAGTGGCCAAGATCGTGGCTGATATCGGTTTGGATGAAACATCAGTGGTAGCGGCACTCTTACATGACGCCGTCGAAGATACCGAGATCACCCTTGATGATGTCGAGCGCGAGTTTGGTGGAGAGGTTGCTGCCATCGTTGATGGCGTCACCAAATTGGATCGCATTCAATTCGATTCCAAGGAGGCTCAGCAGGCTGCCTCGATGCGCAAGATGCTGGTGGCAATGGCCAAGGATCTCCGCGTCCTGATCATCAAGTTGGCTGATCGCTTGCACAATATGCGCACGATCGCCTCCATGCCGCATGAAAAGCAACAGCGCATCGCTAATGAAACCTTGGATATCTACGCTCCACTGGCGCATCGCTTGGGTATGCAGGGATTGAAACAGGAACTCGAGGATCTTGCCTTTGCCTCTTTGTACCCCAAGCGTTACGCCGAACTTGATTATTTGGTGAGTAGTCGGAGTCCAGAACGAGATTTGTACTTGGCCAAAGCCATGGCTGATGTTCGTGCTTATTTGGGTGATCTGAATATCGATGCCGAAGTGACTGGTCGTGGCAAGCACCTTTGGAGCATCTACGAAAAGATGATCCAAAAGGGTAAAGAGTTCGACGAGATCTTCGACATCATGGCGATCAGAGTGGTGGTCGATTCGGTGAAGGACTGCTACGCCGCTCTTGGCCGTATCCATGGGCATTGGAATCCGATCGTGGGCCGTTTCAAGGACTACGTAGCCATGCCGAAGTTCAACCTCTACCAGAGCTTGCACACCACGGTGATCGGTCCGGGAGGTAAGCCTCTGGAAATTCAAATTCGAACCCGCGAAATGCACCAGCGTGCCGAATGGGGGGTGGCGGCTCATTGGGCCTACAAAGACGATGCCGAGACTCCCGATATCGACTGGTTGAACCGAATCATCGACTGGCAGAGCGAAGTCGCTGATCCGGCCCAGTTCATGGAAAATCTGAAAACTGATCTCGATCAAGATGAGATCTTCGTTTTCACTCCAAAGGGCCGCGTCATCGCCTTGCCCCAGGGATCGTGTCCCGTTGACTTCGCCTATTCAGTGCACACTGAAATCGGCAATACGTGCATCGGAGCGCGCGTCAACGGGCGACTGGTTCCGCTTAACCACCAACTGAAGTCTGGGGATACCTGTGAGATTTTCACTTCCAAAGTCGATACCGCCAGCCCGTCAACCGACTGGCTCGACTTTGCCGTTTCCGCTCGTGCGCTGAACAAAATCAAGCAGTGGTTCTCGCGCGAACGCCGTGAAGATTTGATCGAGGCTGGTCGCGATGAACTCGAAATCGAATTGCGTACCCTGCGCCTTCCATTGAATCGAGTTCTCGAGAGTACGCACCTTGAACTGGAGATGGAGGGCCTCAACTATTCCGATGTCGAAACTCTGTTGGCCGCGATTGGCGAAGGTCATGTTGCAGCCCGCGCTCTCGCTCAGAAAATTTCCCGCCGCTTCTTGGAGTCGACCTCTGAGGAGAGATTGACCGTCTCGGCTCGGCGGCCCCACGAGGTTCGCAATAAGGGAACCAATGTCGGGATTCACGTCGACGGTTTCGATGACGTCTTGGTGCGCCTCTCGAAATGTTGTACTCCCGTACCAGGTGACGAGATCCTGGGATTTCTCACTCGTGGACGGGGCGTGAGCGTGCATCGGGCCGACTGTGCCAACGCCGAATCTTTCGCCGATGGTCAAGCCACGCGTTTGGTGGATGTGGAGTGGGATGGTTCAGCGGCCGAGACGTCGTTCAGGGCCGGGGTGGAGGTCGTGGCCTTGGATCGGTCTCGTCTGCTCCGGGATGTAGCCAATGCCCTCTCAGAGCAACACGTGAACATCGTGGCCTGTAGCACCCATACCGGGGGGGATCGCGTGGCGAAGATGCGCTTCGAATTCGAACTGGCCGACCCAAGTCACCTCGAATCAGTTCTGCGGATGATCAAGAAGATTGATGGCGTCTATGATGCGTACCGTTCGGTCCCTGGTCGTGGCACGGCAGAGGATGAAATCTGAGGTACCGCCACGCTGGACCGGGGTAGCCTGACACCTCGTGCGTGAATTCCAAACCAGCCCGGGAATGCGGGACATTCTCCCTCCGGAGTCCGACCGTTGGCGTCGCTTCGTCGACGTGTTCGCTTCCACGGTTTCTGGCGCTGGATATGGGCAGGTCATAGCCCCCCTGCTGGAGGACATTGGAGTCTTTCAGCGCGTTGGAGAGGCCACTGATGTAGTCACCAAGGAGATGTACGACTTCATCGATAAAGGGGAGCGTCATATAGCCCTGCGTCCCGAACAGACCGCCAGTGTGTGTCGAGCTTTCGTCCAACATCGGCCGGCGACTCCTTGGAAGGTGTGGTACGCCGGGCCGAATTTCCGCTATGAAAAGCCCCAACGCGGTCGCTTCCGTCAATTCGAACAAGTTGGCCTCGAAGTGCTGGGGGCCGATGATCCGTACCTGGATGTGGAAGTCATCGCCTTGGGCTGGGAATTCCTCCAGGCCGTGGGTTTGCGGCACGTTGTTCTCAACCTCAACACTTTGGGTGAATCAGAGGACGTCAACATTTCGTGACGGCTCTTCAGCAGTATTTCCATAGTCATCTCGCGGAACTTTCCGAGGAGAGCCAGATCACTCTGCAGCGAAATCCGCTCCGCGTCTTGGACTCGAAACGAGAACAAGATCACGCAGTGATTGCGACGGCCCCGCGTATCACCGATTTTCTTGGTCCGGTTTCTCTCAGTCATTTCGCCGCGGTACAAGCCGGGCTGACGGCGTTGAGTATTCCTTTTGTCATCAATGACACCTTGGTTCGCGGTTTGGACTACTACCGGCAGACAACTTTTGAATTCGTTGGTGGAACTTTGGACTCGGCCCAAAATGCCCTCGGCGGTGGTGGACGCTACGACACATTGGTCGAAGATCTGGGCGGCCCTCCCACACCGGGAATCGGTTTTGCGATTGGCCTCGACCGGACGTTGATTGCTTGTGACGATGAGGGAGTCTTTGGGCCTATTCAGAGCGAGACCGATGTTTTCGTGGTCGACGTGACCGGAGGCTTTGAAGCCCTGCTGGTGACCTCTGAATTGCGCAAACTTGGGTTGACCGTCGAGCGTGCGTACGGCAATCGCAGCATGAAGAGTCAAATGAAAGCCGCAGATAAGAGCGGGGCTCGCCTCGCAATCATCATCGGTCCTGATGAACTCGTTCAGGGGAGCGCGGTCGTGCGTGACTTGCGCTCGTCGTCATCGGAACAATCGACGGTGAATCGTCCGGATCTCGGGTCCGCAGTCCAGAAAGCGTTGTCATGAAAACACAGCCTCAGGCCACATCCATGCGAACCCACATGTGTGGAGCACTGTCTCCCACCGATATCGGATCAACCGTCAGTGTGTGCGGTTGGGTGGCCAAAAGGCGTGAGCACGGCGAAAAGCTAGCTTTCGTGGATCTGCGAGATCACAGTGGCATTGTGCAATGCGTGATCGACGGGCAAGTCGATGTGCGTCATGAATACGTCTTGCGTATCACCGGTATTGTCCGGCAGCGTCCGGAAGGAACCGCGAATACGGGGCTTTCCACTGGCGAAGTGGAAATTGGCGACTGCCAGGTGGAGATCTTACGTTCAGCGGACACACCGCCGTTTCCGATTGATCAGCGAGCCGACGATGTCGATGAAAATGTACGTCTTCAATATCGCTATCTGGATTTGCGTCGGACGCGCATGCAAAAGAACTTGCGGACCCGCGCGGTGGTGAACTCTGCAGTGCGCGAGGCAATGGAGCGTCAGGGATTCGTGGAAGTAGAGACACCGATGTTGGTGCCCTCTACACCCGAAGGGGCGCGTGAGTTCCTGGTCCCCTCCCGTAAAGAGCCTGGATCTTTTTATGCCTTACCGCAGAGTCCACAGTTGTTCAAACAATTGCTCATGGTGGCAGGAATCGATCGCTACTACCAGATCGCTCGTTGTCTACGGGATGAAGATCTGCGCGCCGATCGCCAATACGAGTTCATGCAATTGGACGCAGAAATGAGTTTCGTCAACCAAGACGATGTGCTGGCGGCGATCAGCGAAGCGGTTTTAAGCGCAGCGGAAGCCGTGACTGGAGTACGCCCCGATCCGATTCCCCAGATCACCTGGAAAGAAGCGATGAACCGCTTTGGAGTGGACAAACCCGATATGCGATTCGGGATGGAATTGGTCGAATTGACCGGTCTTTTCGCCGCGACCGAATTTAAAGCCTTTGCCGGGGCGGCCAGTATCAAAGGTCTATGTGCGACGGGTCGAGCCGATGAGTTCGGACGTAACAAACTCGACAGCTTGACCGACCGCGCCAAGAAGATGGGGGCCAAGGGATTGGTCTGGATCAAGGTCGGAGCGTCGGGTGAATTCGAATCACCGGTGGCAAAGTTCCTTTCATCGGCTGAGGTGGACGGTCTGACGAAGGCTTTTGAGGCCCGGCCTGGCGACTTGATTCTGATCGTGGCCGATGCCTGGGAGACCACCTGTGAGGTCCTTGGTCAACTCCGCAATGATCTGGGTCGCCCACCAGTACACGAAGGTCCGTACCGCTATGTGTGGGTGACCGAATTTCCGCTTTTTGTCGGTATCGACAAAGAAACCGGCAGGCCCAAACCGGGACACCACCCCTTTTGCCAGCCTCATCCGGACGATATGGAGGCATTCGCCAGTGATCCGATGTCAGTGCGTTCACTGGCCTATGACCTCGTTTTGAATGGGTGGGAGTTGGGATCGGGATCGATCCGAATTCATGAGCCGGAGATGCAGCGTCGCGTCTTTCAGGCTTTGGGTATCAGCGATGAGGAGGCGAACCGCAAATTTGGTTTCTTCTTGCGGCCCTTCACGTACGGTGCTCCACCGCATGGAGGATTTGCTTTTGGTCTGGATCGTCTGGTGGCCATCCTCGCCGGTGAAGAAAACATTCGCGAAGTGATTGCTTTCCCGAAGACGCAGAGTGGTCAGGATCCCATGACCGGGGCTCCGAATCCGGCAGAGGCGAACCAGGTTGCCGAATTGGGTTTGCGAATCTTGCCTCCCAAGGTTTGATATGTCGGCACAGGTCTTCCGGGCGAGCGTGGTCCTGATCGTGCGTCGCGAAAATGGAGACCTTCTCGCCTTTGAACGTGCTGATGTTCCGGGAGCCTGGCAGTTACCGCAAGGTGGTTTAGACATCGGCGAGGAACCGGTGGACGCGGCCTGGCGGGAATTAGGAGAAGAAACCGGTCTTGGTCCCCATCAGGTACGACTCGTTCATGAACTTCCGGAGTGGATTGCCTATGAGTGGCCCAAAGACATTCGCCAACGGGCTAAAGATGGTGATCGACGTCGAGGACAAATCCAGAAGTGGTTCCTGTTTGGAGTGATTCCCACCCTTGACATTGCACCTCGACCCGATGGTGTCGAATTCGCCGCCTGGCAGTGGATGACACCGCATCGACTGTTACACGAAGTGGCTGAATTCCGACGTGATGGTTACGCCCGAGCGTTTTCGCGTATCTTGCCATGAGTGATCTCTTCAGCGCTGCAGCCGAAGAAGAACTTCGTCAACGGGCTCCGCTTGCGGCTCGGCTTCGTCCCCGTCACATCGATGATGTCGTCGGGCAGAAACATCTTCTCGGTCCGGGACGTCCATTGCGAACGTTGGTGGAGCAGGACCGGTTGAACAGTGTCATTCTCTGGGGACCGCCGGGAACTGGCAAAACCACCATTGCTTTGGCAATTGCCGCCTCGACTTCTTCGGTCTTTGAGCAATTGTCGGCTGTGACTGCTGGGGTGCGCGACGTACGCGATGTCATCGAACGGGCCCGACAGCGACTTGGGATGCATGGTCAGCGCAGCATCCTTTTTCTCGATGAGATTCACCGGTTTTCGAAATCCCAACAGGATGCTCTACTTCCCGCAGTCGAGGATGGAACCATCGTGCTGATCGGAGCAACGACGGAAAATCCCTACTTCGAAGTCAACGCACCACTGCGTTCACGCAGCACCCTTTTCCATCTCGAACCCCTCGATGAGACCGATCTCCAGACGTTGGTGGAGCGTGGCGTGTCGGCCTTGGGATGTGAGATCACTGCCGATGCAGCAGAGCTTCTGGTGGCTCGATCAGCAGGCGATGGTCGTCAGATCCTGACATCTCTCGATGTGGCTGCTGTGCTCGCCCCGTCAGCACTCATCGGCCTGGAAGCGGTCGAGGCAGCCTTGAGCACCACTGCTTTTCGTTATGGACGAGATGATCACTACGACGTCATCAGCGCCTTCATCAAGTCGATTCGC
>JBEIGJ010000049.1:0-14115 GCA_040381935.1 Acidimicrobiaceae bacterium | reverse complement strand
CGATGATCGAATGGTGGGGGCCGATCTTCATCGATGCCTATGGCGCTACCGAAGTTGGGACGACCTGTCAGATCACTAGTCAAGAGTGGCTGGAGAATCCCGGTTCTGTCGGAAGGCCGATACCGCCGTTTTCGGTGACCGTTCTCGACGATGAGGGCAATGTTCTGCCGGCTAACACTGAAGGGAGACTGTTCTTCAAAGATGCCACCGGACGCGGAGTGATCTATCCCAATGATCCGGAAAAGACGCGGGCGGCGAATATCGCACCTGGAGTCTTCACTTTGGGCGAAATTGGATACGTCAATGATGCCGGGTACGTGTTCATCACCGATCGCTTCAGTGACATGGTGGTCTCAGGTGGTGTGAACATCTATCCAGCCGAGGCTGAACAGATATTGGTACAGCACCCGAGCGTTCTCGATGCGGCCTGTATCGGCGTTCCGCATGCCGAGATGGGTGAGGAGCTCAAGGCTCTGGTCATCATTCGCGATGGCATGTCACCGCCGAGCTCGCAGGAAATGATCGACTTTTGCCGCGAGCGTTTAAGTCATTACAAGTGTCCACGGTCAGTGGAATACGTGAACGATCTCGGCCGCAACACCATGGGCAAAATCAACAAGCGCAGTTTGCGAGCCCCGTACTGGGAAAAATCGAAGGACAGCAATGGCACAAAGTGATCAGGGTTCCGCCGATGCCAGTGCCAGTGTCTTGTTGATCGATGAGCCTTTGCCAAAGGTTCGACGTCTCACCTTGAATCGGCCGGCCAAACGCAACGCTTTGAACGACGATTTGCGTGGAGCACTTTTTGATGCGCTGCGCGCTGGTGACAAAGACCCGTCGATTTCGGTGATGATCATTCGTGGCGCTGGTTCGTCTTTTTGTGCCGGATACGACCTGGGATCGCCCAATTCCGATGTGGAACGGTCCATCGCCCACGTCGATGGGTGGTGGTCGCGGCACGTGGTTAACAACTGGTTCGAGATGTGGGATATGAGTACCCCGATCATCGGCCAGGTGCACGGGTACTGCTTGGCCGGTGGAACCGAGTTGGCAACAGCGTGTGATCTTGTTTACGTAGCCGAGGATGCACAGATCGGTTACCCGCCCGTGCGGTTGATGTCGCCTCCAGACATGCAGTGGCAAACCTGGCTGATGGGCCTGCGTCGCGGTATGGAAGCCTTGCTTACCGGAGACTCCATGTCTGGGGTCGAGGCGGTGACCAGCGGATTTGCCAATCGGGCGCACCCCATGGCCACCCTTGAAGGTGAAGTTCTCGCCATGGCCGAACGAGTCGCCAAGATTCCCCGAGAACTCTTGGCCCTCAATAAGAGAGCGGCCCATAGGGCCATGGACGTCATGGGAATACGTGCAGGTATTCGAGCGACAGCGGAGATTCAGGCCCTCGGTTTCCATCAACAGCCCTCGCGGGACTACATGCGTTCCTTTGCTGAAAAGGGGGTTACCGCCGCCCTGAGCGAACGGGATGCCGCCTTTGGGGACTATCGAGAGGGGCCACCCGTCGGGTCCGCATGACGGCTCGACTATTGCCCGGACAGGTCTTCTGTGGCAGGCTGAGAAGTGACGAACATCACGCATGTTCGCGAACTAACAACAGGGGGATTGACGTGACAAAACGCAGAGTCACTTTCGCCGCGACCTTGGCCGTTCTTGGGCTGGTCGCTGGTGCGTGCAGTGAAAGCAGTGATAGTTCAAGTTCGACCGAGGCGCCCGCCTCGTCGGAAGCTCCGACATCGGAAGCTCCGACCACCGATGCACCTGGTGATTCACCAATTAGCGAGGAGAATTTGGCCCATGCCTTGTCCTACACCGGA
The DNA here is from genome assembly GCA_040381935.1 of Acidimicrobiaceae bacterium. Classification (GTDB taxonomy): domain Bacteria; phylum Actinomycetota; class Acidimicrobiia; order Acidimicrobiales; family Ilumatobacteraceae; genus Casp-actino8. The sequence continues at coordinate 12,283 of JBEIGJ010000049.1, read as the reverse complement.
GGGACAGGAGGGGTTGCGTCGGGCGATCCGGTTGTCATTGGGTACGTGAACCAAGAAGGTGGCACTCCGGCTTTCCCGGAAGCATCCATTGGAATCGAGTCCGCCGTTTGGTACGCCAATAATTTCTTGGGCGGTATCGGTGGTCGACCCATTGAATTGGCCAAGTGCACCGTCACCAAAGAAGAAGATGGTCAGAAGTGTGCTCAGGAAATGTTGGCCAATGAGGATGTTCAGTTGGTCATTACTGGCGCCATGCTGAATGGCAACCAGCCGCTACTCGATGGTCTAGCCGGACAAAAGCCGGTGTACATCGCTAACCCGGTGACCACGCCGGAGTTCTTAGCGACTGATGCCTTTGCCTTCACTCCTGGTTCACCCGGAGTAGTTGCTGGTTTGGCGGTATTCGCTGCCAAGTACGTCCCAGAGCTAGAAGGCATCACCGTTGACACGGTGGCTGTTGTGTACAACGACAACCCGGCAGGCCAAATTGCATTCACCGCTCTCACCAAACCCGTTCTCGAAGGTTTAGGTGTGGCCAATGTGAAAGGTGTGGCTGTTGCCGACACTGCGGGGCCTCAGGAAATGGCCACAGCTATTCAGTCAGCTGGAGCCGAGGACGCTGACGTCTTCTATCCGCTGGTCACCATTAGCAGCTGTATCGGAGTGTACGACGCTCTCAAGACATTGGAGATCGACACTGTTGTCGTGACCACTGGACTGTGCTTCGGTGTGCCGATGCAGAACCACCTGAAAGAGGTCGGTGAGGCCGGAGACCTTCCCGATGGTTGGTATTTCGGCGGCTATGGATACTCCTATGAAATTTCAGGAGACCCTTCCACTGACGCCTATCTCGAGGCCGTCTTTGCCTGGGCTGAAGAGTTGGGCAAGGACGCTGCGACTCTGGAGTACACCGGCTTCGCCCTTCCGACCTTCGGAACTCTGATGACCACTATTAAGTTCTTGAATAGTGGAGCATCTGATGCCGAGTCCTTCCGAACTGCAGCTAAGGCCTTTGCTGGACCGCAGTGGGGAGTGGTTGGACCCATGAAGTGTGGCAGCAACCCGACGTTCCCAAGTTTGTGTGGATTCCAGATTGGAATTCAGCAACAGCAGGGCACGGAGTACGTCTCCATCCGGGACGGCTACAACGGCAACCCCATCGATCCGCAGGCTGATCTGGCGGGGTGAGTAGCTTTACCGATTGTTTCGGGGGAGATTCTCCGACATAGTCAGAGGAATGCGGGGTGTGGAGGACTGAAATTCTCCACACCCCGTATTCACATTTCAGAAGTAGTGCGTGAGGACACGCAGTGTTCGTCGGGGGTCGCTAAATGTCGGGTCAGTCTTTAATCGAGTTCGTCAAAAAACGCCGAGCCTTGGTTGGTGTCATGGCGATTTTCGCCGTGTTCATGCTGATGTACATCCAAGAACCCAAGCAGTTGGCACCGATGTTTTCCAATATCGGTACGGGAGCATTGATCTCAGCCATAGCACTTGGTGTGGTGTTGACTTATCGCGGATCGGGCGTGGTGAATTTCGCCAACGGAGTGGTAACGGTCTTTATCGCTTATTGGTTCTATGGCCTGCGATATGAGGGGCGGTTCTATATTCCACCGTTGCCAAATCCGCTGGTGATTATCGAGATTCCGGTCAACTGGTTCCGTGAATCCGGCAAGTATTTGGATCTTCCTAATTGGCCGACTGTGATTGACCTCCCCGGAGAGCGTCTCACCTTGCCAGCGGCCTTTCTTGTGGCCATGTTGCTGGCAATTTTGCTGGGCCTGGCGCTCCATTTTCTGATCTTTCGACCCCTCCGTCATGCCCCAGTACTGGCCAAAGTGGTGGCCAGTGTCGGAGTTTTCGTGGTCCTTCAAGATTTTGTTCGATTGCGGTTTGGCGAAACAGCCAAGAGCGGCATTCGGCTGCCTCTTCCCGAAGGTAAACAAAAGCTTCCAGGTGATCTCGGAGCCATCCCCAATAACCAGATATTTCTGGCTGTTGTGGTGATAGCCATCGCCATTGGACTCTGGGCTTTATTCAAATTCAGTCGTTTCGGTCTGGCGACGCGCGCCGCTGCTGAAAACGAAAGAGGCGCCATCGTCCTGGGATTCTCACCAGACTTTTTGGCCGGCGCGAACTGGGTTCTCTCGACAGTCATTGCGGGACTCCTTGGAATATTGGCCTCACCGATCACCAATTTGGACACCATCTCATTGCCGCTCTTGATCGTGCCGGCGTTGGGGGCAGCCTTGCTGGCGAACTTTTCGTCATTTGGTTTAACCGTGGCCGGGGGCATGGGTATTGCCATGATGCAAGCGTGGGTTCAGTTCCAGGGAGCGAAGACCTGGTTCCCCGATGGCATCTTGCCTCCGGCGGGATTGGTGCAATCACTGCCCTTTTTCGTCATCTTGGTGGCCATGGTGGTGCGCGGTAAATCACTTCCGGTTCGCGGTGCTGCGACGATTGGTCGGATGCCCTTTGCTAATCGTCCCCAGCACGTAACCCGCTTGACCGTCATTTCAATTATCGGTGCGCTCGTACTCCTCTTTGGTTTCAGTTACGACTGGCGGCAAGCGACGATCAATACCTTGGTAGCCATTGTCATTTCGCTGTCACTGGTGGTGCTGGTGGGATTCGTGGGTCAGATTTCTTTGGCTCAAATGGCCATCGCCGGAACTGCTGGATTCTTCCTCTCCAAGTATTTGTCCGATCTACCATTCCCACTAGGCCCGATCGTTGGCGCGGTGGTGGCGGCCGGCTTCGGGGCCTTGATTTCAGTTCCGGCTTTGCGGGTACGCGGCGTGAATTTGGCGGTCATTACGCTGTCAGCAGCGGTAGCCATTGAACAGTTGGTATTTAAGAACAAAACGTTTGCCGGCGAAGCGGGGGCGCTGAAAGTGTTGCCGCCTGAAATTGGTGGGTACGACTTCGGCCCGGCAAATACCAAGCTCAAAATCGCTGGGCTCAAAGGTCGAGACGACATCCCACCCAGCGTGTGGTTTGGGGTGGTCTGTTTGGTCTTTGTCGTCGTGCTCTGTTTGATGGTCGTCAATGTTCGAAAGTCGGCAACAGGACGTCAGTTCTTGGCCGTGCGATCAAATGAAAGGGCCGCAGCAGCGTCGGGTATCAACGTGGCCGGAACCAAAGTACTGGCTTTCGCCCTGGCCGCCTTCCTTGCTGGTTTGGGTGGCGCACTTTCGGGATATCGATTCGGTTCAGTCACTCCGATTTATTTCGGAGCCTTTGCCTCGTTGATCTTCTTGGCTTTTGCGTACCTCGGTGGTATTGCCAGCGTCAGTGGTGCAGTTTTGGCCGGTCTCATCGCACCCAATGGAATTAACTTCACCTTCTTGGAAAACATTTTGCACATTGACCCGGGCTACGCAACATTGATCGGCGGAATCGGTTTGATCTTCACTGCCATTCAGAACCCCGAGGGTTTGGCCGGAACGCCACGAATTCTAAAACAACGTCGAGCCGATGCGGCAGTGCGCAAAGAGGCCAGAAAACTCGAGCAGTTACAAAGTGAGGGTTCGGCGAATGAATCGGAAACGACTGGAGTGAACTCATGAGTCTGTTGCAAACGAGGGGGATGTCCGTCACATTCGGCGGTTTGCGGGCCGTAGATAACGTCGACCTTTCTGTGGAGCCGGGGCAACTGGTGGGATTGATCGGTCCGAATGGTGCGGGTAAGACCACATTCATTGATGGCATTACCGGTTTTGTGCCGACAACTGGCTTGATCGAATTCAAAGGGCAGGAGATCAATGCTCTGCCGGTACATACCCGTGCTAGACGTGGACTTGGCCGCACGTGGCAGTCATTGGAACTTTTCGATGATTTGACCGTTGAAGAAAACATCCAAGTAGCGGCCGAAAAGCAATCCATGGGCAATTTTCTGGCCGATCTGGTTCGACCCGGACGCAAACGTGATCGAAGTGGCGTGGATTTTGCCTTTGAGGTCCTCGGCATTGGAGATTTAGCGGACAAGTACCCCAATGAAATTAGCCAAGGACAGCGCAAGTTAGTGTCGGCAGCTCGGGCGTTGGCAGCTCGACCAGATCTGGTCTGCATGGATGAACCTGCGGCCGGGTTGGATACCACCGAGTCTCAGGAACTTGGTCGTCGCTTACGCAAAATCATTGATGCCGGGCTGACGATTTTCCTTGTTGACCACGATATGGGGTTGGTTCTTGATGTTTGCGACTACATCTACGTGATCGAATTTGGCGTCAAGATTGCCGAAGGAACTCCATCCGAAGTGAAACAGGACCCCAAAGTCATTGAGGCATACCTTGGAGGTAGCGCAACAAAGGAGACTGGACAATGACAGTTCTACTGGACATTCAAAATTTGAATACCGGTTATAACGGTGTTTCGGTTGTGCGAAATCTCGATCTGCAAGTGAATGCCGGGGAGGTTGTTGCTCTCTTGGGCCCGAATGGTGCGGGCAAGACTACGACGCTCCTGACGACGTCAGGTTTGATTCCCCTCATCTCGGGAGATATCAAAGTCTTTGGCGAGTCGGTCAAAGGCCGTCGTCCCCATCTCATCGCCCGCGAGGGTCTTGCGCACGTTCCCGAAGGACGCTCGCTTTTTTATCAACTAACAGTCGGCGAGAATTTGCGACTGGGAGCGGCTAAAGGTTCTGCTGACGTGAAGAAGGCACTGAGCTACTTCCCGGCATTGGAAGCAATTCTTGATCGCCGCGCTGGGCTGCTTTCTGGTGGTGAGCAGCAAATGCTGGCCATGGCCCGGGCACTGACAGTAAGTCCGCGCTTGTTGATGGTGGATGAGATGAGCCTTGGCTTAGCACCGATCATCGTGGAGCGTTTGTTGCCGATTCTTCGCCAGATTGCCGATGACACTGGTGCCGGCGTGCTCTTGGTCGAACAACATGTTCATATGGCCTTAGAAGTTGCGGATCGCGCCTACGTGCTGAGTCACGGTGAATTGGCTATGGAAGGCGATGCCAAAGAGATGGCCAACGATCGCAGTCTGATCCAGGCCAGTTATCTCGGCGAGGGACACTGACCAATAAGTTCGGTCAGATCAGATTTCAACGGGGATTGTCTGCTGGGAACTGCTTGAGGTAGCTCTGCATGTCGAAGTAGTCGCGCCAGAGAACAATCTTGTCGTTGACCACTTCCCATACGCCGGTCACCTGCAGTTCAATCCAGCCGAATTCCATTTTGAATTTGTCGGTTCGTTCGTTGAAGACAACCGAGCCCGCCGAGGCTTCACGATGTATGGGCCAGGTGATCTCGGTGCATCGAGCGAACATCGGGCCAAGGATGCTTTTGACGCCCTCATGGCCATAGACCTTGCCGATGGGAACATTGTCGTATTCACAGGACTCGTCGACGAATTGCAGAGCCGCTTCGATGTCATTGCGCTCTAAGGCACCGATGAAGGCATGGACTATTTCAACTGGGGTCATGACGTCTCCTGATTCATACGCTCATGTTTTCGACGATTCGAATGCGTACGGGAATTGCACTTTGAACCGCCATCCCGGTCACTCGGTCGTAACCACGGTCGACCGAGACCAGGCGATTGGTGGGAGAGCCGATATCGCGGACCTTTTCGTCGGTCAAACTTGACCCACCCCAGGAGTGCGCCATCGAGATCACTCCCGGCCGTACATCGGCAGCGCTTTCGACCACTGCCCACAATGAAGCTCGCGGGGACGAAATTTCGATGACATCGCCATCGGCCAGATCGCAGATCTCCATGTCGTCGGGGTTCATGTACGCCGGATTGGTAGTTCCCTTAGCACCGAGAGCCGACAATTCCGGTCCGTAGGAATTCAGAGCATGTTTCAAACGACGACTGACCAGACGGAACGGGTACTCCGCCGTATCGACGCCGAGGAATTGCGCCGCATCGGTTTCAACCGCGACATCGGACAACTCGGCCACGATGTCTTCTGGAGCCAGAGTGAAGCGGGCAGTACAGTCGGGATCCGCTGGCTGGACGACAAAAGCCAATTCCGGATGGAGTTTTCGCCGATTGAGCCGGATTTCGCTCATTGCCATCCGTCCCTTGGCATAGACCAGATCGAGCATCTCGTCGTCAGTGGGACGGCGATCCATGGGGGCCGGTCCGCCATCGAGTGGCAGTGCACTGCCCAACCGTTGGGCCATTTCCCAGAAGAACTCCCATTCGTTGAGGACGTCACCGAGACGCGGAAGGATTGCTTCGGTGTAGTTGGTGTACGGCGCGTTGAACCAGCGATCCATGAGATGAGGGACATCGGCCCTCTCGAGCGAGAGCGTGGGAGCAATGACGTAGTCAGCGAACTCGGCAGTTGCCGACATTCGATGGTCGATAACCACCAGCAACTCGAGATTTTCTAGAGCTCGCATGGTCAACTCTTGATCGGGCCAGGCCACCACCGGGTTGCCACCATTGACGATGAGGGCGCGAACTTGTCCTTCACCTTCAGTGAGGATCTCTTCAGCCAAAGTGGTGGTGAGCATCTCGCCACGAATTCCCCGCAAATTGCGGATGCGTGATGGAGTGCCAGTCGCTGGCGGTCGTGCTGCGTGGACTTGAGCGCGCTTGGGGGTTGCGGGAAAGAGGAAATAGCCGCTGTCCAAACGGTCCCCAGCACGATTGACGCGACCACAGATGGTGTTGAGGGAAATAGCGAGATGTTCAGTGAGGCCCGAGTGAGGAGCCATGTTCGGACCGGTGCCAGTTCCACAGGTTCCGCGCTGGGCCGATGCGAACATGCGAGCGGCGGTGACAAGATCGTCTGCGGAGATATCGCACCGGCGAGCAACGGTATCCACATCGAACGCGGCGACTGCTCGAGAAAGTAGTTCGATGTCGCCAACCCATTGTTCACAAAATTCGTGATCGATGAGATCTTCGTCGAGGATGATCTTGATCATCCCAGCCAAAAGCGTCGGATCTTCTCCCGGTTTGACTGCCAGATGGATATCGGCTTGGGTGGCGAGTTCGGTGCGACGGGGATCGACCACGATCAACTTCATACCGCGACGCTTGGCCTCACGGAGCACCACGAAGGGATTGGTGCCCTGCAAACCGCCAACCGGCCCATAACTCGAAACCAAAGGGTTGTAGCCCACAGCCATCATCACATCGGCGTTCGAGAAATCCTGATATCCGGCCTCCCAAATTCCAGCGCGAAACGGCGCAGTGGCCTTGGCCGGTTGATCAATGGTCACTGACGTATAGAACGATGGAGATTCGATCCCTTGATGGAAGGAGCGAGCTACGGGTATGGCCAAGCTGTTCTGGTATCCGCCCGTACCGGTGTAGCTGGCAACGGCGCGAGGGCCGTAGGTGTCAATGATGCGCTTCAACTGATCGGCGATCTGGTCGAGTGCCTGTTGGGACGAAACGGCTTCGAATGTTCCGTCAGTTCTGCGGGCAAGGGGAGCGGTGAGGCGCTGAGCATGAGTCATCTGCTCGGGAAGTTGACGCCCCTTGATACAGGTGTACCCAGCAAAAATGGGATCACTGGGAATACCGCGAATGGCCATGGCTCTACCATTGTGAATATCGACTTCGATGGGACATGCCGCATGGCAGATCCGACAAAAAGACTCGCGGGTCGTGAACAGATCTTCAGTCATGTCGACTGCCCCCAATCGATATCCCCGGATTCCATGACTGCATAAGTTTCCATCAGTGCATCATCAGCCGAGTCGGACTCAACCTAATCCCCTCTGGCGTGAAGAGCAATAGGGCCGAATTGGTTTCGATCCTGGGCACCGCGACATCGCCGAAGTCGGAGCGCCCATTTCGTCGTCGAACAATCTGACGGGTTAGTTTGACGTTGTGGCAAGTCAGGGGGAACGATGACCAAGCCGTTTCGATTTGGGGTACAAAGTTATGCACCCACTTCTGCTCAAGAGTGGAGGGATCTCGCCCGACGGGCTGAAGATCTAGGATTTTCATCGTTTCATTTGGCTGATCACGTCATTGGACCTGGCCCGGCTCTCAAGGCCACCGGTCATCCGGTGCAAACCGTGGCAGCCATCCCAGCCATGGCCGTGGCGGCTGAAGCGACCAAGACCATCAAAGTGGGCTGTCGGGTGTTGTGTATCGATTACCGCAACCCGGTGATGTTGGCTAAAGAAGTGGCCACCTTGGACTTCTTTTCTGAAGGGCGGCTCGAACTGGGTCTTGGTGCTGGATGGTTGGCCAATGAGTATCAGGCCATGGGAATTGAATTCGATCAGCCGAAAGTTCGACTGGATCGACTTGAGGAAGTCATCGCCCTGCTACGAGCCAGTGTTGCCGATGGTGAACTCAATATCAGCGGTGAACACGTCCACGCGGTGGGATTTGAGGCAGTTCCCAAACCGGCGAATCGGAAAATGCCACCATTGATGATTGGCGGTGGGGCGAAGCGCATCTTGACCATCGCAGGACGTGAAGCCGACATTGTCAGCCTCAACTTCAACAACTCATCGGGTCGTTTGGGCCCCGAAGGCGTCGGATCCTCGACAGCCGCGGCCACCAGAGAAAAGATCGAGTGGATCAAGCAGGGTGCCGGAGAGCGCTTCAGTGATATCGAGTTGGAAATCGCGGCCTATTTCACCATCGTCACCGATGACGGTGCCGAAACTCGCGAAAAGATGGCACCTATGTTTGCCATGAGCCCCGAGGATTTTGCCGAACATCCCAATGTTTTGATCGGCACCTTGGATGAGATCTGCGATCGGATTGTCGAACGGCGAGAACGGTTCGGTATCAGTTACGTCAGCTTTGGTTCCTCAGTGATGGAAGCAATAGCGCCGGTTGTCAGTCGTTTGGCCGGAACCTGAACGACGTTGTGACGCAGAAGGAGAAGACATCCAATGACAGTTGATCTCAGTACCTTTAACCCCTTTGACCCTGAAACTCTGCAGTGCCCATTTCCTCACTACGAGGCGATGCGCAAGGAGGATCCGGTCCATTTCATTCCTGGAATTGGGGTGTACATGATTGCCAAGCATGACTTGGTGATGCAGATACTTCGCGATCCGGACACATATTCGTCGAAGTTCGGGGGCACAGGAATGCCGATGGACCCGAGCACCCGCGACCGCTTCGCTGAGGTCTTCGCCGAGGGCTACCCACGGGTGCCGACCATGCTCACTGCAGACCAACCCGAGCACACTCGCTATCGACGGCTTGTTTCTCGAGCGTTCCATCCAAAGGTGATTGCCGAACTTGAGCCGGTGGTCCGGGCAATCACGGTACGCCTCATCGATTCTTGGATCGAAAAGGGGAAGATCGAGTTAGTCGCCGACTTTGCAGTGCCGCTTCCCGTTGAGGTCATTGCTCACGCTTTGAATGTGCCCGATGATCGTTTGGCTGACTTCAAGCGGTGGTCGGATGATTCGATTGCTGGTATCGGCACCAATATCTCTCTCGAAGAACGGCTCCAGGCCGAACGAGGAGTGAATGAATTCCAGCGTTACTTTGCTGAACAAATCGAGTTGCGGCGTAGCGAACCGCGTGACGACATCTTGACCAATCTCTTGAACGCCCGCATCGACGACGAGGATTCGGACGTCGCCGACAAGCGTCCCTTAGATATGCCCGAAATGTTAAGCATCGTGCAGCAGTTACTGGTCGCAGGAAATGAGACCACGACCAAGATGCTGACCGAGATGGTGCGCTTGTTGGCTGAACATCCTGATGAATGGGCAAAGGTCAAATCAGATCCCGGGCGCATTGAAAAGGTGGTCGAAGAGACTCTTCGTCTGTCCACTCCGACCCAGGGTATGTGGCGGGTGGTGGCCAGGGACACCGAACTTGCGGGAGTCCCTTTGAAAAAAGGATCGCGATTGATCATCGCTTTTTGCTCAGCTAACCGTGATGAAGAGGTTTTCGCTGACCCTGACTCCTTCGATCCCAGTCGCGACAACGTTCGGGACAACCTGGCTTTTGGCAAGGGCATTCATTTTTGTCTCGGAGCCAATCTCTCTCGTTTGGAGGGCAAAGTTGCCTTGGAGGAACTATCCAAGCGTCTCGACACTCTGTCGCTCAGTGCTTCGAACACCTTTGATTACTACCCGAGCTTCATGTTGCGCGGTTTGACCCGTCTCGATGTCGAATTCACGGCTGCTCATGGCTGAGGACCTGAAAGGCAAGATCGCCGTTGTCACGGGAGCCAGTCGTGGGATCGGCCGCGGCACCGCTATTGCCCTTGGTGAGCGTGGTGCGACGGTCTACGTGACCGGACGAACGACTGGGTCTGGGGATTTGACCATCGACACCACGGCCGCCATGGTCGACGCCGCGGGTGGGCGGGGAATCCCCGTTCAAGTCGATCATGGACAAGATGCCGTGATTGCTGCACTTTTCCAAAAGGTTCGCGACGACTTCGGACACGTGGATATTTTGGTCAACAACGTCTACAAGATTCCCGATAAGCCAGCCTGGTCAGGAGGTTTTTGGGAGCATCCGCTCCAGATTTGGGATGACCAAGTTGGCATCGGCTTGCGCGCCCACTATGTGGCGTCGTGGTATGCGGCTCCACTTTTGCTGGAGGCAGGTCCAGGCAGCGTCATCATCAATGTGTCCTCGCCAGGAGGCTCGTCGTACCACTTCAGTTCATCCTATGGTGCGGGAAAAGCGGGACTTGATCGATTGAGTGCCGATATGGCCATCGAACTCCGGCCCTATGACATAGCTTGCTGCGCGGTGTACCCGGGATCGGTGGCCACCGAGTTCATCGTGGCTGCCTCGGGGGATCGCGGTATGGATTTATCGAAAGCACAGACTCCACTTGGTGTGGGACGAGCAATAGCTGCCCTAGTTGTTGCTCCTGATCTGATGGAACGATCTGGGCAGATTCAATGGATCGAAGATCTATCTGTTGATTTCGATACGCGCGATGAGCACGGCAATCGAGCGGTCAAATACCACAGTCGAAAGTCTTGATAGAGGAAGAATGCTCGATCACTTGCGCCTCAACGGCAGTTGAGTCGTAAGTGATCGACGCCGCGAATGGTGAGACGATCGCGCCAGGTGATTTCACCAACAGGTTCTAGGGTTCGAAAGCGGGTTATCAACGATCCCACGGCTATCTCAGCTTCAAGTTTTGCCAGGTTCGATCCCAGGCAATAGTGGATGCCGGCAGCAAAGGCCATGTGGCGGGCGGCGTTTGATCTGGTCAGGTCCAATGTGTCGGGGGCTTCGAAAACTGATGGATCGTGATTGGCGGCGCCAAGCACAGTTGTGACCACTGTTCCGGGTTCGACAGTGACCGGCCCATTCAGTGACTCATAGATGACCGGGACCAGGGGAACACGCACAGTTTGTTGTACCGGACCGTTGAACCTGAGAAGTTCATCGACGAACTTTGAACCGTCGGCGGGGTGATTGCGCCAGTAGTCCATTTGTTCGGGGAACGACAACAGCGCGTGCATGGAGTTGCCAATGAGGTTCACGGTGGTCTCGTGTCCGGCGATGTACAGCAGGACCACGAAGGAGATCAGTTCTTGGATGCTCAGATTGTCACCGTCTTCTTCGACCATGATCAACGAAGAAAGTACGTCGTCCCCTAGGTTTCGTCGGCGAACTTCGATCACGTCCAAGAGATAAGGGATCAATTGAGCGAATGCAGCATCGGTTTGTTCTAGGTCTTCAAGGGTCGATGTGGGCTCGAGGGCCAAGGTGATGACTTGACTCCATTCGCGCAGTTCTTCGGCGCGATCGACGGGCATATCCAAGAGATCTGAGATGACCTGGAAGGGAATGGGGAAGGCAATCTCATCGATGAGTTCCAGTTCGCCGTTGTCCGCAGCACGGTCGAGAACGGCATCCACGAGAGATTGAATCCGAGGTCGTAGCCGTTCCATGGCCGTAGGAGTGAAAGCTTTGCTGACCAAACGGCGTAAGCGAGTGTGGTCCGGCGGGTCGAGGTTCAGAATCGACTTGGCTCCATCACGACTGCGACGTCGTGCCCGTTTGGCCTGTTGGACCGGATCGGTGGGCTCATTGGCGTGGGCTTCGATATCGCGGCTGAAGTCATTACTTCGCAACGTCAAGGCCACATCGTCATAGCGAGTCAAAATCACGGTCCCGAGCGGTGTGCGGTGCACCGGGTCGAACTGGCGTAAGTCGGCGTAAAAGGGATACGGATTGGCGCGAAATGCTGGGTCGAAGGGATCGAAGACCGGGGACTGGCGGGCAGTGCCTTTTTGGTGATCTCCCATATGTTTCCCTTCGCAACCCCTGGAATTTGGCGTAAGCACGCAGAACCCCGGAAAAACCATCATGGCATAGGTGCTTCGTGAAACAGGATTTGCAT
>JBEIGJ010000048.1:0-14147 GCA_040381935.1 Acidimicrobiaceae bacterium | reverse complement strand
CTTGGCCTGGTTGATGGCATCGAAATCATGAGCGATCTAGGAAGGCGTCATCGCGGACTTCCCGTCATCTTGGTGAGTGGAGCCGACCAATCACTACTCGAATCCGCTGGTCGGATTGCCGAACTGCACAAATTGCGAGTAATTGGGACGTTTTCCAAGCCATTTTCACTCGATGTGCTTCGGGCGGCCATGCAGGACTGGACCGAGGCCACCGGAACCGCTGATCCAACCGGGCCCAAAGTAATGATTCACGCCGACCTGCTGTTGGATCTGGAATTCTTGCACTTGGCCTATCAACCAAAGGTGTTGACAGTTTCGGGTGAGATCTGTGGCGTTGAGGCCTTGGTGCGTTGGAACCACCCCGAACATGGTTCGGTGTCCCCCGCGGTACTCGTGGAGATTGTGGAACGCGAACAGCGAACTCACGAACTCTTGGACAAGGTGATGTACATGGCGGGGCACGATCGGCTCCATTATGAGTTCTTGAAGACCATTCCTGATGTCTCGCTCAACGTTTCGGTTCTCGACCTCGACGACGAAGAACTCCCTCGGCGAGCAGTGCGGCATCTTGCGAGTTCGGCTCCACCGACAGCGTGGACCTTCGAAGTCACCGAGACTGCCCCGATCACTGATGTTGCCCCGTCGTTGGCCATCTTGACTCGGTTGCGATTGGCAGGATTTCGGTTGGCTGTTGATGATTTCGGTACCGGTACGAGCAATATCGAGCGACTATTGGTCGCGCCATTCACAGAATTGAAGATCGATCGCACTCTTGTGCATCGCATTCAAACGTCATCGCGTGAACCTGATCCTCTGGTGCGTACGAGTGTCGAGGTTGGGCACTCACTTGGACTGACGGTGATCGCCGAGGGTGTTGAAACTGCCGATCAATGGAGAATCATTCGCGAACTTGGATGTGATAGCGCACAGGGCTATTTGATATCGCCGCCAATGCACGTCGCTCAGTTGGGTGAAGCCATGGCGCAGTGGCGCCGAACCTACCAACTCCTGGACTGAGTGTTGCGACTACGGTACGAGGACCGAGCGTAAGTTTTCAGAGATCATGTTCTTGATCTGCTGATTGTCGAGCCCGGCACTGCGGCGAAGGTAATCGATACTTTCCAGGCTGAGTGAGTAGTCCACAATGGAAGCCGCGGCCAAAGGGTGCGAATGGCGTTCAATTTCGGTCTGGAATTGCTTGCGAGCCTGGCGTCGCAGGTAGGAGCGTCGTTGCTCGACAGCTTCGGCGGCAGCGCTGATGCGCAAAGATGCGACGAGAGCAACGCGATAGACACCACTGACCTTGTCGTAGAGCGCAAGACGATGATCGATGATGTTTTGCAGTCGTTCCTCGAACGATCCGTGAGAACGTAGATCGCGATAGAACGGTTGGACCCGTTCCCATTGAATCGAGACGGCGGTGGTGGCCAAATCTTCCATATCGTCGAAGTAGCGAAAGACCGATCGCTCGGATACTCCGGCCAGTTGAGCAACTCGTGCGGCTGAGGGTTGAACCTCGCCACTTTCGTACAACTCCAAAAGTGCCGAAACAACGGAATTCTTGTTGCGTGCTCCGCGAGCGCGACGACCGTCCACGAAGGGATCGATGACTGCGTTGGGAGAGAGAGGGGCCGAGGGAGCAGGCTGGTTCGTCGTCGGCATCACTTGTGACGTTAGTCGGCAGAGTGCGGGTTTTTCGACACTGCGACCATTGCTCCGACGACCAGTCTCTGAAGTGCGGGTGGTTCGCACGGTGTCGTTAACGATGGTGGGTCACAGTCATTGTGGGGAGATTGGTTCGGGGGACATTGTCGAATTGTGACTATGGGGTGACGATCAAGGCCGAGACCATTCCGAACATTCCCTGTGGGCCTTCGGCGTGGCTCAAGATATGGCAGTGCCAAGCCCAAACTCCGGTATCTTCGCCCTTGTAGAGCACCGTGTAACGCTCACCGGGAGAGACCCAGATGGTGTCGGTCGGAAGCGGTACGTCGAGTGGGTGTCCATCTTTGGCCACGATCCAACCCACCGGCTGATGCAGGTGCATAGGGTGGCCGCTCAGACCCTCATTTTGATAGTGCACCATCATCACTTCACCGACGCGCAAGGTATAGGCCTCGGTCGCTGGGAACGACTTTCCATTGAGCGAGAGGCCGATGGTCCCGGCGTCATTCAGCACCATGGTCATTTCCTTATCGATCTGGGTGTAGCCCTTGGCTGCTAGCGCTGGCGGAATAGGCATCTGACCGACCATGAACGCACCGAACATGCCGTCGGGAATTTGGACCTGGGCGTCATGGTGCGGATGGTAGATGCCGACGGCTTGTTCCAAGATGGGGAACTCGTAGGTGAAGGTGTCGCCTGGTATCACTGGCTTTTGGGTGTAGGGATCCACTCCGTCGAAAGCATTGGGAACCCGAATGCCGTGGAAGTGAATGTTGGTGGAGACGTTCAACTCATTTTTGAGAACGATGCGCACTTTGTCCCCCACCTGAACACGAATTTCCGGACCGGGCACCACACCGTTGTACGTCTTGGCTTTCACAATCTTGCCGGGCTCGACTTCCCAGTCGACTTCTTTTGCTGTCAGATAGAAGACTTTGGTGCCGTCGGCGGCAATTTCAGGAACCAGAACTTGACCACCCTTTTCGCCCATGGTGTTGGCTGGATACGCCTTAGCTCTCACCTCCATGGCTTGATCCAGGTCCTGCCAATTGGCGAAACCGTGCAATCCATCTGCTCCGGAACTTCCTGTGGAGGCAGTGGCTCCGGTGGTGACGGTCAATGTTGCCACCATGCCAGACGAGGCGTGGCCGGCGATATCGCACAGCGCATCGAAGACTCCCTGGCTGAGATCGCCGAGATCGAGAACTTCGGACTCGCCAGCGATGAGGTCAGCGGTCTTTCTTTCCAATGCCGGGATGGAGAAGTTGTGCACCATGGATCCGATATTGGTGACGCGGAGTTGCACCTTGCCGGGTGGCACGACAATGGCCGCCGGAGTGATGGCGAACTCGGAAAGTTGAACGTCGACAATGGTTGGCCCGCTGTCTCCCGACGAACTGGATGACCCGCCCTCGGCAAATCCAGTGAGGGAGGCAATGGCAACGAATAGGGCCGCCACCGCTACGCCGAAGGAACCCCAGGTCACAAGAGAGCGATCATCTCGATTCATAGGCTCCACCTTGCCGTCTCTCGGGGGTGCCACTTCAGGGAGTTCGGATAGGAGTCCTAGGGACTTTGGTCCCAACGAGAACCGCGCCGTTGCTGTGATCGAACGAGATCAGGCGAGGCTGATCGTCCACTCGACAGTGGTACCGCCATTGGTTTCAGATCGAAGAACGCATGAGCCACCGTGGTCTTGGGCTCGAGCCTGCATATTTTGCAATCCATTACCGGCTTTGGACATGGCGTCAAGGGGAAGGCCTCTTCCGTTATCGGTCACTTTCATCACTAAGGAGTAGTCGTGAACAACAAGGTCGACCGCAACCGTGGTGGCACGGGAGTGACGGGCCACGTTGGCCAGTGCTTCGCGCAATGATGCGGTGAGATCTGGACGAATGCGCGCCGAAATCATGTTCTCCAACGGGCCTTCAATGCTGAGCCGGGGTGAATAGCCGAGGACACGCGCTGCCTGAGCGATGATGTCACCCAGTTCTTGGCCTAAGGAACCCTCACGTCGAGCGGCTCCGAGAGTGAACACACTGGTTCGGATTTCTTTGATGATGAGGTCGATCTCGTCAACAGCATGTTCCAGTCGGGGGGTCGCGGTCCCCGAATCCTTCATTGCCAACGCTTGAATTTCGAGTCCCAGTCCGAAAAGTCGTTGAAGCACGGTGTCATGGAGATCGCGAGCGATCCTCTCGCGTTCGCTCGACAGCGTCAGCATTTCTTGAGTATTGCGAAGTTGCTCAGCCTCTTCGAGCCGTTCGCTGATATCGCGAATGGAGGCGATCGTAAAACGTTCGCGGGTATCAGAGACCGGGGAGAGACTGATTTCGACGGCAAATTCTGAGCCGTCGGAACGAGTGGCGGTCAGGGCAAGGCCGCGACCCATAGGACGTGGTCTGGGCTCGGCGATGTATCCATTTCGCAAATCTTTGTGATGTCGTCGGATTCGGTCGGGTACCAATACCTCAATTGGCTGACCAAGAAGGTCGTTCGGCGCGTAGCCCGTCATTCGGCATAGGGCACTATTGACGAAGCGAATGGTTCCGGCGGAGTCGGCGATCAAAAGACCATCAGGACCCTCTTCGAGGGCTTGGCGAAGTACGGCATCATCGAGTTCGGCCGAGTTCGAGGTCGATCTCACTGATTCCGACGCCATCGGGAAAGGTTACGACCTGTCTTTGGAGCCCAGACATGGTCCGAAAGCGCTGTAAATGTGACCTTGGACCCTAAGGAGGTTCGGTGGAGCGAGGCAGACTCCAGACATGTCCGGGATGATTACTGTTTTCCTCCTCGACGACCACGAAGTGGTTCGTCAAGGAGTGCGCTCTCTCCTCGAGTCCACAGGTGAAATCACCGTGGTCGGGGAGGCTGGTCTGGCAGCCGAGGCGCTTGCCCGTATCAAGGCGTCGAGTCCGCAGGTGGCCATCCTCGATGTTCGACTTCCCGATGGCAACGGAGTTGAGGTCTGTCGCGAAGTTCGTAGCGAATTCCCCGATATCTACTGCCTGATGCTGACTTCCTACAGCGATGATGAAGCTCTTTTCGAAGCCATCATGGCTGGCGCATCGGGTTATGTCTTGAAGCAGATTCGGGGAAACGAGTTGGTGCAAGCGGTGAAACGAGTGGCCCTCGGTGAATCTCTGCTTGACCCTGCGGTGACCGGAAGAGTTTTGCGACGACTTCGTGAACCGGCCCCCGAAGACGAGCGTCTGGCTCGACTCACCGAACAAGAGCGAAAAATACTGGATCTCATCGCCGAAGGATGCACCAACCGCCAAATCGGGCAGAGACTTCATTTGGCCGAAAAGACAGTCAAGAACTACGTCAGCAACATGTTGGCCAAGCTCGATATGGAACGTCGCACCGAGGCTGCGGTCTTTGCGACACGGTTGGAGATCAACCGATCGAAGAATACGGACAAGGACTAGCTGGCGGTATAAATCTCAGTGGTGTCGCGCGATGCGTTCCACAGCATTCAAGAGACGATCCACATCGCTTTCATCGATGTACCGAACGATGCCTGCTCGCACCACTCCACCGGTCTCGGCTAGTCCAAGATGCTCCACGACTTCCACGGCATAGGCATGACCATCCCAGACCGCTATTTTTTCGGCAGCAAGTCGCGAGCTGACGACGCTGGGGGCGACGCCTTCAACAGTGAAGGCGGCGGTTGGGGCGCGTCGCTCTGCCTTCGTGGGCCCGATGCGGCGAACACCGACTATCTGGCCCAATCCTTCCCAGAGTCGACTGAAGATTCCGCTTTCGTATCGGGCCACACCGTCCAGTCCTTCTTCGAGGAGGAAGCGAGCGGCAGCAGCAGTCCCGGCGATACCTTCGAAGTTGGGCATACCGGTTTCGAATTTTCGGGGGCCAGTGTCACCAGCGGGGCGAACCCGCCAGATATCGAGCTCGTCCATGATCTCCGGACGACACCAGAGCACACCGCTATGGGGTCCGTACCATTTATATGGCGATGTCACCAGCACATCGCATCCCAGCGATGAAATATCGATGCTGTGATGAGGCGCGGCAGCAACGGCATCCACAAAGACGCGCGCTCCAACCTGGTGGGCAGCATCGATGATCGGCTCCAGATCGGGCATGGTCCCCAAGAGATTCGAGGCCATGGGAAGTGTTACCCAGCGCGTCGTCTCATCGATGAGGGCGACAACCGCCTCGGCACTCAAAACTCCCGTGGCTGGATCAAAGTCAGCCATCAACTGACGGGCTCCGCTTCGCTGGCAGGCTCGTCGCCAGGGCATGACATTGGAATCATGGTCGAGTCGGGTGCTGACGATTGTGTCGCCAGGTCCGAGTGTTTCGCTCACGGCGTTGGCCAAGGCCATGTTGTTCGAGGTGGTATTCGGTCCGAAACTGAATCCCTGAGGGTCGGCACGAAAGAGTCGGCCGAGAAGTGATCGGGTCTGCTCCAAGAGTTCGGCGCAACGCTGGGCTGCAGGGAATGGTCCACCAACCGCGGCCGTATCACCGGACAGGACCCATTCATTAACTGCTGTCAGGGCCGTGTCCACCATCTGGGTTCCCGACGGTCCATCGAATCGCGCCCACTCTCCGGGCTCGCCAATCAAACTGGGAAAGCGTTGACGCAGAGACGTATCGGCTCCGAGACGCGTCTGTTCATCCATAGCCGAGGATTATCGACTGCTCAACGCCGGGCCGCTTTGGCGATCCGCTTGGCCGCTCGACCAGTCGGGGCAATGTGACGATTGTCCAGATCGCCGAGTTCGATTCCATTTTCGAAGAGGACTCGGTAGCGCTGCCAGTTGAACCCATTGGCCAAAAGGACCTTGCCAGCGGTTGAAGCCGGGACGTCGGCTAGATCACTGGTGGCGACGACACGATCTCCGATGCGCAGGTCGAGTTGGTCGGCATGAGGTTTGGCAAGAGCATGGGGTTTCCACGTGGGCATACATCAATCATGCCTCACCGTGGGTCCACCATGCGACACCACAGGTAGACTTCCATCCCTGTGAAGACGACATGTGAAACGCTGGACGGCAATCGGGTCAAACTCTCGGTGGAAGTAGGCGAGGATGAGTTTGCGCAGCACATTGATGCTGCGTTTGCCAAAATCGCCCAAGAGGTCCGTCTTCCCGGTTTCCGGGCGGGTAAAGCTCCCCGTCAGGTCCTAGAGGCCCGTATCGGAGTAGCGGCCGCTCGCGAACAAGCCTTGCGCGACGGAGTTCCCCAATACTTGGCGCGCGCGGTGCGGGAGCACAATGTCGACATCGTGGCCGCTCCCGACATCACCATCGTGGACGGTGAAGCCGAGGGTCCGGTCAAATTCGATGCCACCTGTGAAATTCGGCCGGTCATTACGGTGCCGGGTTATAACGGGCTTCGGGTCGAGATTCAGTCGATCGACGTACAAGAAAACGAAGTCGATGATGTCGTGAATGCTGAATTGCGCCGACTCGGAACTCTGACCAAGGTTGACCGGGCAGTTGCCGATGGAGATTTTGTCATTGTCGACTTGATCGGAACTCGCAATGGCGAACCAGTCCCTGGTCTTGCAGTCGACGAATGGTCCTACGAAGTTGGCAAGAAGTGGGTTGCGCCATCCTTCGACGAGCAATTACGCGGTCAAAAAGAAGGGGCTGTCCTCAGATTCTCCGATACACCGTCGGGAACCGAGGAGCCAGCTGATTTCGAAGTGACCATCAATGCTGTGCAGGAGTTGGTCCTTCCAACTCTGGATGATGCCTGGGTGAGCGAGAACATCGACGGCTTCGAAACCGTTGCCGATTGGCGCTCATCAGTGAGCGAACGCCTGGCAGCGAGTCGATTGAATCAAGTGCGCAACGGTCTCATCGAGCGAGTTACTGATGTTCTTGCGGCGTTGGTTGAAGTCGATCTTCCCGAATCCATGGTGGCTGCCGATCTCCAGCGCCGCGTGGAAAACACTATTCGTCAATTTCAGATGCAGGGACTCGACCTGGGTCAGTGGCTCCAAGGAACGGGTCAGGATCCGGGATCATTCGTGGAAAGCATGCGTCCCCAAAGTCGAAAGGCCGTACAGGTCGATTTGGCCTTGAGGGCCATCGTTGCTGGTGAAAACTTGTTGGCGACCGAGGAAGAAATTGATCGCGAATTCGAAATGATGGCGGCACGAAGCAACGATGCGGCGCTTCGCGAGGCACAGTCTTCGGTCGGCAAGAAGAAGAAGATTCGCTTTGTGACTGCCGAGCAGATTCGGGAGACCTACGAAGTCAACGATGCGCTCGTTGACTTGAGTGCTGAAATCGCCAAGTCCAAGGCCTTGGATTGGCTGATCCATCGGGTCGAATATGTCGACCCATCGGGAGCGGTTCTCGACCGAGACACCGTTATCGGACACAGCGAAGCCGATCATGATGCTGGTCATCACGACGGTGAAGAAGAACTTGAGCACTGAAGGGACCACCAATGAATCTTGAAGCCTTCAACTACTACGTACCCACGGTCGTAGAACAGACGAACCGAGGGGAGCGGGCCTACGACTTGTACAGCCGCCTTCTGAAGGAGAATATCCTCTTTCTCGGGACGCCTATCGACGACACGATTGCCAACCTGGTGTGTGCTCAGTTGATCCATCTGGAGAGCGAAAATCCGGACAAGGACATCAACATCTACATCAACAGTCCCGGTGGCGACATCACCGCCCTTTTCGCTATCTACGACACGATGCAATTCATCAAAAATGACATTGCCACTATTTGTCTCGGACAGGCTGCTAGCGCGGCCGCAGTGCTTTTGGCTGCAGGCACCAAGGGCAAGCGTCTGGCACTTCCTCATAGCCGGATCCTGTTGCACCAGCCGTACGGCCAAGTGGGCTACGGCCAGGTGACCGATCTGGAAATCGCCGCCAAGGAGATTTTCCGGATGCGCGACCTCCTCGAGGAGATTTTGGCCCTGCACACTGGCCAGCCAATTGACCGCATTCATGCCGACACTGACCGAGATTTCGTCATGGAAGCCCATGAAGCAGTGGCCTATGGCATAGTCGATGAGGTCATTTCGTCCCGCTCATCGGTAGATCGAACCGGTCCTATTCGCTGATTTCTCAAGATTGCCCGGCATCCGACCGAAGAACTGGAAAGATGTGTCAGGCTGGTAGCCGGAGGAGAGGTCGAACGTGGCGAAATTTGGTGATACCGGGGAGATCTTGAAGTGCTCTTTTTGCGGTAAGTCGCAAAAGCAGGTCAAGAAACTGATCGCTGGTCCCGGGGTTTACATCTGCGACGAGTGCATTGACCTCTGTAACGAAATCATCGAAGAAGAGGTCGGCGAAGCCGCTGATCTTCGGCTTGAAGAGTTGCCCAAGCCTCGAGAGATCTGTGCTTTCCTCGACGACTATGTCGTTGGCCAAGTGCAAGCCAAGAAGGTTTTGGCGGTTGCCGTATACAACCACTATCGCCGACTTCAGTATCAAAAAGAGACCGGTATCGCCCGTCGAGACGAAGTCGAGTTGGCCAAGAGCAATATTCTTCTGCTTGGTCCAACTGGTTGCGGTAAGACGCACTTGGCCCAAACTTTGGCCCGCATGCTCAATGTGCCCTTTGCTATTGCTGATGCAACCGCTCTCACTGAAGCGGGTTATGTGGGCGAGGACGTGGAGAACATCCTTTTAAAGTTGATCCAGGCGGCGGACTTTGACGTCAAAAAAGCTGAAACTGGGATCATCTACATCGATGAGATCGACAAAGTTGCTCGCAAGAGCGAAAATCCCTCGATTACTCGCGATGTGTCAGGTGAGGGCGTTCAACAGGCCCTCTTGAAAATTCTCGAGGGAACGGTTGCGTCAGTTCCACCGCAAGGTGGACGTAAGCACCCTCATCAGGAATTCATCCAAATCGACACCACGAACATCCTTTTCATTTGCGGTGGAGCCTTTGCTGGCCTGGACAAGATCATCGAGCAGCGGATTGGTCACAAGGGCGTTGGATTCCACGCCACGGTGCGCACCAAAGCCGAAAAAGACGCCGGGGACCTCTTTGCTCAAGTCCTTCCCGAGGACTTACTGGCTTTTGGACTGATTCCAGAATTTGTGGGCCGCTTGCCAATGGTGGGTGCGGTACACAACTTAGATCGCGCTGCATTGATCAAGATTTTGACCGAACCCAAAAATGCGCTTTTGAAGCAGTACCAGAAGTTTTTCGAGTTCGAGGATGTCGAACTGGAGATATCCGAGCCAGCGCTTGACGCAATTGCTGATCAGGCTTTGGCGCGAGGAACTGGGGCGAGAGGTTTGCGGGCCATTTTGGAAGAAACACTCCTGAACGTGATGTTCGATTTGCCCGGTCGTGTCGATATTTCAAAAGTGGTGATCAATGAAGACACTGTTCGCACCAAGGCGGCCCCAACTTTTGTGCAGCGTGCCGCAACGCGGGCTCCGCGCCCTCGTCGCGCCGCTAGTTGATGCTCCGGGGCGCAGTTGATGACATATCAGCAAGCGTTGGCGTATCTGGACGCGCACGCCACGTACGAAAAGACGGGCCGCATCGAGTCACCATCACTGGAGACCATTACCCGGTTGTGCGCCCTCCTCGGGGACCCGCAACTCAGCGCTCCGGTGATTCACATCACGGGAACGAACGGAAAAGGTTCAACAGCGCAGATGATCACCCGTTTGTTGATGGCAAGTGGTCTTCGCGTTGGGACGTACACCAGCCCTCACCTGGAAAAGGTGAATGAGCGGCTGGCTATTGATGGTATTTCGATCACCGATGAGGATTTCGCCGAACAGGTCGCTGCTATCGCCGATCTCGAGATCTTGGGCGGTGTCCAACCGGGCTACTTCGATATTTGCACTGCCGCAGCATTTCGTTGGTTTGCCGACGAGGCGGTTGATGTCATGGTGGTCGAAGTAGGACTGCTTGGGACATGGGATGCAACCAATGTGGTGGACGCTCAAGTTGCGGTGATCACCAATGTCGGACTTGATCACATGGAGTTTGCCGGTCCTACGGTTCTTGATATCGCCCGAGAAAAGTCGGGAATCATCAAAGAGCGAAGCATTGTGGTGAGTGGTGTGACTGATCCCGAGGTGGAATCGGTCTTGCGACGCGCTGGGGGAGCCAGTTTTTTTGCTCGGGGAACTGACTGAGATATCGATACCAATCAACTGGCCCTCGGTGGCCGGGTGATTTCCATTCGCACCCCAACGATGATCTACCCCGAGATTCTCGTTCCCCTGCACGGCCGTCATCAAGCGGATAATGCGGTGGTGGCAGTCTGCGCAGTAGAAGCATTCTTTGCTCGTCCGCTGAGCGGCGACATCATCGACGAGGCCATGGCCCAGGTCGTGATGCCGGGCCGGTTCGAAGTTCTTGGCCATCAGCCCCTGGTGATTATCGATGGTGCCCACAATCCAGCGGGTGCAGATGGGTGCGCCTCAGTCTTCTTTGAAGATTTCGATCCAGCAGGTCAGCGGATCTTGGTAGTGGGCTGCTTGCGCGGCCGCAATGTCGATGACATGCTGAGCGCCCTGCGGGCGGACGACTTCGACCGCGTGTTGTGCTGTACCGCTCCCTCACCTCGTGGGATTCCCGCCCGGGATCTTGCTGAAGCGGCGCGACGCCTCGGGTGTGGAGATGTCCTCGAGTTCCCACAGGTCGAAAGAGCCCTGGATGCATCTTTGGCCGCCGCAGGTCCAGATGATGCCATTTTGGTCGCCGGTTCCCTGTATGTGGTGGGGGCGGCTCGATCGCACCTGCGTTCTGCCCTGCCCTAGCGGTAGGGTTAGAACCCATGTCTGATCGAACCCTTGTTCTTTTGAAACCCGACGCGGTCGAACGTGGCTTGGTTGGGAGCATCCTTTCCCGCTTCGAAGCCAAAGGCCTGAAGATCGTGGCCCTTGACCTTCGAACCCTGGACCAGGAGACCCTGGCTCGCCACTACGAGGAGCATGTCGGGAAAGGCTTTTACGGCGAACTGGTCTCGTTCATGTCGCGGGGCCCCGTCGTTGCCCTGGTCCTTGAGGGACCGGAAGACACGTGGGAAGTGGTGCGAACGATGATGGGGACTACCAATCCGCGTTCGGCATCTCCAGGGACCATTCGTGGTGATTTCGGCCTTCTTTTCACCGAAAACCTTGTTCATGGAAGTGATTCGCTGGCCTCGGCAGAGCGTGAGATCGGCATCTTCTTCCCTGCTCTGTAACCTTTCCGTACCGAACCTGCTGATTGTGGGATTCATTTTTGTAGGAGGCTCTGGCCATGGCCCGCAATAATCCGCTGGCCCTCGGGCGAGACATCGCGATTGATCTGGGGACCGCAAACACGTTGATCTACGTGCGCGGCCTGGGTGTCGTTCTCAACGAACCTTCAGTGGTGGCCGTTGATGTATCCGACGGTCGGCCAGTTGCGGTGGGAAGCGAGGCGAAAAGGATGATGGGCCGCACACCGGGCCATATTCAGGCTGTGCGACCATTGAAAGACGGAGTTATCGCCGACTTCGATGTCTGTGAAAAAATGTTGCGTTATTTCATCCAGCAGATTCATAGCAGTCGATGGAGCAAGCCGCGAATGGTGATTTGCGTGCCTTCAGGAATCACCGGCGTCGAACAGCGAGCGGTGCAAGATGCAGCCGAATACGCGGGCGCACGTCGTCCGGTTCACATCATTGAAGAGCCGATGGCCGCTGCGATCGGGGCCGACTTGCCAGTACATGAACCCAGCGGAAACATGATTGTCGACATTGGTGGCGGAACAACTGAAGTCGCAGTTATTTCCTTGGGGGGAATTGTCACTGCCCAGTCGTTGCGCGTTGCAGGCGATGAACTCGATGAGGCGGTTGTGTCGTATTTGAAGAAGGAGTTTTCTCTGGCAGTAGGAGAAAGAACGGCCGAGGAAATCAAAATTCAGATGGGCTCGGCGTGGCCCTTCGAACAGGAGATGACTGCGGAAATTCGAGGTCGGGATCTGATCAGTGGTTTGCCGCGAACCATTACTCTTTCGACCGACCACGTGCGGGAGGCAATTGCCGAACCGGTGGCAGCGATCATTGATGCGGTGCGCACCACTCTCGATAAGACTCCGCCGGAGTTGGCCGCGGACATCATGCACGAGGGCATCACCATCACCGGAGGGGGAGCCTTGCTCGCTGGCATCGATCGCCGTCTAGCGCATGAGACGGGTATGCCAATCAACATTGCGAACGATCCGTTGTTCTCGGTCGTCATAGGCTCGGGCCGTGCTCTGGAGAACATCGAAATGATGCGCGGCCTTCTGTCCCAAAGTGACGAGTTGAGCTGAGGACCCACATATGCCGGCTTACTCGATGAGCCGACGTCGGACCATCGCAATCCTGGCTCTGACGTCGTTGCTCCTCATCACGTTGGACGTGCAGGACAACTTCATTGCCAATGGAGCCCGACGTTTCTTTGCCTTTGTTTTTGAACCAATTCAGGATTCAGCGCGGGTCTTTACTCGGCCAGTGGAGAATGCCTGGCGCAGTTTTACCAACTACGACGAATTGGAGGCGGAGAATAGGATTCTCCAGGACCGCCTCGATCAGCAAGAAGGAGCATTCATCGCCGCTCTTGCCGTGGTCAGAGATGCCCAGGAACTGCTGGCACTCAACGGGATCGACAACCTGGCCAACATTTCGTCCATCACCGCTCAAGTAGTGGGTGGAACACCGTCGAATTTCTCGCAGATCGTTGAAATCAACCAAGGCTCGGATCGTGGTCTCAGAGTTGGTATGCCAGTCGTCAACGCAGCCGGTCTCGTTGGCAAGGTCACCGAGGTCTTTCCGAAACGAGCGCTCGTGATGCTTGCTACTGATGTGCGTTACGCAATTCCCGTTCAAGTTGTGAATGTCCCGGAATCAGAAACTCCAACGACGACCACGACCACCACGACGACCACGACGACCACGTCGACGACGACGACCACATCGACCACGCTGGCTCCCCAAACCACCACAGTGCCCGGGGCCGCAACAACGACTGCGCCAGTTGCCGTAGCCACCATTCCGACCATCGTGCCAACCACACCCTCAACGGTCGCGCCGGCGCCGGTTGCTGCCGGAACCACGCTTGCCCCCGAAGCTTTTGATATCGATGAGCTTCCCGTTTCCGAGACTGGTGCCTTTCGGGGACGCGGGCCAGACCGCTCTCCCGTAGTGGAGTTCATCGATCAGAATTCGCGCTTTGGGGAGATCAAAGTAGGAGCGTTAGTCATCACTTCTGGTGGGGCTTCGAGCCTTGCTCCGCGAGGCATCGTCATAGGACGTGTCACCAAGATCACCGAGCGAACCGGAATCGCCGGTGCAGTTCTCGAAGTGCGAATGACGGCTCGTTTGTCAGTGCTCAACTTTGTACGAATTTTGCTATACCAACCGGTTGCCGCGGACTGACAATGGTCGAGTTTCTCAACCGTCCCATTCTGCGACTGATTTTGATCGGAATCGTCGCCTTGCCTATTCAGACCACACTTTTGGCCGAGGTGAAATTTTTTGGTGTCACGACGCAG
>JBEIGJ010000047.1:0-14251 GCA_040381935.1 Acidimicrobiaceae bacterium | reverse complement strand
GTTGAATGGCCGATTGAGGTTTTCATCCCCGAATGGGCCGGTGGAGCGGTTGTCGAAACTCTGCATGAGTTGGGAGCGCGAGTCACCCGTTGCCATCGCTCGAAGTCTGATCAGCCAGGCGATCCGACTCTGCTCCGCTTCCGTTCGCAGGTTGCTGCGGGAGCAATCCCTTTCAGTGTCCAAGGCCCAGAGAACTCTTTATGCCTGGATGGTGGTCGGACAATAGGTTGGGAAATGGCCGAACAATTACGGGCAGTTGGACTCTTTGCCCTTGACGCCATCTTTGTTCAGGTGGGGGGCGGGGCCTTTGCGGCATCGGTCTCGCGCGGATTGATGGAAGCGGGAGTCCGTGCCCCTTTGTATGCGGTACAGACCCAAGGGTGCGCACCATTGGCCCGCGCTTGGTCCAGCGCACGAATGGATGAACATCCCGCTTCGCATTGGGTCAGTCACATGTGGCCCTGGGAGACAGAACCAAAATCTCTAGCCGATGGAATCTTGGATGATGAAACATATGACTGGGTCGCCGACGTCGAACAGCTTCGGCGGACGGCGGGAAAAGTGGTGGTCGTCAAGGAAAGCGATGTCGAGGCGGCCGCGATTCTGGGCCCAGAGCTGACCGGCATCGAAGCCAGTCCGACCGGGACTGCCGGCCTGGCGGGAGTGCTGGCGACTCGGACAGAATTCGACGCCGCGTCCCGGATTGCGGTGATCTTTTCTGGAATCAGACGCCAGTGACTTCGCTCAACAAGCCATCGGTCACGTCGTAGACGAAACCGCGAATGTGATCTTTGTGAATGATGAAAGGACTGAGTTCGAGACGTTTCATGTTTTGCACCACACTGCGAAAAGGGTCACTGAATGACTCCACCGACCACCACGGTCTGATTCCGCATTCGTCTTCGATTTCCTGTTTGAACTCGTCCTCGGTGACTCGCTGTAATCCACAGTCAGTGTGATGAATCAGCAGGATCTCCCGAGTTTTAAGTCGGCGCTGAGAGATCACCAATGATCGGATCACGTCATCGGTGACGACGCCCCCAGCATTGCGAATGATGTGGGCATCGCCATGAGCCATGCCGAGCAGTTGGAAGATATCCATGCGACTGTCCATACAGGCCACGACTGCCATGTGCCGACGGGGAACGAGCTGCAATCCGCGATCGGGGAATTCTTTTGCGAAATTGAGATTGTGACCAAGGAGCTCATCGGTACTTGGAGTGAATGTTTCGTTGTGGGTCACGGCATTCATTCTGCCCCGGTCAGGGGTAGTCTCGGCTCATGACTTCGGATTTTCGCCCCGGACCCAGCGCTCCTATGGCTCTCGATACCGTTGACGGAGCCGGTCGAGCCGACATCTTCACCCGTCTCCTCAAGAACCGCGTGGTCATGTTGGGTACCGACGTCAATGACGACATGGCCAACCAAATATGCGCCCAATTGCTGTATCTCGAGGGCGAGGACCCGGATGCCGATATTTGGCTGTACATCAATTCGCCAGGGGGATCGGTCACCGCGGGAATGGCGATCTACGACACCATGCAGTTCGTCAGTTGCGATGTCGCCACGGTGTGCATGGGTCTAGCGGCCTCGATGGGCCAGTTCTTGCTGACTGCAGGGGCCAAGAACAAGCGCTACACCTTGCCCAATGCTCGCATCATGATGCATCAGCCCCTTGCCGGGCTCCGCGGTCAGGCCACGGACATCTCCATCCAAGTCGAGCAATTGGCGTATACGAAAAAGCGAATGGCCGAACTCACCTCATTCCACTCGGGACAGACGCTGGAGCGCATCCAAGCCGACGCCGAACGTGACCGCTGGTTCACTGCTGAACAGGCCAAGGAATATGGACTGGTCGACAAGGTCATTTTGAAACGTGGCGAAATTCTCTGAACGACTCTGGTCCCAACCATAAATCCGGGGCCCTTCGAGAACTTACGGAACGTAGGGCCCTTCGAGGCCGATGACATCGGGCATTTGAATTCCGCATGTGGCTTCGACCCAGCGCTCGATATCGCGAGCCGGTCGTTCGGTTTGATAGGCAGCATCAGCGAGAGCCTGGCGGGCCACTGGGTCCAGGGCATCGGTATTTGCAGCCATACGAACTAGTGCGGTGAGGGCTTGCCATTCCTCCTCAATAGCCACCGGAGTGATGGAATTGAGTTTTTCGAAGTCTTTCACCAGTGCGGATACATCGTCGGACGTGGCGAGTGTGGATGTGAGATCGGGCAGGGCTTGGTTGAGAGAGCCACAAAAACGAGTGGCGCTGCGGTCGGTATCGCTGCAGGAAGCCACGAGGGATGATGTGCCGATAATGAGAGCACCGAAAAGTGCCGATTGCGGTGCTGACCAAACAGGGCCTCGGCGATGGTTCCTCCGAACTCGGTGAAATAGCCGGCTCATACGCATTGCTTCAGTCTTTCAGGTGGGTGCTGTTCATTTCAGTCATCATGATTTCTGACTAGTGATTGGCTCGCCTCGCGAACCGTTGCCGATCCCACCTTGGAGAAATCTGAGGATTGAAAGGGTGAACGAATGGCCTTGTGTTCAGTTGTGGCGGCTGGTGTTTCGGGGGGTATGGGCTACCAAGTCACGGTCGAGGTTCATATTGGGCAGGGTCTACCGACTTTCACCATCCTTGGACGACCCGACGACATCTGTCGCGAGTCGCGTGATCGGATTCGCGCGGCACTGGTCAACAGTGGCTTTTACTGGCCAGCGCAACGAATCACCATGAACTTGTATCCCGCTGATCAGCGCAAAGTCGGATCGGCTCTCGATGTGGCGATGGCTCTGGCCCTGCTGGTTGGAGACGGACAAATTCCAGCGTCCCTGGTCGAAGGCGTGGCTTTCGTGGGCGAACTTGCTCTAGATGGTCGGATTCGTTCGGTGAGCGGAGTGGCACCAATGATGCTGGCGCTGAGGAACCAGGGGGCGGTTGTCATTCCGGGCGAAAATGTGGCCGAGGCGCTTTTGGCTGTCGGTTCGCAAGTGCGCGTTGCTGAGACATTGCGCGGCCTGGTCGAGTGTCTCAGTGGCACGGCACCGTGGTCCGACGTCTCGAACCTTCGACCCGATGGAGGGATACCAGAAGTAGCTGATCGGGGTTGTGATCTTGCTGATGTGCGAGGCCAGGCCGCTGGCCGGCTGGGGGTGGAGTTGTCGGCGAGCGGCGGGCACCACCTCTTGCTCATTGGTCCACCAGGATCGGGAAAGACAATGCTGGCCGAAAGGTTGCCGGGCCTTCTTCCTCCCCTCGACGAACAGACCGCACTTGAGGTGATGATCATGCAGTCGGCTTCTCGCAGTGGCGATGGCGGCTGGGCAGAGGTCCGAACTCCGCCGATGCGAGCACCACATCACTCGGCCAGCACGGTCTCCATCGTCGGTGGTGGGGGATCGAGTCTGCGGCCCGGTGAAGTGAGTCTGGCCCACGGGGGAGTTCTCTTCTTGGACGAACTTGGTGAGTTCGCCCCTTCGACTTTAGATGGACTTCGACAACCATTGGAATCAGGGGAGATCCACATTGCCCGTGCTGAAACTCGTACGGTACTTCCGGCGCGCTTCATCTTGGTGGGTGCCGCGAATCCGTGTCCGTGCGGCCACGGCACCCCCGGATCGTGTTCCTGCGATGAGTCGGCGCTGGCGAAATATCGTCGTCGCTTCAGCGGTCCTCTCTTGGATCGATTCGACCTACGAGTACTGGTCAGTCGGCCAACTGTTCACGAACTGCTGGATGCTCCGGTGGGGGAAACATCTGCTCAGGTACGGGATCGAGTTGTGGCAACTCGGGCCATCGCCCTCGAACGACAGGGATTTCTCAATGCGCGGCTCTCGGGTGAGGACTTGGATCGTTACGCGCCCGTTGAAGACGAGGGTCGGAAGCTTTTGCGACATGAATTGGAAAGTGGGCGTTTGACCGGGCGCGGGTTGCAAAGGCTGCGACGGGTGGCGCGCACTTTGGCGGATCGCCGCGGTCATCTCGCCGATGTCGAACCCATTGATATCGCTACGGCCTTGGCCCTACGCGCCAGAATCGGAGGACGCCATGCCGCTGGTGGGTGATGAGCGGCGTGCTGCTTGTGTACTGGCGTCTTTGCCACTGATGACTCCGGCTCGATTGCGGGTTCTCTTACGGGAGCGACAGCCATCCACAGTTGTTCGTTGGCTGCGCACTGGCGACTGGCGCGTCGAGTCACCGCCCATAGTTCGTGCGCTTCTCGAATCGTCTCGTGACGGTTCACCTGGTACGACCCTGCACCGTGTCTGGCAATCGAGTTTGAACACAGTCGATGTGACTTCGCCAGTTGATCCTGAGTCCGCTGAATTTGGCACTCCGGTCGATCCCGCCGTGGCGATCCATCAACTCGGCAGCGAGGGGTACCCCCAGGAATTGGCATCGGACCCCTCGGCACCCGCACTGATCTTCACTCGTGGATCTTTGTCAACCGTGCAGTCACGACGAGTTGGCATCATTGGATCTCGCCATGCCACGGCCTACGGACGAACCTTTGCCACGATGTTGGGCCGGGCAATGGCGAGCAATGGCGTGAGTGTGATTTCGGGTCTGGCGCGAGGAATCGATGCGGCCGCACATCGCGGAGCACTTGATGCTCAGTCGGAGTCAGCGCTTGCTTCCCGTGGTCTGGAAACCTGTGGTCGACCAGTTGGGGTGGTGGCATCGGGGCTCGATGTGATCTATCCACCGGAGCACGGAACCCTTTGGGAAGATGTGGCCACGCGCGGTCTCTTGCTCAGTGAGTCACCTCCCGGCACGGTCCCGGCTCCATTTCGCTTTCCTCTCCGTAATCGGATCATTGCCGCGTTGAGTGAGGTTTTGGTCGTGGTGGAATCGAAAATTGATGGCGGTTCGATGATTACCGTCCGCTATGCGTTGCGGCGAGGGATAACTGTGATGGCTGTTCCTGGAGCCACGTCCACACGGGCATCAGAAGGAACCAATGTTCTCTTACGCGATGGAGCACTAGTGGCGCTATCGCCAGAGGATGTTTTCACCGCTTTGGATCTCGACACCCGGCGGCAAGTTCCGTATGCCGATATTCGACCTCGGCCGGTCGGAGTGGACGCCGAAATCCTCGATCTCTTCGACGCTGAACCCTTGACTTTGGACGATGTCGTGGCCCGTCGCGGAGAATGGTCAATGTCATCGTTGGGGCAAGTTGCGCTATCGCTGGGTCGACTCGAGACTCTGGGCTGGGTGATGTGCACTGCAGGCTGGTTTGAACGCATTGACGTTGCCGTTGAGTCCAGTTCGTAATCACTCTTCGGTACAGTTTCGAGGTGGCCACTGACGAAACGGTCGCTTGGGAAGTCTCAGGCGCATGGAAAGTTGACGAGTGGGTCCAGTCGTTGACTTCGTCTTCGTCCAATACCGTCAACGCCTATCGGCGCGATCTGGTGGACTTTGCTACCTGGTGTGGTCGGGGAGACCTCGTGGGGCCCGAACAAGTGGACCGATTGGCACTTCGCCGATACCTGGCGTATCTGGCCACGCGTGAATACGCCAAACGCACCATTGCTCGAAAAGCCTCGGCGTTGCGACGCTATTTCTCGTGGGCGCGTCGAGTGGGTGTGATCGAAACAGATCCCTCAATTTCGTTGCGAGCGCCATCGGGTGAAGGTCGTTTGCCCCGAGTCTTGGACGGGGCCGAGTTGCACAGCATCCTCGAACCTGGTGAGTTGCGGGAAGGTGAAGCAGTCTGGAAGCGTCGTCGTGACGATGCCATTTTGGAAATGTTGTACGGCAGCGGTCTGCGAGTCAGCGAACTGTGTGGTGTGGACACCGACAGTATCGATCTCAAGCGGCATCTGGTGACGGTGTGGGGTAAGGGCGGCAAGGAGCGACGGGTCCCCATGTCCCTTGCTGGGGTCGAAACGTTGAGCGAGTGGTTACGGGTTCGCCACGAGGTGGTCGGGGAAAATTCTGGCGCCGCTCTTTTTTTGAATGCCCATGGAGGACGCTTAGGCACCCGAGACGTGCGGCGTCTCTTGGATGATCGGGCTGACAGTCCGACTCATCCCCACGCTCTCCGGCATACCTATGCCACCCATCTACTCGATGGGGGGGCCGACCTGCGATCGGTTCAAGAACTTCTCGGTCACAGTGATGTGGTCACTACCCAGCGATACACCCATGTGAGCAAGGAGCGTCTACGGTTCGTGTATGCGAACACGCATCCTCGAGCCTGAGCGATCGAATTTCTGATTCTCGATGAGTGATCTAGACGAAACAAAGCCGCGATCGATCCCAGCCATCGAGCAAGCATGGACTCAATGGGTGTCCCAGCGTGATGAATCAGCGCGGGACCAATTGATCGTTCACTACTCGCCTCTGGTCAAGTTCGTCGCTGGTCGAGTTGCTGCGGGTCTCCCAGTTGGCGCTGATACCGGTGAGCTGGTGGGGACCGGAATTTTTGGGTTGATGGACGCGGTCGATCGTTTCAATCCCGACTTGGGCTTCAAGTTCGAGACTTTCGCGGTTCCGCGCATCAAAGGCGCCATCCTCGACGGTCTGCGGGCTTTGGATTGGGTCCCCCGTTCGGTGCGGTCGCGATCTCGACAAATCGAAAACGCCATGGCCAAGTTGAGCCATGAACTGAAACGCAGCCCATCTGACGATGAGTTGTGTCAGGAATTGAAAATCGACAATGACGAATTGCAACGCTGGCTGGGAACAATTGCGGTGGCCAACGTGGGACCACTGGACTATGTCGTGGCTGGTTCCAATGAGGGCGAACCACGCCAGTTACCCCCATCCCATGATGATGGACCCGATGCAGTGGTAGAGGACCGTGAGCTCCGTCAGGTTATGCGCAATGAAATTCGCAGTCTGCCCGAACGGGAACGTACGGTCGTGGCTCTGTATTACGACGAAGGAATGACACTTGCGGAAATTGGCTCCGTTCTCGGGGTGACCGAAAGTCGAGTCTCGCAAATCCACTCGAAAGCCATTCTCATGTTGCGGTCTCAGATGGCGGCTGCTGGCATCTGAGATTCACCGGCTTTGTCGCCTCCAAGCCCACACCAAGCGGTGTTCGACTCGATGGCAGTAGGTGTCAAGACGTGGCTTCGGCGGGTCGTAGTGCCAATCATGATGCTGGTCCCGACAGCACTCGCATTTTTTGGTCCGGTCTCCGCTTTCGGGAATGGCTTCCGACCCGGGGGACCCTCAGTTGCCGTGGCTCCGCAAACTGTTTCGTGGCAAGCCGGGTGTTTGCAGGCGCCAGTTCCGGGAGCGGTCATCGACACCTTTCAGGCACCGGAATGTCCCTATTGCGCTGGCCGTCGCACCCTGCGCTTTGCGGCGTCACCAAGAGATGAGGTGTACGCGCCCGTGGCCGGTCGGATCACCTTCGCCGGGCGGGTGGCGGGAATCGGATACGTCACAGTTGAACCAGCGGGGGCGCCATCTCACCTGGTCACAGTGGGTGGTGTAAATTCGGATGGTCGAAAAATGTCGGGGTTGATCGAGCGTGGAGCGGTCATTGGTTCAGTGGCAGACGACAAGGGAATTCACCTCAGTGTGCGTCAAGTGCATCCCTCGGGGCACCCGTCCTACCTCGATCCCGAGCCTTTTCTGGAGCGCTTATGGGTTCGCGCCCGCTTGGCTCCGCTCGATGGGTCGCCTCCACGACCGAGCCAGCAGCATCATGGGTGTCGTGTCGGATCGCGAGCAGTGCCGTGAGGCCAGGCTCCCGCTAGCCTCATCTTGGCTCGAAAACGAGTTTGTCAATCAGCACACTTCCCGTCCTGCGGTCGTGACCCCTGGTCATGCGAGGAAGTGTGTCCGTAACCGCAGACAAGGAGGAAAGTGCCATGGCCATCGTCACGATGCGGCAACTGCTAGAGGCTCGAGTCCATTTCGGACACCAAACCCGTCGCTGGAACCCCAAGATGAAGCGATTCATTTTCGGTGAGCGCAACGACATTTACATCATCGATCTGCAGCAAACGCTCGAGCGCATCGAGACTGCCTATGCCTTCGTGCGCGATTTGGTGGCCAAAGGTGGAACCGTGTTGTTCATCGGCACCAAGCAGCAGGCTCAGGATCCGATTGCCGGCTTTGCTGATAAGTGTGGAATGCCTTATATCAACGAGCGTTGGTTGGGTGGCATGCTCACCAACTTCGAGACCATTCACAAGCGGGTGCAAAAGATGCTCGAACTCGAGCAGATGCAGCGCAGCGGTGAATTCGATCTGATGCCCAAAAAAGAGGCCCTCTTGAAGTCACGCGAACTCGGCAAGTTGCAAAAGAACTTGAGTGGTATCCGCGCCATGACCAAGCGACCTGATGCGGTATTCGTGATTGACACCAAAAAGGAGCACATCGGCGTCACCGAAGCCAACAAACTGGGAATTCCCGTGGTGGCTATCGTCGATACCAATGTCGATCCCGATCTCATCGACTATCCGATTCCGGGCAACGATGATGCCATTCGTGCCAATGAATTGATGTCGAAAGTCATTGCGGAAGCAGTGACCGAAGGTCGTTTCATTGCTTCGAAGCGCAACCCGGGTTTGGTTGCTCCGGAAAAGTCGGATGCTGAGAAGGCCGAATTCGCTGCCAGCCAAGCCACTGCTCGTACTCAGGCCGCAGCGGCCCAAGCGGAGCGTGAAGCACGTTTGGCGGCAGCCAAGGCTGAATCGGCTCCCGTCGCCGATGAAAGCGCGGAGGCCTGAACGATGTCATTCACCGCTAAGGATGTCCAAACTCTTCGCCAGTCCACTGGTGCAGGAATGATGGACTGCAAAAAGGCGCTGGAAGCAAACAGCGGCGATATGGAAGAGGCCAAGCAGTGGCTCCGCGAAAAGGGTTTGGCCGCTTCGGCCAAGCGTGATGACCGCGAAAACACTCAAGGTGTCGTGTCGCTGGTGATTGATAACAACGTCGGGGCCATTGTCAAGCTCAAGTGCGAAACCGACTTCGTCGCCGGCAGTGACCAGTTCAAAGGTGAGGCTCAGGCCTTGGCCGAATTGGTAGTAGCCAAGGGTGAGTCAGCGGTCAGCGAACGGTCGGCAATTCTCGAGGATCTGAAGATCACGCTCAAGGAAAAGATCGAACTGGGTGAGGTGGTTCGCCTTGAAGCGGCACCGGGCAATGTCATCGACAGTTACCAGCACATGCAGGGTGGCCGCGGTGTCAACGCAGTACTGGTGGAGATTTCTGGCGGGACGATCGAGTTGGCTCACGACATCGCCGTGCACATTGCCTTTGCGCGGCCCAAATACCTGTCCCGTGACGACGTTCCTGCCGATGTCATCGACAAAGAGCGGACCACACTCGAA
Organism: Acidimicrobiaceae bacterium; assembly: GCA_040381935.1. Lineage (GTDB taxonomy): Bacteria > Actinomycetota > Acidimicrobiia > Acidimicrobiales > Ilumatobacteraceae > Casp-actino8. The sequence continues at coordinate 4,945 of JBEIGJ010000047.1, read as the reverse complement.
GCCATCAGTCGTAATGAAGGAAAGCCTGAGGCGTCGCTTCCCAAGATCGTGGAAGGCCGTATGAACGGTTTCTTCAAAGATGTCTGTTTGCTCGAGCAGCCTTATGCCAAAGATGACAAGCAATCGGTTACCCAGTTCATCGGCAAGGCTTCGATTGTCAAGTTCGCTCAGGTCGAGATCGGCTGATCGGCGATGGCCGGAACTGACGCCGAATCCGTTCGTCAGCCCGACCGTCCTCGATGGAAGCGGGTCATTCTCAAATTGTCGGGTGAAGCTCTAGCTGAGCCGACGGGTTTTGGTCTCGACACCAACGTGCTGCGGCAAGTTGCCTTGGAGATCAAAGATGTCCGCGACAATTTGCATATCGATATCGCCGTGGTTGTCGGTGGAGGCAACTTCTGGCGCGGCATGAAGGGCGCCGGTCAAGGCATGGATCAAGCCCAGGCCGACTTCATGGGCATGATTGCGACGGTGATGAATGGCCTGGCATTACAAGATGCCCTCGAGCGTGTGGGGCAGCACAGTCGGGTCATGACCGCGGTCGAAATGCCCAAGGTGGCCGAACCCTATATTCGTCGCCGCGCCGAACGGCATATGGAAAAGGGTCGAGTTGTGATTTTCGCCGGTGGAACGGGCAACCCCTTCTTCACCACCGATACGGCTGCAGCATTGAGGGCCGCGGAGATCGACGCCGAGGCGATTCTGAAAGGAACCCATTCCGGAATCGATGGCGTGTACACCGCAGACCCGAAATTGGACTCCACCGCGGTGCGTTATGACCGGGTTTCGCACAAAGAGGTCATCGAAAAGGAACTTCGGGTCATGGATGCCACGGCAATAGCTTTTTGTCGGGACAATCGAATTCCGATCGTGGTTTTCGATGTCAGTACACCAGGAAATATTCGATCCGTACTAGAGGGCCGAGCCGTCGGTACGCTAGTCGGGTGATCGACGACATCCTTCTCGAGGCCATCGACAAGATGGACCGAGCAGTAGAGCACGGCCAGAGCCAGTTCGCCTCGGTGCGAACTGGTCGGGCGTCGCCGTCATTTGTGGAGAAACTGCTGGTCAGCTACTACGGAGCCGATGTTCCACTCCAGCAGTTGGCCGGATTCCAAGTGCCCGAAGCGCGGACCTTGGTGATCAAGCCTCATGATCGCGGGGCGATCGGGGCCATTGAAAAAGCCATTCGCGATAGTGATCTCGGCATGTCTCCCAACAGCGATGGTGTCGTTATCCGTTTGAATTTCCCGATGTTGACCGAGGAACGTCGTCGTGATTATGTGAAACTGGTCAAGAACATGGCCGAGGAAAGCCGAGTGGCAGTGCGCAACATTCGCCGTGACTCGCGTAAGCAATTGGAGTCAGCGGAAAAGGCCGGAGATATCTCGGCCGATGAGTTGGAGCGAGCAGAGAAAGAGCTGGAAAAGATCACTCACGATCATGTCGAGAGTATTGACAAGGCAGTGCAGCGCAAAGAGCAGGAGCTCTTGGAAGTCTGACGAGGCAAAATCATGAGCGACGATATGTGGCGAAGAGCCGAAGATTCACAAGGTGATGACGAGTTCGACGATTTCGGCGAACTGCGATTTTCCGACGACATCGATGATGCTCCCGTGAGCAACACCGATGAAATCCAATGGGATGACCGCGGCAGCGGGCGAACCCGGGAATCCGACGAATCAGATGTAGATATCGGGGGTTCGTATTCGGCGACCGCGCCGCGCCCGATTCCGGATCGACCGTCAGTTGCCGGTCGATCGACGGCTGAAAGTAGGACGCCACCCGGAGTGGCCACTGGCGCTGGATCGTCGTGGTCGACTGAGGATGAAGACGATGATTTCGGCGAGATTCGATTTTCGGATGCGCCCGAAGAGCCAGCAATCAATTTCGGATTCAGCGATGAACCAAGCGCGTCTGTCGGGCGCGCCGATAGTGATACCAGCGGAAGTCGTCCTCGTATCAAACTCGGTGAGTCGACTTCGGGTCCTCGCCGCGAACGGGGTTCGGGTGCGTTGCGTCGACCTCCGGAATCAACCACTGCTCCGACGACATTGCCCTTGCGCCAAACGCGTTCCGATGACGTTTCGCGCCCTGATGCGTCTCGTTCCAGAGGACGGGACCGCGATGCGTCATCCTTTGGTGGACGAGGATCAATCGATGAAGAGGTTGGCCTTTTCGGATCGGGCTCGGTCGATGAGTCCCTCTTCGATTCGTCAGTGGACATTTCCCGATCCCGCAGACCCGCCGAGCGCGAACCGCGTCGCAGTGAGCGGCCGTCCATCGGTGCTGAAAATCCACTCGGCCCACCGACAACGGGTGGGCGCTCTCGACCTCCCGTGGGTCGCAGCGGACCGGCACGCCCGGCGCGCGTCAGTCGTCCTCAGCAAGCCGAGGCCGGAGTGGCGGGACGAGATATGCCAACGGCAATTGCCGTTGGTCTCTTGATCGCCGCTGCCTTCATCGGAGCCTTGATGTGGAGACCGGTAGCGGTTCTGGCTTTGGTGATTCTCATCTGCGGCTTGGCGGCTATCGAGTTCTTCGACAAGGTCACCGAAAAGGGCTACCGACCAGCTGCGATTATCGGCATCTTGACCGCAGTGATTGCGCCTTTGGCCGCTTACTGGGTTGGGGAGAGTGCACTGCCATTGGTGATGGTTTTTGCCATGATCACCACGGCGTTCACTTTCGTTGGTGCCACGGGACTTCATTCGAGTCCGATCCCGAATATGTCGATCACGTCTCTGGGAATCATGTGGATCGGGTTGATGGGTTCTTATGCCGCCCTATTGGCCGGTGTTTCCAACGTCCCGGGTCTTGGTACTGCGGGCACGGACACATTGTTCATCGTCGCTGTCGGTGTGGTTGCCAACGATGTGGGAGCCCTCTTCGTCGGCTCGGCGGCCGGGAGCACCCCCTTACGACAGTGGATCAGCCCGAACAAAACTGTGGAAGGTTTGATGGGCGGAACCGTGGCGACATTCTTTGCCATGTGGATCGTCGGCCTCCAAAGTGATACCTGGAATGACATTGGCGAAATACTGGTGCTGGCCGTAGCAGTTGCGATCTTGGCGCCTCTGGGCGACTTGGTCGAAAGTATGTTCAAGCGCAATCTGGAAATCAAAGATTTCGGCACCCTGGTCAAGGGCCACGGGGGAGTTCTGGACCGTTTCGATGGCTTCCTCTTTGTGTTACCGGTGGCCTATTACTTGCTGCAGGTCATCGAACCGTACGCATCGTGATGTGATGCGGTGACCACCGTACGGCTGGCTATCGCCGGATCTTCAGGTTCAATTGGGACGCAAACTCTCGATGTGGTGCGCGCTGAAAACGCGGCTTTGGAATCTCGCAGTTCGCAATCACCGCACCCTGCGGGCGTTCACTATGAGGTTGTCGGTCTTGGGGTCAGTTCCTCGGTAGATCTGCTCATTGCCCAGGCGCGCGAATTTCGCCCGCAACGGGTGGCGGTCGCCGATACCTCGTTACATGCTCGGGTGCGCGATGCATTGCCGGGAATGCAGATCGTTGCCGACATGGCCGAACTCGTCGATGAGGCCGATGTCGTCGTCAACGCGGTCGTCGGGTTTTCCGGTCTGGCCGTCACACTTGAGACCTTGCGCCAAGGAAAGCGACTGGCCTTGGCCAATAAGGAATCGCTCATTGCTGCCGGACCCGTTGTCCAACCCTTGCGCAGCGTTCCCGGTGCCGAAATCATTCCGGTTGACAGTGAGCACTGCGCCATTCATCAGTGTTTGCGGGCCAGTGTGCGTACGGCATCAGAGGTGCGACGCTTGTTGTTGACGGCAAGTGGGGGTCCTTTTCGGGGACGCTCGCGCGCTGAATTGGCCGCAGTGACCGTGGACCAGGCGCTAGCGCACCCGACCTGGAGTATGGGTCCGAAAATCACCGTTGACTCGTCGACCTTGATGAACAAGGGACTCGAGGTCATCGAGGCGCACGAACTCTTTGGTACGGATTACGACCACATCGATGTGGTGGTCCATCCTCAGTCAGTCATCCACTCCATGGTGGAATTCAACGATGGTTGCACTATGGCGCAATTGAGTCTGCCCGATATGAGGCTGCCGATTGGATACGCATTGGCATTTCCCCAGCGGATCGAGACTCCCTTTGGCGCCATCGATTGGTCGCACCTTTCACGGCTCGATTTCGAAGTGCCCGATCGTCAGACCTTTCGTTGCCTCGACCTAGCTTTCCAAGCCGGCCGAAGTGGGGGAACGGCTCCGGCGTTTTTGTCAGCGGCCAATGAGAGAGCGGTCGAAGCCTTTCTGGCGGGGAGATTGAAGTGGGCCGATATTCCGGCAGTTATCGAGGCTGCCCTCCAAGAGCATCATGAGTTTTCCGAGGTGTTGACTTCTTCACACATCATCGAAGCCGACCGACAAGGACGGTTAGCGGCCAATAAGGTGATGGACACATGAGTCTCTACCGTTCACTACGAGCAGAAATGATGGCTGGCGGTGCAGTCAATGAGGACCACCCCACTCCGGAGGAAAATCGCCGTCGCCGTCGTTCCATGGTGACGGGATTGGTGATCCTCGGACTCCTGATCTGGCTCGGACTGACCAACATCTGGAGTTTCATCTTGGTTGTGGGTCTCTTGATTTCAGTGTTCCTACACGAGGTCGGACACTTTGTGACTGCGGGTTGGGCGGGAATGAAGCGCACGCAGTTCTTCATGGGATTCGGTCCCAAACTCTGGAGTTTCCATCGACAAGGTGTGGAGTACGGAGTGCGTGCCTTACCGCTCGGGGCTTTCGTGCGCATCGTCGGGATGAACAACATGGATCCGGTGGACGATGAGGATCGGGACGTCTCGTACTCCGTGAAGCCGTACAGCTGGCGAATGCTGGTCATTACTGAGGGTTCTCTGATGCACGGCATCATGGCGGTCGTTATTTTTTTGTTCGTGTAAAGCGTGGGT
>JBEIGJ010000046.1:0-14357 GCA_040381935.1 Acidimicrobiaceae bacterium | reverse complement strand
CTACCTGGTCGGCACAATTGGAAGATCGACGGATCGATGTGGAACGAGCACTCGAATACGTCGAGCTTTACGGTCTGTACACGGAGTGCGAGGCCATCTATCGCGTTGACAATCTCTTGGCGATTCATGATCGTCTCGACGAAGAGGATCGTCGCGCCTTCTGCCTCGATCCCCGCGTTGTCGATTGGCCCACGTACATCTCCACCATTCACCTGCCCTCCATAGTTCTACACAGCCGGGTCAAGACCACACCGGGCAAATCAACAACCGATCGAAATGCGCGCCTTCGTCGGCAGATTCTCGATCCACAACGACATGTCGCAGCATTCGACCTGGAAAATACACTCATTGCCAGCAACGTGGTCGAGAGTTACTCCTGGTTAGCCACCCGTCGCCTGAACACTCCCGAGCGGCTCCGTTATATCGCCCGCACTATGCGCGAAGCACCTGGTCTTTTGGCCATGGATCGCCGCGATAGATCGGACTTCTTGCGCTACTTCTATCGACGCTACGAAGACGCTCCAGCGGAACAGATTGCAATCGATGCCCAAGAACTGCTGGCCCAATTGATCATGACCAAGAGTTTTCCTGCTGGTCTTCGTCGCGTTCGCGAACACCGCGCTCTTGGACACCGCACGGTCCTGATCACCGGTGCCATGAGTTTCGCCGTCGAAGGATTGAGGCCACTCTTTGATGAAATCATTGCCGCCGAAATGACCATTCGACCCGATGGCACGTATTCGGGCGAGTTGTCTCAGGTCCCGCCCACTGGAGAGACACGGGCCCAAATTTTGGCCGACTACTGCAGTGCTGAAGGTCTGCGACTGGATGAATCAATCGCCTACGCCGATTCAAGCAGTGATTTACCGATGCTCGAAGCAGTCGGCTTTCCCGTGGCCGTCAATCCCGAAACCCGCTTGGCAGCCATCGCTCGTCAGCGCGGCTGGTTGGTCGAACATTGGCACAAGGCATCGGGGGGACCTCGACCACGGTTACCCATCGGCCCATTTGTCTCTGAACGTGAACAGAAACGATTCACGACATCTCGCACCCATTTCGATGTGGGAGACCAGTAATGAAGGCCCTGGAGATTTCTCGCAAAGTCGGCAAGTTCGCCGCGGCCCGTCTGATCAGCCCCTTGAGTACTGCGGGGGCTGCCAAATTCGGTCCTCTGTCCCTGGTCAAGATGGATCCCCCGGTACTTCCCCAAGCCCCCGGCTGGATGCGTATCAGGCCCCGACTCACCGGTATTTGCGGCAGTGATCTCGCTCTGGTGGAAGGTCATGCGTCGACCTACTTCGACGATTGGGTCTCGTTCCCTTTCGTTCCCGGTCACGAAATCGTCGCCGACTCCGAAGACGGCCAGCGCTACGTTCTCGAACCAGTACTCGGGCATGCGGCCCGCGGACTTCCTCTTCCCTTTCCCGATGCAGCACCCGGTGATGGGGATGACTACGCCCATCTGGTGGGCGGTCACCTCAAGCCGGGAATTCAAATCGGATTCTGTCAGTCCACTGGCGGAGGTTGGGCGACGGAACTCATTGCTCACGAAAGCCAACTGCACGTACTGCCCGACGCACTGCCCGATGAACAAGCGCTCTTGATCGAACCAGCAGCAGGGGGAATACATGCGGCTCTTGCGGTATGGCCTCATATCAAAGCAGCACGCGAAAAGGGGGAGACTCCCGTTGTCGCCGTTCTCGGCGGTGGCACCATGGGGCTCTGTTCTGTGGCCGGTCTACGGCGTTACCTACCCGATGTACGCATTATCGTCGGAGCCCGCTATGCGCACCAGCAGAGTTTGGCGCGTCAACTCGGCGCCGACGTTGCGGTTCCGGCTACCGAACTAGCGCGGGCAGTCCGTCGCGAAGTGGGCTGTCATGTCGTTGGCGATTATCTCTATGGTGGCAGCCACGCCACGATTGATGGCGTTGGATCTTCGGAAAGTATCGCTGACTGTCTCCGCTTCACTCGACCAAGGGGACGCATCGTCATGTTGGGGATGCCTGCCCAAGTTTCAGTTGACCTGACTGGTCTTTGGCATCGCGAGACGATCATCTCTGGCGCCTACACCTATGGAACCGAGTCCATGCCTGACGGCTCCCGCCGTCGAACCTTTGATTTGGCAATTGAGACGGCATCCGCCAGTGGGCTCGATCGCCTTCTCTCGGCTACGTACCGCTTGGAAGATTTCCAAGATGCGCTGGCTCATGCTGCTCATGCCGGACAACGGGGTGCAGTCAAGATTGCTTTCGATTTCCGGCCTCCGGCCGAACCGTCACTGACGGCCCGCTCATGAAGGAGAACGTGTAATGCCACGCCCCGGATTCGTACTCGATGTCGACCGCTCGACGCCTCCAATTCTTTTTTGGCGAGGCGAAAACTTCTCGCTCGAAAAACTACCGGCCGGTCGTAGTCGCGTCATCTACGCCCCTGAACCTTTACGAGCCATTGAAGATGTGGACGGGGCGATCCGTCATGCACTCCTCAATCCCATCGACCAAGACCCGCTCCCGGCTCTGATGTTTCCGGGAATGAAGTTGACCATCGCTTTCGATGATGTCAGCTTGCCTTTGCCCAAAATGCAGCGGCCCGATATTCGCCAGCGCATCATCGAAGCCGTTTTGGATCTGGCCGCCCAAGCCGGGGTGGACGATGTACACATCATTTCGGCCCTGGCCCTGCACCGACGCATGACCGAAGCTGAACTCCGCCATGCCGTGGGCGATCGGGTCTATGACGCCTTCGCTCCTCGCGGCACTTTGTACCAGCACGACGCCGAGGACCCCGACAATCTCACCTATTTAGGCGCCACCCCACATGGCGAAGAAGTCGAGATCAACAAGCGAGCGGCCGAAAGCGACCTCTTGGTATACGTGAACATCAATTTGGTGGCTATGGATGGCGGCTGGAAGAGCACCGCCACCGGACTTGCGTCGTATCGCTCACTTCGCCACCACCACAACCCCGACACCATGATTCACTCCCGCAGTTTCATGGACCAACATCGCAGCGAACTTCACAAGAGCAACTGGCGCATGGGCAAAATTCTCATCGACAGCGGCGTCAAAGTCTTCCAAGTGGAGACCACGCTGAATACCGACACTTTCCCCCAGCCCTTCAATTTTCTGGCCAAGCGCGAGTGGGAGTGGTCGCCGAAAGACCGCATGACGTTCATTGCCTCATCAGCCGCTTTGAAACGCACTCCAAAACGCATGGCGCGCAACATCTTCCATTCCATTGAGGCCCCGCATCAGATGACCAGCGTTCAAGCTGGTGAAGTTGAAGCGGTTCACAAAATCACCACGGAGAATGTGTACAAACAACAACTGGTCGAGGTCAAGGGTCAGACCGACATCTTGACCATGGGCATTCCGTACATCAGTCCGTACAACGTGCATTCGATCTTGAACCCGATTTTGGTGATGTGTCTCGGCCTTGGGTACTACTTCAATATGTATCGCGGTAAGCCACTGGTGCGCGAGGGCGGCGTGATCATCATGACCCATCCCATGCCACCCGACTTTCATCCGGTCCACCACCCGTCGTATATCGACTTTTTCGAGCAAGTCCTAGCCGACACCACCGATCCCCATGTGATGTCCCAAAAATGGGAGAAGCAGTACGCGCAAGACGAGTGGTATCGACATCTGTACCGCACCACCTACGCCTACCACGGCGTCCATCCCTTTTACATGTGGTACTGGGGAAGCCATGCATTGAAGCATTGCGGGCGCATCATCGTTGTTGGCGGCGATCCCAAAACTGTCCGCCGCCTGGGCTTCGTACCTGCCAGCACTATGGATGATGCCCTGGAGATTGCCAGCGATGTTGTGGGCCGAGCGCCGACTATCACGCACTTGCATACGCCCCCGCTGATGGTGGCCGACGTTTCATGAAAGAAGACCATCATGCCCCGACGTGACGATGCACCGTGGAAACCGAGTGGCTTACGACGAGCAGCCATCTTTGGTGATCTCGCTGAAAAGATCACGCGTCCCATCGCCAGGAAGTCATCGCAACTTGGCTTTCCCTATCTGCCACCAACTGTTCCGCGCACGGTCGAGGTACCTGATTCAGGTACTCGGCTGGGAGCGGACTATGACACGGAATGGGCGCGCCGTCCGATTGCCACTGGTGTCCGCAAAGCCTTGGTGAACGGACCAGTGCGCTTGGTCGTCAAAGGTCTGGCCAGTCCGCAAGTCAATGGCGTGGATCGTCTCCAAGACTTGGCTCGAGCCGAAGATCCACCAGCAGTGATCTTCACACCTAATCATCATTCACATCTCGACACTGCGGTGATGGCGACGGCAGTACCAGCCCCCTGGCGCTCAAAATTGGTCGTAGCTGCTGCGGCTGACTATTTCTTTGACAAACGTTGGAAGGCCGCACTCGCCGCTTTGTCGTTGAATGCCATACCAATTGACCGCGAACTGACGGGACGAAAGTCGGCCGACATGATTCGCGAACTCATCGAAGATGGATGGAGCCTGGTCATCTATCCCGAGGGTGGTCGCTCACCCGATGGCTGGGGCCAGGAATTCAAAGGTGGAGCGGCATATCTGTCAATTCGCACCGGAGCTCCTGTCGTACCAGTGTTCATCGACGGGACCGGGGCCCTTTACGGCAAAGGAATGAAAAGACCGCGAGCTGGCACCACCCGCGTCGTTTTCGGACATCCGCTCGCGGCTCTCGAAAACGACAATACGCGTCGCTTCGCACAGCGCATCGAGGACGCCGTCACCGCACTCGGCGATGAGAGTCTGACCGACTACTGGACAGCGCGACAGCGCGCCGCGCGTCATGAGAGTCCGAAACTCACCGGACCGGAATACACCGGCTGGCGACGTCAGTGGGCGTTATCCGAAAAACGCGTTCTCGGCGATGTCGGCGTACGTCGCCGGCAAAAACGGCGTTGGCCTGACCTCGGCAACTGATCGGCTAGGCGTTCAGCCAACGATCTGCCAAAACTTCGGCAACCATCATCACGGGGAAATGAGTGTTGGCGCGAGGGAGATGCGGGAAGATCGATGCATCGCAAACTCGCAGGTTCTCATACCCGATGACGTGTCCCATGGTGTCCACCACGGAGGATTCCTTTGCTGACGGGCCCATGGCACAAGTTCCAGATGCGTGTACGTAGTCCCCGACTCCGCGCTGCAACCACGATGCCACCGCATCGTCATCATCAGGGAGATCCTCAAAATGGGTACCGCGATCATCAATGAAGAAACCGTCGGCGACATCAGCTAAGGGTGACTGACGAAGCAGCGAACGTAACTGTCTAAACCCCGACACCAGACGACGCATATCACTCTCTTGCGAAAGGAGGGCGAAATCAATCTCGGGTTCCTCAGCTGGTCGCGTCGAACGCACACTCACCCGACCCCGAGATTCGACATACATGAGTGCCACCGAGATCAACCCATAGCCCGGTGCCTGAGGTCCGAGATGATCGAGGGGTAACAGTTGAAGGTCCGCAGGAATGTCGCCAGATGTCAAACGCGCCAATGAGGTGGCTGCAAGATTCGTGGTTTCACAAGGCACCCGTAATCGAACGGTGACCGGAGCCGAGGGATGATCCTGGAGTCCGTAGCCGATGGCAGCACGGTCGACCCCGCTGCGTAACAAAAGCGCTGGGGTATGAATTGCTCCCGTTGCCAGGACTACCGTCCCATGTGAAACTTCAGTCCCGTCGGCGAGCACGACACCGCGTACCTGGCGACCTTCAACTATCAGTCGATCCACATGACTATCGGGTCGTATCTCCAAAGTATTGCGCTGGCGAGCTCGGGAGAGATAGGCATCAGCAACTGAAACTCGACACCCATCGGCATCGCGTGTCAGGACAGCTGGTCCGACATCACGTCCGATACCGCCCAGGGGAAATGGGCCACGGTGAAGATCCCAGCCAAGAGTTCGACAGGTTTCCACCATTGCCCGTCCAAGCTGATCCGTTGAACCGGTCCAAGCCCGGGACAGCGGAACGGAAATTTTCCGAAAGTACGGTTCGACCTCGCGCCATGACCATCCCTGGCATCCGTAATCCCGGTCCCACGCGTCGTAGTCATCCACCTCGCCCCATAGACCAACCATGGCATTGACCAAAGATGAACCACCGATACCCCGCCCTCGGCCATAGAGACGCTCACCTTGTTCCTCGGTACGACGGGCCATGAGTTGAGGCCAGTGCAATGAGGGTTGAGAAAGGGCGTCGAAAAATGAATTCCCAGCAACCACATCGCGCAGGCTGGCTCCGATTTCCGGTCCCGACTCCAGCAAAACCACTCGGGCTCCGCCCTCTGTCAATCGATCAGCCAGGACGCATCCGGCCGATCCGGCACCGACGATCAGATACTGGTCACCCAACGACATCTGATCCACTTCGCTGATGGGCTCTGCTGGGACGCATATATCCCCTGGTCTTTCTCAGGTCGAGGTCGGGAGATTTGTAGCGCGGGGCAATCCAGCGAGGTGCGCAGCATCGTTATAGCGAACAACTCTCCAGCGCCCCGGTCGAACGAGTTCAAATTCGGTGATTGAGGTATTCATCGTGTGAATTTCAAAAATACCAGTACCCGAAGTACGCAAAGCCTGCCGCAGGACCGTATCGACAACTCCGCCATGACAAACCACGAGAGCAGTTTTCGTCCCGATCTCGCCAATGAGATTGCGGACTGCGGTTCCGATTCGAGTTTGAAATTCGGCGATTGTTTCCCCGCCCGGAAAGGTCACGCCATAAGGGTCGTTCTCCCAGTCGGGGTCACCAAATTCACGAATGAATTGATCGTACGTCAGACCATCACAGTGTGGCCCCGGATCGTGTTCACCGAACTCGGGCCGAACCTCTAATGAATGCTGTCCAAAAGCCGGCATGACGATTTCGGCGGTTTCCCGCGCTCGCGGATAGGCACTGCTGATGACGAAGTCTGGTTGGAATTCCTGAAAACCCGACCAACGATCACGCAAACTTTCCGCCTGACGTCTTCCCAGATCAGAAAGACCCCGACACGAGCGAGGACCCCCGACAACTCGGTCAACGGTGACTTTCGATTCACCATGTCGCACCAGAACCAGACGCGTCATCGGGTTACACCAACTTTTCGACGAAGGCCTCGAGTTGGCGCATATTGCGACATTCGAATGCTCCATCGGTGAAACTTCCGTATTCGCTGACGATGGAGTCCCCCGTGTCCCAATACGAACGTGGTTCGGGATTCAACCAGTAGACCTGACGAGCCTTCTTCTTGACTTCTTTGACCACCCAGGCCTGCGAAGCGTGGTAATTGTTGCGCGCGTCGCCCAAGAACAGAACGGTCGTCTTCGGCCCTACATCTTTGCCGTACTTCTCCCAGAACACTTCAAAAGCGTGCCCATAGTCGCTGTGTCCATCGACCCACACCACATCGGCTTCGGTATTGACACGATGAATCGCCTCAGTGATGTCTTCGGTACCTCGGAAGAAATCAGTCACTTCATCAATTCCGTCGATGAAGACAAAGGAACGAACCTTCGAAAATTGATTTTGGATGGCGTAAACCAACATCAACGTGAAGCGAGCAAAGGCCGCCACACTTCCTGAGATATCTGCGACCACCATCAGTTCCGGCTTGGATGGGCGCGGACTCTTGAACTTGGGCTCGGCTGGCGTTCCCCCGTACGACAGCGAGTGTCGCACCGTATTTCGAAAGTCCAGGGGCCCCTTTCGCCCATGGCGACGCTTCCGCGCCAATTTTGCCGCCAACTTACGAGTCAAGGGATACAGCGCCTTCTTCAGCGCTTGCATCTCATCACGACTGGCATGCATGAATTCGACGTCCTCGGGTAGAGGCTTGCGCAGAGTTTTTGCCATGGCCTCAGCGCCGCGATCCGCTACCAGTCGACGTCGGATTTCGGCCTCGATTTCCTTTTTGAACTGCTCGATTCGACTTTGATGTTCATCGCGCTCGAGCCTCTCCTCGAGAGCGGTCATCTCCCCGCCAACTTCTTGGCGACTGGCGTCCATCATTTTTTGGAGCATGCCCTCGAGGTCGAGGTTGCGCAGAGTTCGATAGAGGTAATACGTTCCACCGACTGGACGTCCCGGCTCCATTCCGGCGAAACGCTGAACGGATTGACGAGCCAAAGCCCTCATCATGGACTGATCGCCATTCAAGAGGGCCTGAAGAAGCATCTGGGCGATCTCTTCTGGCGTCAAGTTTTCCATTCCGCCCGATGAACCGCGTCCATCGCCCTGGCGCATCTGGTCTTGCATTTCACGCCACATGGCCTCGAGCTCGTCTTCAGAGCCTTCGACCAACTTGTACTCCGGACCGCGCAGTGAGAAATACACTTCGAAAACGGTTTCGAAAGAACGCCAGTGATCGCTGTTCTTGACCAAAGTTGCCGCCAGTGCGTATTTGAACGCCTCGCGATCTTCGATCGGAATGTGCTGCACCGCCTCCATGGCGTCCAGGTTTTCAGTCAGAGAGACCGGTAGACCGGCATTACGTAACTCTTGAACGAATCCTGACAGTAAGTCCAGCACGACGACACCCGAAACCGACGGCCGTCAGGCCACGTCGACCGATAGCTCCTTGGCGGCCTTGGTGATATCGGACTGGTACTTCAAAAGCACATGAAGGGTTTCTTTGGCGGTCTGAGCATCGATCGAGTCGATGTTCAGCAACATCAAAGTGCGCGCCCAATCCAGGGTCTCGCTCACACTCGGCGCTTTTTTCAAATCCAACTGGCGAATACTGCGAACGATGCGCGCCACTTGATCAGCGAGATTTTCACTGATACCCGAAACCTTGGTAAGCACAATCTCTTTCTCGCGGTCCATTGCCGGATAATCGACGTGCAGGAACAGGCACCGGCGCTTCAACGCTTCAGAAAGTTCACGCGTATTGTTCGAGGTGAGAAATACCATTGGAATCTGTGTTGCCGTAATGGTTCCCAGTTCGGGAATGGACACCTGATATTCGGAGAGAATTTCCAAAAGCAAGGCTTCGGTTTCCACTTCGACGCGATCCACTTCATCGATGAGCAGGACCACTGGCTCTGAAGCGCTAATGGCCTCCAAAAGCGGACGAGTCAAAAGGAACTCTCGGCTGAAGATGTCATCATGCACTTCACTCCAGGAGTCGCTGTTCTTATCGGCTTGGATCCGAAGCAACTGCTTTTTGTAGTTCCATTCGTACAGTGCCTTGGATTCGTCCAAACCCTCATAGCACTGCAGGCGGATCAGTCGTGCCCCAATCATCTCGGCCACGCTTTTTGCCAACTGGGTCTTACCGGTGCCAGCTGGCCCCTCGACCAGAACGGGCTTGGCCAAACGATCGGCCAGGAACACCACCCCAGCAATGCCCTCATCGGCCAGGTAGTTGACATCTCGTAGTCCGTCGCGGACCTGTTGAACCGAGGAAAAGCGGTTTTGCATAAATTGCACCCTACAAGTTGGCAGTGTCAGTGCCGAATTCCGGTCCCTTCCGGCGCAATTGTCACACTCAAGCACCACAAATGCACCCCCGGAACAACGAGCCCGGGAACGGCCAAGGACCTAGACCCCATTACTCTCTATCCGGTGTCTGATGCCGGTTCGATAGGAGAGGCCATACCCGTGGCGCCTGGCGTGACGAACTCCCGCCGTCCTCCTTTTTCCGAGCCCGAACGCAACCTCTTGAGGTCCAACGCGGTCGTAGCACTCGGCACCGGCCTGTCGCGCTTCACCGGCATGCTCAAAGTGATCGTCTTTGGCATAGTCATCGGCCAGACAGCGTTGGCCGATGCCTACGACGGGGCTAACAATTCCCCTAACGCGGTGTACGAACTTTTGTTGGGCGGTGTTCTCTCGGCAGCGCTCGTTCCCATGTTCAGCCGGCTCTTGGAAGATGACGACGAAGAAGCGGTGGAGTCGGTGGTGAGTACCGCCATCATCGCTCTAACCGCCATCACCGCGGTTGCGGTCTTTTTTGCGCCGTGGGTCTTTCGGGTCTTCTCTTTGAATCCCGCAGCCGGAATCGATGTCGATCAATTCCGTACCGTTGGCACGGCCCTCACTCGAATCTTCCTCCTACAAGTTTTTTTCTACGGGGTTTCTGCGCTGCTGGGTGCACTCTTGAATGCCCAACGTCGGTTCTTCGCCGCTGCCTGGTCACCGGTCTTGGCCAACATCGTGGTCATCTGCTCTTTGCTGTATGTGCCGGTCCTGCTCAACTATCCGACGGAATCGATTCCACTAGCCGAAGTACTCAATAGTCCGTCGTTCCGGTGGCTCCTTGGACTCGGCGCCACTGGTGGCATCGCTCTTCAGGCTCTCGTTCTGCTTCCTGCGATCCATCGCGCTGGATTGAATTTTCAGTTTCGGATACGACCTCGCCATCCGGCTGTCAAACGTTTGATGGCTCTATCGGGATGGACGTTCGGATATGTCATGGCCAATCAACTGACGGTTATCGTCACCAAGAATCTCGCCGAACCAGGAAGTGGCGGCCAGGATGCCTTTGCCAAGGCCAGCACTTTTTTCTATTTCCCCCATGGACTACTGGCGATGAGTATCGCTACCACCTTCATCCCCGAAATGTCACGCGCCGTGGCGCGCAATGACCGAGTCGCATTCATCGAGCGCACGGGTCTGGGGATTCGTTTGGTGGGGCTTTTGACATTTCCCGCCGCCTTCGGATTTCTGGTCATGTCCCGACCCATCATCGGTGCTCTTTTGCGCTACGGACAATTCAGTAACGAAGCCGCCGACACCACAGCTCGTGCCCTATCGGGCCTGGCCCTCGGTTTAGTTGGCTACTCGGTATACCTCTTCACTTTGCGGGGGTTTTTCGCTCATCAAGACACCAAAACACCATTCATCATCAACTGCGTACAAAATGCCGTGAACATTGTCTTGGCCTTTCCCTTGGCTCGTGAATTCGATGTCCTCGGACTGGGAATTGCCTTTTCGATCTCCTATTTCATCGGCGCCCTGATCGCTCTATTCGTACTCCGCACCAAAGAAGCAGAGTTCCCGGTCTATGCCATCCTGTGGGCACTGGCCCGCATGCTGTTGGCCTCGGCGATGATGGCCGTCATCGTGTGGTTGAGTCTTTCAGCAGTTGGAAGCGATGATGGCGTAGGCGCCATCATCAAAGTTGCCGTCGGGTCCGTTGTCGGGGTTGTGGTCTATGTCGGATCCCTGACTTTGTTACGCGCCCCCGAAGTGCACGGACTGCGTCAACTCCGCAGCCGCCTGGCGCGCTCATCGTCCTGAACTGGTCAGGAACATGAAAAGTCAATAGGGCAAGAGCACAAGCGAATCACGATGAACAACGATCGTTGGAGTGCCCTCATCGAGTTGACGGGATTGCAATCCTGCCGTGCGATCGACTTGCGATCGAGACATTGTGGTGAGTCCTCGGGCCACGACATGATCATTTCCGTCGAGGATCTCCACTGTGTCACCTGATTCGAAATGCCCATCTACCGAACGAACTCCGGCGGGTAACAAGGACACTGTGCCCCGTCGCAAAGCATCGCGCGCTCCATCGTCAACCCAAATGCGGCCATTGACCTCCGAAGCAAAGGCCACCCACAACTGACGGGCTGATAGGTGCCGATCAGCGCCATGAAAGGTGGTCCCGATGGTGGTCTGCGAGGACACAGCATCTTCCACGACTCCGGGCAAGACACCCGGTGTGCGGGCCTGGGCGATCACAGCTCGAATCCCCGACCAGGATGCGATACGAGCAGCCGACAGTTTCGAACTCATACCACCACTGCCGCGATTGGTTCCGGCTGATCCAGCCGAAACACTGAGGAGCGGATCGCCCACGAATACCTCGCTGATCAATTGGGCCGAGGGGTCATGGCGTGGATCGGCGGTGAACAAGCCTTCGGTATCGGTGAGAAGTACCAAAAGGTCCGCTTTCAATAAATGGGAAAGCAACGCTGCAATATGGTCATTGTCGCCAAAACGAATTTCATCATTGGCGATGGCGTCGTTTTCATTGACGACTGGTACACAGCCCAGACCGAGCAGCGTCTCCAGGGTGTCCCGAGCATGGAGGTACTGGGTGCGGTCCACGAAATCGTGGGGCACCAGCAGTACCTGAGCGGCCACTAGCCCGTGACGAGCGAACTCAGCGTTGTACACCTCCATCAGACGACTCTGACCAACTGCGGCCAAGGCCTGCAAGGTCTGGATATCTGAAGGGCGACGGTCCAAACCAAGGGCCGCGACACCAGCAGCAACCGCGCCCGATGAAACCAAAACCACCTCGTGCCCGCCGGCACGCAAAATACCAATTTGCTCACACAACGAAGCAATCAGGTCGCGATTGATGACGCCCAACTCGTTGGTCAACGAGGAGGTTCCGACTTTGGCAATGATCTTCATAACGGGATCTTCATAACGGGATCTTCATAACGGAATCTTCATAGCAGCATCTTCAGGACGAAATAGTCGTTATCTATCGGGGGCAATGTACCGGTCAGATGTCGGGGCTGTAGCCAAATGAGAACTCGCCAATCCAGATGACATCTCCGTCCTTGGCCCCGGCACGATTCAAAAGACGGGGAACACCCAACTTCTTCAGACGCTCAGCGATGTAATTGAGGGCTTCGGGAGTCGTCACATCATTCAGATGAACAGTTCGTTCGGCTTTGCGACCATGCACGCGAAAGGCACCTTCACCGATTCGCTCCACCCACGAGCCATCAGATTCAGGTTTGATGATGACGCGAGCTTCCTGTTCTTCGATCTCTTGACGAGCTTCATGTACCAACGAAGCCATGATGCCAACCAACTCGCGTAAGCCCTGACGTGTCACCGCTGAAATCATCGGACCGTTCCAGGCGGCCAGCATTTCAGGAGTAGCGCTATCAGTTTTTGTGCCAACCACTACTCGTGGACGCTCGAGGAGTTGTGGATCGTAGGCCTCCAATTCGCGCAACAGCACTTCAACTTGTTCAGTTGGGGACGTTTCGTCCACCGGTGCCAAATCGACTAGGACGCACAGGACGCGCGCTCGTTCCACGTGACGGAGAAACTGATGTCCGAGACCGCGTCCTTCGGCCGCACCCTCAATGAGTCCGGGAATGTCCGCAACGATGAACTCAGTGACATCATCGAGGCGCACGACGCCCAGATTGGGTTCGAGTGTGGTGAAGGGATAATCAGCAATTTTGGGTTTGGCGGCCGAGATGACACTGATGAGTGTGCTCTTTCCCGCATTCGGAAAACCCACCAGCGCCACATCAGCGATGAGTTTCAACTCCAATTTCAGCCAGCGTTCTTCGCCTCGTTCTCCCTGTTCGGCAAAACTCGGGGCTCGGCGGCGGTTGGTCAGAAATCGGGCATTGCCCCGACCACCTCGACCTCCATGGGCTGCCAACCAACGATCACCTTGGGTTGTCAGGTCGGCAAGGATTTCACCGGAATACATATCGCGGATCAAGGTGCCCTCGGGTACCTTGACTTCCAAGGATTCGCCTCGTTTGCCGTGCAGGTCTTTTCCTTTGCCGTGCACACCACTGCCCGCAATCCGGTGTGGGTGATCTCGAAATGCCAAAAGTGAGGCGACGTTACGATCGGCGACCAACCAGATGTCGCCGCCACGGCCGCCGTCGCCGCCGTTGGGGCCACCCATCGCCACTGGACCTTCACGCCGGAAGGACACGCATCCCGCTCCCCCGTCGCCAGCGCGCACATTGAGTTGACACTCGTCGACGAACTGGCTCACCGGTACTCCTTCAATCACATCTCGACTCCCGGACGGGATGCCCGCAACGGACCACCCGTGTCAGAAACTCCGTTTTCACGGATCGAGAACCGCTCCTACGATACCTCCGCCCAACACCACACCCCCGGCGTATTCTGGGAGCATGCGCCACCGGCCGACTCTCCAAAACGAACATCGATCGGCAAACGGGTCGAAATGAATCCCGAACCGGTCGACACCGACATGCAAGAGCGCGCCGAGCGTTGGGTTTCCACCATGAAGGGAACCGCCATCATCCCGGGGGTCACCGTGGCCCACGCCGACTCCTGGGCGGGACCAGGCCAAACCCGTATCATCGGCCGTCAGGAACGCGAGAACGTGGAAAACCAGACACTCAGTCGCCTGGCAACTCGGTCCCAGGGCGGAGGGAACCGCTCGCTCCCTGAAGAACCCGATGACTGGCGGACCTGCTTTGAGAGAGACCGTGATCGAATTTTGCACTCAGCGGCATTTCGTCGCCTAGCGGGGAAAACTCAGGTCTTCATCTTCCCCGATGACCATCAACGCACCCGTTTAACCCATGCACTCGAGGTGGCCCAAGTGGCAACTGCGATCGCTCGGCCGTTGGGATTGAATGTCACTTTGACCGACGCCATCGCTTTGGGT
>JBEIGJ010000045.1:0-14740 GCA_040381935.1 Acidimicrobiaceae bacterium | reverse complement strand
TCTGTCGGCTCTTTCTTCCTATTCGAGGTGGATCATCCCGGTGATGTGTCCGATGAGTGCGACTTGGGTACTCCTGGGGTAGAAACCTGGATGGTATCCTGAGCGAATGTTTGGAGCCAAGTACCCGTCTGTGAAGTCATTCATCGCTCTGTTCACTTTGCTGGCCGCAGCAACCGCGTGCGGTGGCGATGACAGCAGCGAACCAGAGGCAGTTTCCACTGAAGATCCCTGTCCCCTCCGCCAACCGGTGAGTGGCGACACCGTGCGTGTGGCGGCCACGGTGGCTCCGATCACCAGCATCATTGCCAACATCGCCTCGGGGACCGATACCGAAGTGTTGGGCATCGTTCCTGAGGGGACCAATAGCCACACCTACGAACCTCCTCCGAGTGTGGCTGCAACTCTTGAGGCCGCCGACATTGTCTTCATCAACGGATTGGTACTGGAAGAGCCAACGAAAAATCTGGCGCTGGCCAATCTTCGCTCGGGTGCGGTGATCTGTGAATTGGGGTCCGCAATCTTGCCCGAAGAAGAATGGATCTACGACTTTTCCTTTCCTGAGGAGGGCGGTAAGCCCAATCCGCATTTGTGGACCAATCCACCTATGGCCCTGGAGTACGCCCGTTTGATCGCTGATTCTCTCTCGGCAGCTGACCCCGCGAATACCACCACCTATGAGTCCAATTACGTTGCCTTTGCCGAAAAAGTGAATGCCCTCGATGATGCCGTGGTGTTGGCGACCGCCACAATTGACTCTGACCGCCGTCAATTGCTGACCTATCACGATGCCTATGCCTACTTTGCAAAACGTTATGGCTGGACAGTCATTGGAGCCATTCAGCCTTCATCTTTCGAGGAACCAACGCCACGCGAAATTGCTGATCTGATCGATCAAGTGCGCTCAACGGGTGTGTCGGCCATCTTTGGCAGTGAAGTCTTCCCCTCCAGTGTTTTGGAGCAGATCGGTAGTGAAACGGGAGTGCGCTACGTCGATGTCTTGCGTGACGATGACTTATTGGGATCACCGGGCGACGCGGAGCATTCATGGCTCGGCTTGATGCGTTTTAACTTTGTCACGATGGTGAAGCTCTGGGCGGAGATGCTTCGGCATTGAAGGCCCTGGATGTCAGTGATGTCGGTCTCGACACGGCGGTGTATCCCCAGTGAGATTCGGCCGGATTCCGTGAATTGTGTTCCTAAAGTGCACTCCGGGATGACGTCATGACATTGAGACCAAATGATGGTCAGGAAACTGAAGTAGCTCATCCTCTGGTTGCTTTCGAGCATGTGTCCTGCTCGTATAACGGTCCGCCAGTTATTGAGGCTGTGGACTTGGCGATTCGGCAAGGAGAGTTCGTGGGCATCGTCGGCCCATCGGGTTCCGGAAAGACCACAGTTTTGCGAGCGCTGTTGGGTTCAATTCTGCCGGTGCACGGCCGAATCGTTCGGCAGCCCGGATTGCGCTTGGCTTATGTCCCGCAATTGGAGACGGTGGACTGGAGTTTTCCGGTGACGGTGGGTGAGGTCGTGGCGATGAGTCGACGTCAGACATCGTGGTGGCCGCGGCTCTCCCTGGCTGAACGGAAAAATGTCGACGAAATCCTGGAGCGTCTGGGCCTCGGGGGGCTGACGAATCGACATATTCGTGAACTCTCCGGTGGCCAGCAACAACGGGTCTTTTTGGCCCGCGCCCTGATGCAGCGTCCAGATCTTTTGGTCTTGGACGAGCCGACCGCTGGGGTGGATGTACGAACCAGACATGAGGTTCTCCATGTTCTGGCGGATCTCAACGAGGCTCCACCTCGCGGCGAGGGCATCACTATTGTTTTGACCACTCACGATTTGAATGGGTTGGCGGCGCACCTGCCGCGTTTGGTTTGTTTCAATCGCACAGTTGTGGCAGACGGGTCTCCGGTTGATGTCCTCCAACCGTATTTTCTGGAGCGGACCTACGGTGCGCCGATGGAAGTTCTCCAACACGGCGGAATGCCCGTCGTCCTGGAACAGGGTGGAGATGTCTTGCGGGAGCGCCTCAGTCGGCGGGGAGCCTGATGCTCGCCTTTGACTTTTTCGAACCGTTCTCCTACGGATTTTTCCAGCGAGGGATGATCATCGCCACGATGGCTGGCGCTTTATGTGGCTTGATCGGGGTTTTCGTCGTGCTCCGCAATATGAGCTACATCGGTCATGGTTTGAGCCATGCTGTATTCGGCGGTGCCGCTCTGGCCGCGGTCTTGAATCTCAATTACTTCCTGGGAGCAGGAATGTGGGGTCTGGCTTCGGGATTGATGATCGCGCAGGTGGCGCGTAAGCGAATCATTGGCGCCGACGCGGCCATCGGGGTGATCACGACGGCATCGTTTGCCATGGGTTTGGCCTTGCAGGCGCGGTTTGGTCAGGCCAAGCGCAGTATCGATGCCGTGCTCTTTGGCAATGTGCTCGGAGTGTTCACTCGCGACATCATGGCCGTTCTTGCCGTCGGTGTGCTGAGTGTGGTTTTCGTGATCGTTCTCTACCGCAAGTTGCTCTTCGTCACTTTCGACCCCGAGGTGGCTGCAGTGAGTGGAGTGAGTGTGCCCCGGATGGAAGGCATTTTGATGCTCTTGCTTTCAACCACCATTTTGGTGACGGTGCGCGTGGTCGGTGTTTTACTCATTTCAGCGCTGTTGGTCTTGCCAGCAGTGACGGCGCGTTTGATGACGAATTCTTTTGGTCGAATGTTGTGGGTGTCGCCGCTGCTGGGGGCAATTTTCGGCGGAGTTGGTATGTACGCCAGTTGGTATGCCGATGTCCCGAGTGGAGCAGTCATCATTCTCAGTGGAACCCTGGTCTTCATCGTGGTCTACTCAGTGGTGGGAGCACGTCGTCGTAGTCGCGTGACCACTTTCGACCACCATGGGTCAGCCCTCGGGAGTGCGTAAATCCCATTCAACGCCATCTGCAGTGTCGCGCACTTCAATGGCCATGTCGCTCAGGCGATCGCGAATGAGGTCTGAGAGGTCGTAGCGTTTATCGGCTCGTACGGCAGTACGTAACGTAAGAAGTACATTCATCAAGGGTTCGATGACGATGCGTGGATCGACCAAGCCTTTGATGGCTACATCGCCGAGCCGCACGATCATCGAGCGCAGTGCGGCATGTGCCTGATCCATGATGTCGCTTTGCAAAGTGTCAGCGGACCAATGGCGAATAGCAGCCTCCAATTGCAGGGTGGCACGAGCCGCGCCTTGACCATCGCCATTGGTGAGAGCGATATCGAAAGCGCTGATGCAGGAGTCGATCTCTGCGGCAAGGGATGCTGGCTGGCGGGTGGTCGAGGACAACGATGGCTCGGGTTGTGGGGTGTGCGACGTTGGGGTTTGGCGATGCAGTGGGTAAAAAGATGGATCGCGCAAGGCTTCGAGAGGAAGCACCGCACCCGATTCGTGAACGACGGAGCGGCCGCCAATGCGCACAGTCAGTCGACCGTTACCGACAACCGCGGCACTTGCGCTGTCGATATCGATGATCACACCGGTGTGTTCATCGATTCCGATGATGTGGGTCTCTGCCGGCAGCATTTCTTCCATGTGCGCCAAACGACGTTCTCCTAGATAACAAAACCGGGTGTCGTGGTGGCCGCCCTCGGCATTGTCGTAATGGGGGATGATGGCCACATCGAGATCGGCTTCAGCCAAGACATTGAGTCCGTCCAGCCAATATGGTTCGTCCCCAACTTTGTATATCTCATAGACCGGCACGGTGAAACGTCCCAAAGTCAGAGCAGCCGCAGAGGCAAAGGTGACAACGCCGCCAGTGCGTAGTTTTGAGCGCACAATGTCGGGCACCACGCTCTCTGCCCACTGGCGTAAGGCGTAAGTTGGACTACCTGGGCCGGCAAAAACGTAATCGGCGCGGCGCAGTCGGTTCAGTCCCTGTTCGATGAGAACGGGATCAGCATCGATGAGCCGTGTCAGTCCGGCGATTTCGATGGGGAATCCCACGCTCTGTCGGAAGTATTCGACGGCCTTATGGGCAAGTTCTGGCGAGTTTTCCTGAAATCCGTAAGGGGTATCAAGAACGATTGCCGACGGTGATGGACCGAGCCGGCTGAGAAGATCCCGGTGATGCTTCATCATCGTTGGAGCGGTTTCACCTGACCCCATGATGGCAATAACCCGGGGACGTTGAACGTGAGCATCGGTGCTCATACCAAGAACCCACTCTCGACCTGTTCGATCAGCACTTCGGCACAACGTTGTGGGAACTGGGCATGAAGGTCATGGTGGGCTGGTCGGAACCAGTGCACCTTTCCGTGGGACAGTGATGCCAGGGCATTTTCCACGGCGACTTCTTTGTTGTGGGTCCAATCCACATCACCGGAGTCCGCAGGAAGGAACAACACCGGACGCTGAATAGTGGGAAAGAGTTGTGATGGTTTGTGCTTCCACAGTTCGTTGAGAATGCGCATATGGCGTTCGAAAGTGAGCCACGGACTGATGGTTCCGTCCGCGTGGTATTCGAAATTCGACAGAGACCCGATGATTCCCGACTCGGGCCAATCCGTATTCATCGTTCGGATCGCGCTTTCCAAACGCCCGGAGCGAGTTCCGGCTAAGCGTGGTGGCTGCAGTCGGCGAGCACACTCATCCCAATCAGGGAAGGCGGCGCCGAGTTCAATAACTCCTCCATCGACGGCCACGACAGAATGCAATCGGTCCGGTATGCGATGAGCGGCGTGGACGACGATATTTCCACCCCACGATTGACCCACTGCAATGGCTCGTTCAATACCGGAGTGATCGAGGATTTTTTCCAGATCTGAACAAATGGTGTCGAAGTCATAACCATGGTCGGGCTTGTCACTGCGTCCATGGCCGCGCAGGTCGACAGCTACATTCGCAAAGCCCTTCTCCGCCAGAGCGGCTCCGACCCCGTCCCACATCCGGGCATTCGAAGCCAAGCCATGAATGAGTAGGAAAAAGGGCCGATCAGAAACTGTCGGACCGCGACGAATAGCGCGCACCGTGAGACCGTCGCCTATGGGCAGGCGGACTTCATTGCCATCGGTCAAAGGGAAGCGTTCACGGGACGTCTGGTGATCAGTCGCGACAACAGGTTGGGGCGACTGATCAGAAAGCGACACAGGGAAAAGTCTAGGCAGTACCGGTCAGGACTGGTCCTGGTCCATGTGGCACGATGGTCACGTGGCAATCGATGCTCTGCTGGCTCAAAAATGCGACGACCTCTTGGCCGGGCTCGGAGAGTTGCGGTCAGTCGTGGTGGCCTTTAGCGGTGGCGCGGATTCCACCTTTTTGGCAGCAGCAGCTCGTCGAGCACTCGGTCGAGAAAGAAGTCATTGTGTGACTGCGATATCGCCAAGCCTTGCCGAACGGGAAGAGCGTGAGTGCCGTGAATTGGTGAACATTCTTGATATGCGCTGGACGCCGGTGCAGACCTTCGAAATGGAGCGAGCGGCCTATCGATTGAACGATCTCGATCGCTGTTATCACTGCAAGGCCGAACTCATGGAGGTTGTGGCGCCGATTGCTGCGGCCGAGGGAGCAACAGTCGTCCTCGGTGTCAATTGCGATGATCTTGCGGACCATCGTCCCGGCCAAAAAGCGGCCCGCGAACAGGGAGCCGCGTTCCCCTTGGTCGATGCCGGCTTCACCAAAGACGATGTACGTCGAGCCTCGCAGGCGTGGGGCTTGCCGACGTGGGATAAGCCAGCCGCCGCCTGACTGGCGAGCCGAATTCCCTACGGTACGGCCGTCTCGGTGGAGATCTTGAGTCGTGTCGATCGCGCTGAGGCATCCATCGTTGCTGCCGGATTTTCCACGGTGCGGGTTCGTCATTACGGAGATACCGCTCGCGTGGAGTTGGCCATTGGCGAACTAGGGCAAGCAATTGCCCAACGGGAGACCATCGTGGCAGCGGTAAAAACCGCGGGATACCGCTATGTCACTCTCGACTTGGAGGGATTTCGGTCGGGGAACCTCAATGGCCAGCCACCTGCGGGTTCGTCGCCGGCTTGAGTGCGCCCGTAGGGTTTGGCTTGCACGGTCTTTGCTACAAAAGGGGAAATCATGAAGTTGTCGATGATGCTGAATTACGCCGGTGGTTTCCATGCCGCAGTGGACAAGGTGGTGGAATTGGAAAAGGCCGGACTCGATGTGGTCTGGGTGGCAGAGGCCTACAGCGCCGATGCCATCAGCCAAGTGGGATACCTGGCGGCAAAGACCAACCGTCTTGAGATCGGGACTGGCATCGTCAACGTCTACAGCCGTACGGCGGCCTTGATGGCCATGACCGCAGCCGGTTGCGATTATGTCAGCAACGGCCGTTTCATCCTGGGCCTCGGAGCGAGTGGTCCCCAGGTGATCGAAGGTTTTCACGGTGTGCCGTATGAAAAGCCGATGGTACGTATCAAGGAGTACATCGAGGCCTGTCGCATGATTTGGGCTCGCGAGCAGCCCTTTCAGATGAATGGAGAGACGGTCAAAGTCCCCCTTCCCGAGGGTCTCGGGACCGGATTGGGCAAACCGCTCAAGATCATCAAACCGGGCCAAGAGATTCGCCGGGATATCCCCATTTGGTGGGCCAGTTTGATGGGCCTGAGCGTGGCAGCCACTGCACAACACGCCAACGGCTGGCTGCCGATCTTCTTTGACCCGGACAAATTCCAAAACGTATGGGGCGATGATCTGAAAAAGGGATTGGCCAAGCGCGATCCATCCTTGCCCCGGCTCGAAATTTCGGCCGGTGGCATGTTGGCTATCGATGAATCCCTGACCGGAGAGGCCCAAAAGAAGATCTTGGACTTCGCCCGGCCAAATGCTGCTTTGTACATCGGGGGCATGGGAGCCCGGGACAAGAACTTCTACAACACCATCTGCAAGAAGTACGGATACGAAAAAGAGGCAATCGAGATTCAGGATCTCTACTTGTCCGGCAAAAAAGACGAGGCTGCGGCCGCCGTTCCGGGTGAGATGTTGGCCAACTCGAATCTGGTCGGCCCCAAGAGCTACATCAAAGAGCGCATTGCAGCTTTCAAAGAAGCGGGTGTCACTGTGCTCTCGGTCAATCCTGTGGGTCCCGATGCCGTGAAGTCGATCGAGACATTGAAAGAACTGGTGAGTTGATGTCCGAAATCGGGGGATCGGTGGCCCGGGGTTGGGAACCAGTGCGCGAGGCATTCCAGGCCAATTTGGCCAGCGGTGAAGAGGTGGGTTGCGGAGTGGCGGTGTATCACCGCGGCCACAAAGTCGTCGATTTGTGGGGTGGACACTTCGATGCCGAGCGCACCGCAGGGTATGACCAAGACACCTTGCAGTTGGTTTTTTCCACCACGAAGGGCATCACCGCAATTGCGGTGGCCATGTGTGTCGAGCGCGGTTTGTTGTCCTATGACGAGCCAGTCAGCGCCTTTTGGCCCGAGTTCGCCCAACTGGGCAAGGAATCGGCAACTGTGGCCCAACTTTTGTCGCATCAATGCGGGCTCTACACCGTTGATGGAGATATCTCCTTGGCTGAAGCTCTCGATTGGGGGACCATCACGGCGCGCCTGGCAGCTACTCGACCGCGCTGGGAGATTGGGACCCAACATGGGTATCACGCTTTGACGTATGGATGGCTGGCCGGAGAATTGGTACGGCGCGTGGATCCTGCTGGACGCAGCCTCGGTCAATTCGTGGCTGACGAGATTGTGTCTCCGGTGGGTGGAGAACTGTGGATTGGCCTGCCCGAGTCGCAGGAATCACGGGTCTCGCCGATGATTGGCTCTTTGGCCGGCGACCAAGACGAGTCCATGGATCCGGCGATCAAGGCCATGATGGAACAGTTCATGGGACCGAATTCTCCCGGTGGTCAAGCACTCAGTTTGAATGGCGCCTTTTCCGTTGATGGGGCTTTCAACCGTCGTGATGTGCACGCCGCTGAAATTCCGGCCGCGAATGCCATCAGCAATGCATCAACTTTGGCGCGAATTTATGCCGCCACCATCGGTGACGTGGACGGAATCCGATTGGTCAAGCCAGAGATCGTGGATCGGGCGCGCATCACTGTCACTCCGGCCGGTGAAGCCGATGCCTGTTTGATCATGCCAACCACCTTTGGTATGGGATTCATGACCCATGGGATGTTTTCGCCGTATTCCGGTCAGGGAGCCTTTGGACATCCTGGTGCCGGAGGTTCAGTGGCTTTTGCTCATCCCGAGAGGGAGCTGGCCATGGCCTACGTCATGAATCAGATGGCCACGAACTTGGCTAATGATCGGCGGGCTCAGGTTCTGACTGATGCCGCAGCTGCCTGTGCAGACGCTGCGTAGCCGAGATATACACGACACTCGCCGCCGCGGCCGCCAGGGCAAAGATCGAAATTGCTTGGCGCACTCCGAACGCCTCGGACGCCAATCCAGCCAAGGCACTGGTAACTGAAAGAGTCAAGGTCACGAGGGCAAAGTCTCCGGCCAAAATGCGACCGCGCACATGATCGGGGGACCGCAATTGCAATCCGTACGTGCTCAAAGTCCACTGAGCACCTCCACCGAGGTGAGCCACCGTGACAAAAACGGCAGTCAGTCCCAGAGCAGGCATCCAGGCACCCAGGAGATAACAGCCACTGAAGACGAGACTGGCGATACCGCAAATGCGAAGAACCCGGGCCAGATCTCCACCGGTATAGCGGGCGGCAATCAGTGGTCCGAGCCCTGCTCCCACACCGCGCGCCCCAATGAGGACTCCACGGGAGGCATCGCCTCCTTTGAAGACATCCGATGCCAATACCGCCAGTTGGCTGACGACTCCGGCCCCAATGGCAAAGGTAGCTTTCGAAAAAAGGAGGGCCATGAGAACCGGATCTCGGCGGGCATGAGTCAGTGCTTCGGCCATATCAGCGATTGGGCGCAGGGATCGCGATCCACCATCGGTGGCTCGAGTGGACTGCATCGGGGAGCGCACCAGGGCAAACACGCCGGCGGCGATAAAGAACGAAAGTCCGTTGCCGATGAAGGCGGCGTCGCGACCAAAGGTTGACGAGAAGACTCCTCCGATAGCGGCTCCGACGGCCAACATCACACCCCAGGTCGAGCCGAGCAGTGAATTTGCCTTGGCCACTTCATCAGCATTCCGGGCAAGATTCGGTATGGCGGCCTCCGTGGCTGGTTTGACCACGGCGGCCAGGGCAGCAACAGTGCTCTGGAAAAGGAAGGCCAACCAGACCGTGCCGGGGCCAACGAGGAGCAGTCCAAGCGTTGCCACCCCTTGGATCCACGACACGGTGATGAGAATGCGGCGACGATCAAAGCGGTCCACCATCGGTCCAGCGATCGGAGAAGCCAGAAACGAGGGTAGTGAAAACGCGACCATCACTAATGAGACGAGAAAACTGGATCCGGTCAGATCATCCACGAGACCAATGAGGGCGACGAAACTGAACCAGTCACCCAGATATGACACGACCTGCGCAATGAATACCTTGCGCAAATCGGGATTGGTGCGCAACATGCTCAGCATGCGGTGACGATCATGGGGTGAGACGCTGGAGAGCGGCTAGAACCCGTTCGGTCTCGGCCATGATCTGACGGACCAATTCACCTGCCGGAATCATAGTGGTGATGGCACCGACGCCTTGTCCGGCGGGCATGAACTCTTTGGTGATGTCGATCTCGGTCTCAGGGGGAAAGCCCATGTGATTGGCTCCGGCTTGGACCGAGGTCAAAACCTGTTCGGGGAACTTTTGCAACTCTTCGGGATGCTCTTCGAAATGCTGCGTCCACTCGGTACGCACCACGCGACAGGTTTTGCCGGTGTAAGCGCGCGATACAACCGTTCCGTCTTCGGGGATATCGATCAGCGTCTGCTTGTAAGCGTTGGGCGCGTGGGCCTCTGGGGTGGCGATGAACCGCGTGCCCATCCATACGCCGTCGGCCCCGAGGGCCAACGATGCCGCCAGACCGCGTCCATCGAATAATCCACCCGCGGCCACCACGGGAACTTTGGCGCCAACCGCATCGACGACTTGGGGCACCAGAGCCATCGTGGCCACGGTCCCGGTGTGTCCACCGCCCTCGGTTCCCTGCGCCACGACAAAATCACAACCACTGGCCACTGCGGCTTGAGCGTGGCGCACCTTGCCACACATCGAACCAACGATGACGTTGTTCTGATGGAGAACGTCGATGATCTCTCGCGGCACCCCAAGTCCGGCCACAAAAATCTTGGCGCCGCCTTTGATGATGCTTTGGACATCGCGTTCCAGTTGCGAAGGGATAGCAGTCAAAAGATCGACACCGAAGGGTTTGGAGGTCAATTCTTTGACCATGGCAATTTCCTCATCGAGTTGACCGGGGCGCATCGGGGCGGCGCCAAAAGTGCCGATACCGCCAGCTTCGCTGACTGCAGCAACCAGTTTGGAATACGAAATGCCGCCCATACCAGCGAGCATGATGGGGAATTCGATATCGAGGAGTTCGGTGAGGCGAGTGCGCATAGTTCGAAAGTAGCCGACGCAGGCTCAGGATCGACTGGCCCAGGCTCCGGGCCGTCGAAAGAGTTGTCGGTGCCAACGTCGCGGTGAGACTGCAATGGCCCGAGGTTCATCTTCGAACATCCAACGGGCAAAATTGCGCCGGGCCCAGGGTCCTGCTCGATCGAGAAAAGAAATGACCCCGCGCGCTCCACGCTCATGGGTTAAGACCCGCGAGAGCAAGATGGACATGCGATGGTCGGCTCGCAAGTGTTGATCGACTGCGACTCGATAACGCCGTCGAACGTCTTGGGGAGTCCCTCCAGCACTGATGGATTGGATAGCCATCGCTCCCGTCAAGAGTGCTTGTCCGATTCCTTCGCCGGTGAGATAGTCACAGGCAGCCACGGCATCGCCGACGAAGAGCACTCTTCCACTACCAGTGATCGTGCGATCGATTCCCGCGGGAATGGGCCACGCAGTGTGGCGTCCTTCCATCACGGCATCGGGTCCGAGTGCGGCACGAATGTGGGGACGGGTAAGCAGGTCGCGCCACACCGCAGCCATATCTTGGATTTTGCGTTCGCCATCGCGAACCACGCCAAAGCCGATGTTGGCGCGCTGGCCGGGTAAGGGGAAACTCCAGGCGTAGCCCGGGAGGAGATCGGGTTCGAACCAGACGATGAGGCGGTGTTCGGCCTCTCCGGTGACCTGGCGGGCGTATTGTCGAAAGGCGTGCCATTCACCGCGCCCGCTGGAGTCAGAAAAGCCGAGCGCCTTTCGTACTGGACTCCACATGCCATCGGCGGCAATCACCCATTGGGCTGCGATGGGTGACGGGCACGAGTTGGCATCGGAGGCGTCATCGAGGGATTTCACGTGCACCAGAACGCGATCTGACTCGACAGTGAGATCGGTGAATGAACACTTCTCGATGACCTGAGCCCCCTCGACACGGGCCATGTCGACCAAGGCATTATCCAGTTCCAAGCGTGGGGCTACCGATGCATAGTGGCCAGTTGATGGCAGTGGTAGATGAACCTGGCGGCCCGATGGCGATCGTACCCAAGCGCCATCGATGTCTTGCCACGACGGAACCGCACCGTGATCGAATCCGAGGGATTCGAGTTGGCGTAGGGCCAAAGTGGTCAGACCATCACCACAGCACTTGTCACGCGGGAAACGCGCTTTGTCGATGACCATCACGTCGAGGCCGAGTCGGGCTGCAGTGATGGCCGCGGCACATCCGGCCGGACCAGCCCCGATGACGAGAACATCAGTAGTGCGAAGATTGGTCATGTCGATACCGGGATGCGGGTCGTCAGGCACCTTTTCAGGCTAAGACCTCGTCTCATTGGTGCCTCGCGGGGTGGTGTCCCTATGATCACAACGTCGCACGTTCGTGAACGAAAGGAAGGGCCGATGGCTCGGTTATGTGAAGGAAGGGTGGCCATCGTCACCGGCGCCGGTCGGGGAATCGGGCGGGAGCACGCTTTGAGTTTGGCATCGCAAGGTGCCAAGGTCGTTGTCAATGATCTCGGCGGCAATGTCGATGGCAGTGGCGGTGATCTGAGTCCGGCCGAGCAGGTGGTACAAGAGATCATCGCCATGGGCGGTCAGGCAGTGGCCAACGGCGACAGTGTCAGCGATTGGGCTGGAGCCGAGCGATTGATCAAGACCGCAATCGACAACTTTGGCGACCTGAACATCGTGGTTAATAACGCCGGAATTCTGCGAGACCGGATGTTGTTTTCGATGTCGGAAGCGGAATGGGATGCCGTGATCACCGTGCACCTCAAAGGAACCTTTGCCCCTACTCGATTTGCCTGCAGTTATTGGCGGGAACAGGCCAAGGCCGGTAAGCCAGTGTCGGGTCGTGTTATCAACACCACCTCGGTATCAGGTATTTACGGAAATCCGGGGCAGACCAACTATGGAGCCGCGAAAGCCGGTATCGCTTCGTTCACCAATATTGCGGCGTTGGAAATGGCTCGCTACGGAGTCACGGTGAATGCTGTTGCTCCCGTTGCTTTGACCCGGATGACCGAAGGTTTGGGTCCGGCGCCGGAGACCGATGAGGACCGGGAGCGTCGTTCACCGCGCTGGATTGCACCGATTGTGACGTGGCTGGCATCAGATGAAGCCGCAGGGGTGACGGGACGAGTTTTCGAGGCGAGCGGTGACGTCCTAGCAGTAGCCGAAGGCTGGACCCGAGGTCCCCGCCATGCGCCAGTCGACGATCCAACACTTCTCGGGCCGATTGTTGCCGAATTGCTGGCTTCAGCCCGTAAGAATTCAGGAATGGACGGAACGCCAGGAGGGTGGCCCCAGCCAAAATCCTGATTCCGTTCTTGATGTCCATCTGCACTTTTCATTCGACCCATATCTTCAACAACTGATCTCAGCACTGAGATCGTCACCTCAAGGAGAGTTATGCCTTTGAATCCGGATTCCGTTGGTGCTGTCGGCGACGTTCGCACCATGTCCTGGAACTCGAAAGACGCGTTGCTGTACGCCGTCGGGATCGGCGCCGGCCAGGCTGATCTGGCGTTCACCACTGAGAACACCAAGGACGTTCAGCAGGTCGTGTACCCCACCTTTGCTGTTGTTGCGGGATCGGGGACGACGTCTCCGGGCAAGAGCGCAATGGCGGACATCGGTTCTTTCAACTTCGCGATGTTGGTACACGGCTCGCAGGCCATCACCTTGCATCGGCCAATTCCAGTTGAGGCTGAGGCCACCGTGCAGGACAAGGTCGTGGCCATGTACGACAAAGGCAAGGCCGCAGTCGTTGTCACCGAGGCCGAGACGAAATTGAAAAGTGGCGAATTGCTGTGGACCACGCGCTCGTCAGTCTTCATTCGCGGTGAGGGCGGATGGGGCGGAGATCGCGGTCCGTCGGGTCCGCAGAACGAGCCTCCCTCCAAGGCCCCCGATCACGAGGTGACCTTGCAAACCTCACCGGATCAAGCATTCGTCTATCGCTTGTCGGGGGACCGCAATCCCTTGCACACTGATCCATCCTTTGCGGCTATTGGCGGCTTCGACCGACCGATCCTGCACGGACTGTGTACGTACGGTTTCACCGGACGAGCGTTGCTCAAGGCTCTGTGCGATAACGATGTCACCAAGTTCAAACATATTGAAGGTCGATTCTCCTCGCCGGTCATGCCCGGTGATGCCTTGACCATTCGGATGTGGAACGTGGCCGCAGGAGAGACGGTCTTTACAACTTCGGTTGGCGACCGCGTGGTCATCGATCAGGGATTAGTCCGCCACGACTGATCGATCACCAGCCGATCAAAACAAGCGGAGCTCTTCGGGGCGGCGGCCCCGAAGATCGTCATAGTCGACTTCGGCCCACGAGATTCCACGCTGTTCAGCGATAACGCGAGCCTGAGGTTTGATGACTTGGGCCACGAAAACGCCGCGTAATCCCACCAGAGTGGCATCAGAGCGGAGCACCTCGAGGTAGCGAGCCAGTTGTTCAACGCCATCGATCTCGCCGCGTCTTTTCACTTCAATGGCGACGTAATTGCCGCTGGCATCACGGCACATGAGATCAACTGGCCCGATTGCCGTTGGCCATTCGCGGCGAACCAGGCTCAGACCTTCTTCGATTGACTCTGGGAGAGCGGCCAAGAGCTCCTGTAGATGAGACTCGACGCCATCTTTTTGAAGTCCAGGGTCATCTCCTAGATCATGGTGATGGTCGGAGAAGACTTCGTGCAACGTGATGGTCAGGGATTCACCCTTGGGGTTGGTGACGATCCAGTACCCGTCAACTTCGGAGATGGAGTTGGGGGCCGTCATCCAATTGAGCGGTTTGTAAGCCCCACCGTCACTATGAACGGCCACGCAGCCATCTGCTTTCACCATGATCAAGCGGACGGCTTCAGGGAGCAAGGCATCGAGGCGGCCGGTGTATTGAACACTGCAACGGGCGACAACGAGACGCATAACTTTCCAAACGGTAGCCGACGACGGCAATCAGGCCCCGGAGGAATCTGCGTCGTGGCGGAAGGGTGCTGGTTCTTTCAACGTCCAACGTGGTCGCGCATCCGCTTTTGGATCAGGTCGCGGCGGGCTTGGAGATCTTTGTAGGTCATTTGATCGACGTCGGCTTCGAGGCCGAGGGAGGCTTTGACTCCGGTCAAGTCAAACTCCACCGCGTCGGCGTCGATACCGAGTTCCTTGCCAAGACGCTCGCCGTGACGCTGGGCGAACATCATGGAGATATTGGCGACTTCGGCCAAGATGTCGAGGTCCGGGGCCAAGCGGGCGATGGCGCCAT
>JBEIGJ010000044.1:0-14938 GCA_040381935.1 Acidimicrobiaceae bacterium | reverse complement strand
TTGCCACCGACATCGAGCGCGCGTTGCGGTTCATGCGGGCCTGCGGCGTCGACACCGAGCACACCACCGCTCTCCACGAAGCCGATGTCTACACCAGTCACGAAGCGCTCTTGCTCGGTTACGAAGAAGCTCTCACCCGTCAGGACTCTCTCACCGGTGCTTGGTACGACTGCTCGGCCCACATGCTGTGGATCGGCGAACGTACTCGGCAACTTGATGGGGCCCACATCGAATTTCTGCGCGGTGTCGCCAACCCCATCGGCTGCAAGATTGGTCCTACGACGACCGCCGAATACATCCTCGAACTGTGCGAAGTCTTGAATCCCGCACAAATTCCGGGACGTTTGACACTCATCAGTCGGATGGGCGCCGACAAGGTCGCAGATGCGTTACCCCCGCTGTTGCGCGCCGTCAAAGACAGTGGGCATCCAGTGGTGTGGGCCTGTGATCCGATGCATGGCAATACCTTCACATCAGTGGGCGGACGTAAGACCCGGCATTTCGATGAAATCATTCGAGAAATTGCCGGCTACGTGAATGCCCATCGATTGGAAGGCACCTGGCCCGGAGGAATCCACGTCGAACTTACCGGTGACAATGTCACTGAATGTCTCGGGGGTGCCGACGATCTCACCGATGCCGATCTCGACGATCGATATCAAACGGTATGCGATCCCCGTCTCAACGGCCGGCAGAGTTTGGATCTCGCCTTCGGCGTCGCCGAACTGTTGCGCTCCTCTGGTTTTGCCTGATTCCCGCCTCGGCGCGATCTTGCAGCAGATCGACTCGTGGCCCGTACATCATTCCGGTGTCGGAGTCATAGCCGGTGACGGAAGCGGGTCGACGCACGGCGACGCCCAACGCCTCTACCGTTTGGCATCAGTCTCCAAACCAATAGCTGCCTGGGCCTGCCTCGTTGCCGTTGAAGAAGGTTCGATCAACCTCGATGATGCCATTGGTACTAACGGGGCCACAGTGCGCCATTGCCTCTCCCACGCCGCCGGCTATGGATTCGATTCCACTGAACCCATCACTGCCATTGAACGACGCCGCATCTACTCCAATACCGGTATCGAACTTGCCGCTCGACATGTGGCGACACAAACGGGTCTGACTTTCGAGGCGTACCTGTACGAAGCAGTCTTTGCTCCACTAGGGATGACATCGTCTCATCTCCACGGCTCAGCCGCACACGGCATCACCAGCAACGTCGATGATCTCTTACGTTTCGCACACGAGGTTCTTCGTCCGATGTTGATCGCTCCGTCGACCGCCAATAAGGCGCTCTCAGTGCAGTTTCCTTCACTAGCGGGGATGGTGCCCGGCATTGGCTCTTTTGCACCGAATCCCTGGAGTCTTGGTTTCGAAATCCACGGAACCAAACATCCGCACTGGATGGGAGTGAACAACTCCCCGGAAACCGTTGGACACTTTGGCGGATCCGGAACCATGATGTGGATCGACCGAAAAGTTGATGTTGCTCTCGTCGCCCTCACCGATCGCGATTTCGAGCAATGGTCTGCGGACGCCATCACTTCCTGGTCCGGTTTGAGCGACGATGTCATCGCCGTTTTCGCGAATTGCACATGACAGGCTGAGGTCATGGCTTCTACCAAGTCCACCGAACGTGTCCTGTTGGGTGCGGCCTTCACCTTGTCAGCAAGCAACAGTGTCGTCTTTGCCTTGATGGGAAACCTGCAAGACGAATTCGGGTTTGGAGATGCCGGGCTGGGATTCATCGCTGCTGCCGGATTTCTTGCTTCCTTTGCGGTACAAGTCACCATCGCCCCCTTGGCCGATCGCGGCTACGCCCGTCACCTTCTGATCATCGGCACCATCCTGGCCATTATTGGAAACGCAATCTTTGCCGCTGGCTCGTCGCTCATTGTGTTCGTCATCGCTCGCGCCTTTGCCGGCTCAGCAGCCGGATGCTTTCTTCCTCCGGCACGCGCTCTGATGGCTTCCCTCGACCGCGAAGGAGTCTCTGAACGCCTCGGAGCGCTCGGTGGTATCGAATTGGCTGGATTCGTTACCGGTCCAGTGATCGGCGGCATCTTGGTCGGGCCACTTGGTCTGCGCTGGCCGTTCATTTTGTTTTCCGTTTCAGCCATGATCGCCCTTGCCATCGTCAGCACCCAACAACTTCCCTTGCTCCCGCGCTCTTCTTCGACCCAGCGCTTGTCCTTTGGTTTGCTGCGTCATCGTTCAGTTTTGGTTCCCACGCTGTTTCTCATTTCCCTGGCTCTTCCGGTTGGGCTGTACGACAGCCTCTGGGATCGCTTTCTCACTGATCTCGGCGCCAGTGACGCAGTCGTCGGATTGAGCCTGGCCGCCTATGCCGTACCATTCGTTTTGTTGTCACGCTTTGGCGGTCGACTCGCCGATCGCCGGGGACAGATTTCGGTGGCCTTCACTGCCGTCATCTTCGTCGCCCCACTGACCGCTTTGTACGGTTGGTTCACCTTGCCGCTGATTCCCATCATGTTCGGCGTGGTGGAGTCCTGTGCCCAAGCGGGAGGTGCACCAGCAGCACAAGGGCTCTTGGCTCGGGGCGCGCCAATCGGCTTTGCCAGTGCCGCTCAAGGAGTAGCGGGAGCCTGTAATCAATTGGTCGCCGCCGCTGTGGCCATGATTGCCACGTGGGGCTATGGACAAGTGTCCGCACCGACGCTGTTCACAATCGCCGGCGTCTGCGTTCTCATCTTGGGTAGCACGGCGCGCCTATTGGCACGCCCATTGATGGCCGAGAAGGGTTCCGCAATACCTGCTAGCTGAGACGCTCAACGATCATTGCCATACCCTGACCGCCGCCAACACACATGGTTTCCAGACCGACAGTCTTATTGGTCTCTTGCAGTCCGTGAATGAGCGTGGTCATGATGCGGGCCCCCGTCATGCCAAAAGGGTGACCAAGAGCAATTGCACCGCCGTGCACATTCAACTTGTCCCATTCGATACCGAGATGCTTGGCCGAGGGGATGACCTGAGCAGCAAAG
Organism: Acidimicrobiaceae bacterium; assembly: GCA_040381935.1. Classification (GTDB taxonomy): domain Bacteria; phylum Actinomycetota; class Acidimicrobiia; order Acidimicrobiales; family Ilumatobacteraceae; genus Casp-actino8. The sequence goes on along the minus strand of JBEIGJ010000044.1, from coordinate 11,942 downwards.
GCCTCATTGATCTCGACCAGATCAACATTGGCGATGGTCATACCGGCTCGCTTCAAAGCCTGACGGCTGGCCTCGATCGGACCGAGACCCATGATTTCCGGGTTCAGAGCCGATACGCCACTCGATACCACCCGCGCCAGTGGGGTTAGACCCAATTGCTTGGCCTTGGTATCGCTCATCACCAAGACTGCAGCCGCACCATCGTTGAGCGGACAGGCGTTACCGGCGGTGATCTGTCCATCGGGACGGAAAGCTGGCTTCAAGGCCGCCAAACCTTCGAGAGTGGTCCCTTCGCGCGGACAATCGTCTTTCGACACCACTGTTCCATCGGGGAGAGTCAACGGGGTGATTTCGGCATCGAAGAACCCGTTGGCCACATTGGCGCTAGCTCGATCCTGGCTCAGTTTGGCAAACGCATCCATCTCTTCGCGCGTGACACCCTCGACCTCGCGCACATTCTCCGCAGTCTGACCCATGGCGATGTAGGCATCAGCTAAAGCGCTGGGCGGGGTCCAGGTTGGCTGGCCGCCGGCGGAGCGCAACTTGGTTCGCTCACCCGGTTCAGCAAAGATCGCATTCGGTGCGGTATCAGATGCGCCCGAACCGTAGCGACTCACGGCTTCAACACCAGCAGCGATGAAACAGTCACCCTCACCGGCTTTGATGGCATGAGCAGCCATACGAATGGTCTGCAAACTGGATGAGCAATAGCGATTCACCACTACGCCGGGCGCTTCGGGAATACCAGCCAGAAGAGCCACAATGCGACCCAAGTTGAAACCAGCCTCACCCGCGGGCCGACCCACACCGATGATCAAATCTTCGATATCGGAACCTTTGACCTGAGGCACTTGGGCCATCAATGCCCGCACGATCTGTGCAGCCATGTCATCGGTACGCAGAGTGGTCAACGAACCCTTATGGGCCCGACCAATGGGGCTCCGGGCGGTGGCAACGATGACTGCTTCGGGCATGACGGTTCCTTCTCTCCAGTTAACGACGTGTGAACGTTCCGAGTTCCGGATCAGCCCGGTGCACGGATCGGGCGATGTACACCCCCGACGCCATAAGCGTAGTCAACCAGGCCGCCAGCCCCTCGGTCACCGCAACCCGGCCGGCAATTCGTTGAATGATCGCAGGACCGGACCCCGGCTCGTCAGGGTGATCCGCGTCATCGAGGCGGTATCCAAATGGGTGCGCCAACTCACCCCCACATCCACCCCCAGTGCCCAAGCCACCGCTGACTTGATTGGAGAAACATGGGAGACAATGACTGCGGTGCGGCCCTGAAGCGACTCCAAGAGTTCCTCACAGGCCTGGCTCACGCGCTTTTGCACCTGAGCCAGCGTTTCACCCTGGTCGGGTGCGAAATGCGGATCATCTCGCCACCGTGCCCACACATCGGCGGGTACTTCACCTTGGGGAACTCCGTCGTACACGCCATAAGACAACTCGATCCATCGTTCGTCGATCACGATCTCGATTCCCGTTCGCTCTGCAAGAGCTGCCGCAGTTGAACGGGCTCGGAGTAACGGACTACTCATGATGACTGCTTGGCCATCGAGCAACGGGGCGATATGGTCGCCCAGGACAGCAGCTTGTTGTTCGCCCACCGCATCGAGTGGATTGTCCACGCGTCCCTGTAGGAGCCCCTGCGCGTTATAGGCAGTACGTCCGTGTCGCACAATGATCAATGAACTCGGTTTCATATGCTCAATCGTCCACTGGAGAAAAACTCACGACGGACTCTGGCATCGCTCATTGAAGAACGGCGCCACATAAAGGCGCACAACCCGAAACCGACACATTCGAAAAACACATTCGCCCAGCCGCGCTCGACAACCGGGAGACGGCTCCCATCGAAAGACAAACCAGTGAACGGCCACCAGAAAACACCGGTGTTAGCAAACGCTCCGTCGTAGACCAAGTGCAAAAAGAATCCAATAGGAATTCCGAGCAGTCTCTTGCGGAGAGATCGCCGGCCGATGGTCATCAGCATGACCACGATTAGTGCCACAACGCTGACGGTGACTGAATGCAACCCCCGAGCTCCACCCCAAAGTCCATCGATGACGTCAGGGGTCAAGACGCCAAGAATCAGAAATCGATAGTCAAAGTTTGGGTCGCGAAAAACGAACCAAATACTGAGGACCCCGGTCCCAACAAACCACAGCAGCATCTCAGCGCGCCAAAAGACGGTTGCAGTTCGGACATTCGACGATCTGATCGGCTGGTTGCCGCTTCATCGCATCGAGTTCTGCCACCGACAGATCCATATGACAACCCCCGCACATTCCGTGCTGAATCACCGCAATGGCCACTCCCCCGAAAGTGGCCCGCAATGTGTCATACGCAGTCACATCAGCCACAGGCAGCGTTGCCGCCAGCGACTCGCGCTCTTCACGCAGAGCGGCCAGAGTTGCCTCTGCTGCTGCAGTGGCCCGTTCAAGTTCCTGTCGCGCTGTGTCCTCGACTGCTGCTGCTATTGCTTCTTCACCGCGAAGGCGTTCGATATCTCGATCGGCTTCACTACTCGACTCGAGAAGGAGCAGACCTCGATCATCGAGATCGCTCCGCTGAAGGGCGAGAACTTCCAATTCATGTTGTAGAGCCTCTGCTTCACGGGGAGCGATGATGGTCTTCATTTGTTTGTTGAGGCGAGAGCGATGAGCATCGACTTCAGCCGATGTGGTTTCGATCGCCGCCAATTCAGACTCCAGATTGGCCTGCTCTCGCCGGATGTCATCACGACGGGCACGTAATTGCGCCAGATCTCTAGCCCGATCTGCATGCTCTTGACGTTCCGGGAGTCGCTGCAGAGACACCACGGCTTGATCTATCGCCGTGTCGAGCCGCTGAAGTTCTAGCAACGCGGTCACATTCATATCTTGACTGTACGCCTTAGGCGGGACAGGGAACGATCGAGTACTGAGTCGGATCGATCGTGGGAACGGGCCACGTGGGATCCACTTGGCCGCGCGGCACAGTTGTGGTCAAGGCCGCGATGTCTTCGGGCAGATTGGAGTCCGGCAGGATACCGAACCATGGAAAAGTGGTAGTTGTCACCATTCCCGGCGGGGTCATCTGCTCTTCGCCATTGACGGGAGGTGCGGTACTGGTCGGGATACCACCAAAGAGAGCCGTCCACAGATCGGTGTTCACTGTTGCCCGTACCAAACAATCAACTCCGGGCAAAAAGAGTTGGCTGGCAGGGCGCGGATTGGGATTTGGTGCGGTGAATTGACTGGCGGACTGCCCGGCCAGCGCGCCATCCATCGTGGCCTTCCATATTCGTGCTGGGAAGGTACCCCCTTGAACCCGACGCACGTCAACGGCGACGAATTCGGGGATGTTGTTCATCGGTAGATACAGATCTGGATGGCCCACCCACACCGCAGTGGTCAGTTCCGGGGTATAACCAACCATCCAGGCATTGGTGTTGTTGTCCTGGGTTCCCGTCTTGCCCGCGGATTCTCGCCCATCAAGTGCAGAGCGACGCGCCGTTCCACTGACCATGACACCTTTGAGAATCCCGGTGACACGCTGTGCAGCATCGGCGGAGAGCACTTCGATGCCTTCGTCTCGGTGTTCGTAGATCACACCCTCTGGGTCTTCGATGCGCTCGATGTAGTACGGCTCTTTGTGCACACCATTGTTGGCCAAGGTCTGAGTACCGGACGCCATATCCAGGGGACTCATCTCATTGGCCCCGGTCGCGTATGACGCGTAAGGCAAAATCGGCGCACGACTGCCGTCCACTACACCCGGCCGCAAGTACAAGTTGCTGGCCATGCGATAGGTGGTGTCCACAACTCGGTCCAAACCGACAACTTGTGAGAGTCGCGCGTAAGCGCAGTTGATCGAATACCAAGTCATCTCCTCCAAGGTGCTGGTCTCGCGACTGACACCTTGGGTGATGGCGAAAGGATTGTCCGGGTCATCGGGATTGGGCAAGGTGCAGGGCAGGACACCGTCGATCAGGTCGTCATTTTGTGCTCCGGCCTGCACCGCTGCAGCCAAGATGAAGATCTTGATACTCGATCCGGTCTGACGGGTGGCCAGGGCCAAGTTCACCTCATTGCGTCCCGGCACGAACGGCTTACCGCCCACCATGGCCCGTACCGCTCCAGTCCTGCTATCGAGAGTGACAACGGCAGCCTCGATTCCCGCTCCATTGACTGGCAGATGTTCGGTCTTGGCTGCTTCGGCTGCTTGTTGAACAACTGGATCGAGAGTGGTGTAAACCCGCAACCCGCCTCGGAACAGTCGGTTGTAACGCTCGCGGTATGTTTCACCCAAAATATTGCTCTTGTTCAAGAGGTACGACTTGACCTCTTCACTGAAATGCGTGCGCACGATGGTTTTTTCCGGGATGGTGCGCACCACTTCGGGAATCTGCCAACTTCCCTCGCAACGAGCCTTTTCCGATTCATCGTCACTTGGCTGCAAACAGCTTTCAATGGCTTCGGCTTCAACGGGAGTGATCAACTCCTGCTCTACGACCGCGGTCAATACTTCGCTGAAACGACGTCGACTTTGCTCTGGTTTACGAATGGGGTCATAGCTCGATGGTGCTTGAATTAATCCGGCCAGGAAGGTCCCCTCGATCACGGTGAGATCCTCAACCCGCTTTCCGAAGTACACCTCGGCCGCTGCCTGAATGCCGTAGGTGTTGTTTCCAAAGAAAATGGTGTTGAGATACCGCTCGAGGATCTCGTCTTTGGTGCGCTCCTTTTCCAAACGCAGGGCATAGGCGATCTGCAGCAGTTTGTACCGTCCATCTCGTTCCAGACCGCCCAGGTATTCGATTTTCACCACCTGTTGGGTGATGGTCGACGCCCCCTGTTTCGCACCACCTTCAAAGTTCGACAAAGTGGCTCGAAACAGACCTCGAACGTTCACCCCTTTATGCCGATAGAACTCGCGGTCTTCAACGGCAAGGATGGCATCGATGACCCCTTTGGGTACCTGGGACAGCGAGACCGGCTGACTGTTTTCCAGTTCGTAAGCTCCGATCTCGTTGCCGCGCACGTCATAGACGTAACTTCGCTCCGCAATACCCTCCCACTCGGGTAGGGAAATGGGGTCTTGTTCGTGGGCATTGGCCATCTGCCAGAGCCGGGGAGCAACACCGACGACGAGAGCGCTTACCACGAGCGCCCCGGCCACGACCACGATCGACAGCCGCATCCACCAGGCGATGAATCTCACAACCCCGCCACCGTAGTGGGCTAAGGGCCCCAATGGGTGGCAGCCCTGCAGCAGTCACATCGATATTGCGACTGAGAGCGGTCCGCAACAACGAAGTACCGTGCTGTTGTGCCTACTCAACAACGACCCTTCCGTTTCGGCGTCCAAGCCTCCAATGCCTCCAATCGCTCGGCCTGGGTGGATCTGGCTCGTCGTACCGAAGCTGCTGGATACTCCTGTTTGACCATGCCCGATCATTACGACGGCCAACTAGCTCCAGTTCCGGCACTGATGACCGCGGCCGATGCCACAACCTCCCTGCGAATTGGTGCTCTTGTCTGGGACAACGATTACAAACACCCTGCGGTTTTGGCCAAAGAATTGGCCACCATGGACGTCTTGTCCGAAGGACGAATGGAAATCGGCATTGGTGCTGGATGGATGATCAGCGACTACACGCAGTTGGGCATTCCCTATGACTCGGCCAAGGTGCGTATCGATCGGTTCGTCGAAGGTCTTCAGATCATCAAAGGGGCGATGGGCCCCGAGCCGTTCTCGTTTACCGGCGAGCACTACACCATCACCAATTACAACGGCACACCCAAACCCATACAGGGCCCTTGCCCTCCAATACTGATCGGCGGCGGTGGTAAACGAGTACTGTCCATCGCGGCTCGCGAGGCCGACATCATCGGCATCAATGGGACAATGGCGGCCGGAGTCATCGGCCCCGATGCCATTTCCACCATGACCGCTGCGGCCGTCGATGAAAAGGTGGACATTGTGCGCCAAGCCGCCGGTGACCGGATGGCCGATATTGAAATGAACGTCCGGGCCTTTTTGGTGAATGTCACCGATCAGCCTGGACCAGCCATGGAAGGAATCGCTTCGATGATGGGCGTCGACACGGCAATGGTGGCAGACACGCCCTTTGCCTTGGTTGGACCACCAAACAAACTCATTGAAGATCTCCTAGCCCGACGTGAGCGTTGGGGATTCAGCTACATCATTGTTGGTGCTGACGATGTGGACGCTTTTGCTCCGGTTGTCGCGGCCCTCGCCGGCACCTGACACTCCTTTGGTGCTCATCTCGAAGCGTCGAATGCCATGACTCCCCCAAAAGTTGCTCTCTGTGGGGCTGGCATGATCGCCGGGATTCATACCCTGGCCGCTCATGAACTGGCCTACCCAGTCGTAGCGGTGGCGTCTCGCAACCCATTGCGCGCTGGCCGACGAGCTTCCGACTGGGGATGCTCAGCGCTGACCTTCGAACAACTGCCCGGTGGGGCCGACATCGTGATCGTGGCCACACCTCCGGCTCAACATTGTGATCACGCCGTGTACGCCCTCGAACGAGGAGCCGCAGTCATTGTCGAAAAGCCCTTCGTCACCACCCTCGATGACGCAGATCGATTGGTTACGGTCGCCGAACGTCACGGCCAGCGCTTGCTCTATGCCGAGAACCTGATCTTTGCACCCGCTGTGCAATCACTGTTATCGCTCATTGCCGACTGTGGCCCACTCACCCACGTATCGATTCGGACCGTGCAATCGGCACCCACCTGGGGTGGCTTCTTGGAGCCGGCGTGGGGTGGAGGTGTTTTGTTCGATCTCGGTGTGCACCCCTTGGCTCTAGCCGTCTTGATCGGACGCAGATGCGGTGCGGGAGAGATAGTGGCAATACGCGCTCGACTGAGTGGTGAATCCACGGACACCGATGCCCAGGTCACCGTGACGTACGCCAGCGGTCTGTCGGCCACTCTTCATGTCAGTTGGGAAGGCGGTGATACGGCGAATTGGGACGTCCAAGTTGCCAGCGACACAGCGGTGTTGCGGCTGGAGTTGTTGCCCACAGTCACCTTGGAGCGCAATGGCGAACCGGTACCGCTCGCACCAGTGTCGGCAATCCATCCCTTTATCGAACAACTCGGATATATCGCTCAACTGCGTCTGGCGGCCACCGCCTTTTCGCGATCCATTGCTCCGCCAGTCGATGCACAGTTCGGGCGATGGCTGATGGAAATAGTGTGCGCAGCCTATGTTTCAGCCTCTCAAGAGGCCCTCAGCGTCGCAGTACCATCGAAATGCGACCGCCACAAAACTCCGTGGCAATTGTGGAAAGAAGGACCATGAAAACGTTCGAACGGCGACTGGCGCTCACCGTGACGACCCTGGTCCTGGCCGCTTGCGCCAACTCCACGACCTCTACCGACACCTCAACGACGTCGTCCGTCCCGCAATCAACAACGTCCACCTCGACGCCGATGCCAACCACCACTGTCCCCGCTGACCCCTACGCTCAGCCCGGATGGCTCGCGGTGGAGAACTCTCTACCTGGTTCTGCGGATTGGAAGATCACCGAACCTGTGCCCGGCACGAGGCCACGGACCGCCGAAGGATCAATCGAAGGCTACGCCGACACCACCAGTGCCCGTCCCGGCGACACGGTGACGTTGTATGTCGCAACCAATGCTGAATCCTGGCAAGTCCAGGCCTACCGCATGGGTTGGTACAACGGCGATCACGCTCGTTTGATTTGGCAATCCGAAAAAATGGGACAGGCCTGGCAGCTCAACAACACGACTGAGACCAAAACGCGTATGGCTCGATCCCTGTGGGATCCGTCCTTGACATTCTCTATTGATGATTCTTGGCCTCCTGGTTCGTATCTCTTGAAATTGGTATCGAGCTCCGATGAGGCCCATTACGTACCTCTGACAGTGCGACGCGACTCAGCAAGTGCATCTCTGGTCGTTGTCTCAGCAGTAACGACGTGGCAGGCCTATAACCCCTGGGGTGTCTGCTCGCTGTATGAATGTTTCGACGGTCGCAGTCGTTCACGGGCCACCGTGGTGTCTTTCGATCGACCCTACGCCGCGTCGTACAACTGGGGATCAGCAGATTTCCTCACCCATGAACTACCCCTCATCAGTCTTATCGAGGAACTAGGAATCGATACCGCCTACGTCACTGATATCGATCTGCACACCAGTGGTCTCCTGGATTCGACGGAACCGAATTCCGTTTTTGCCAATCGCACTGCACTTTTGACCACAGCCCATGACGAGTACTACTCGACCGCCATGCGCGCCACGCTGGAAAACGCTCGAGCCGCCGGCATCAACCTCGCGTTCTTTGGCGCCAACGCCGTGTACCGCCATATTCGACTCGAACCGAATCAAGAAGGTCAGCCATATCGCCAGATGGCCAATTACCGCACTGCAGAGGCAGACCCGATCACTGATACCGATCCGAGCCAAGCCACTGTGCAATGGCGCAATGCTCCCCTGGCGCGACCTGAATCCGAATTGATTGGTGTGCAGTATTTTGGAGCCGGCGTCAACGCCCCCATGATTCTCGTGGATACCGATAACTGGATTTTCGACGGTGTCGATGTCAGCAACGGGACCTCGCTTGCGCGACTGGTCACCATCGAAGCTGATGAACTCGGTCCGGCTTCAATTGAGCCCGATGATCTCCAAGTACTCGCCAGTTCGCCCACGCGCTATGCCGGTCGCACTTACAACCACGCCATGACCTACTACTCGGCCGCCAGCGGTGCGGGAGTTTTTGCTACTGGAACTATCGGCTGGATCAACGCACTCGACCCAGAGGAATGGGGTGACGGGCAGGTGACCAGGATCGTGCGTGGCATCACCGCCAATATCTTACGAGCCTTTGCGGCCGGGCCGTCGGGCCAGGCGCATCCAGGTGTCGGAAACGCCGATCGCTACCGTCGCGTCGTGTCTGCCGACCCTTCCCCGGTGAGCCCGAGTAGCACCATTGCTTTCAACTTCGGTTTGTGAACGATGAACCCGGTGGTCACGAAACCCGGTGATCAAGTTTCTTCAGTTCGATACGAGTGGGCGCAGAGGGACTCGAACCCCCGACATCTTCCTTGTAAGGGAAGCGCTCTAGCCGACTGAGCTATGCGCCCGGACGACTCAGCCTACCGGTCACCCTCGATCGCAATTCAGTCCTCGGGGGGGCATCCACCGGAAAGACCCCCTGCTTGACTACGGTTTTCATCGTGGCAACCCGCCCAGGTGATGCAGAAAGCGAATTACTTCGCCAATACCTCGATGACATCGGGACGTACCCGTTGCTCACCGCGGACGATGAACGTCGTCTGGCAGCCCAAATGGTTGCGTCCCGCGTAGCCCAAGAAAGCCTGGATGCTGTGCCGGCTCCCAAAGGCCGAGAGCGAACCGTGCTAGTTCGGGCCGTTCAAGATGGCAATGATGCTCGGGCCCAATTCATTCAATGCAATTTGCGCCTGGTTGTCAGCGTCGCCCGTCGGTACGAAGGCGCTGGGCTTGGCCTCTTGGACCTCATCCAAGAAGGCAATCTCGGTCTGATGCGAGCTGTCGAGGGTTTCGATCACGAAAAAGGTTTCAAATTCTCTACCTATGCCACGTGGTGGATCCGCCAAGCCATTGGGCGCGCCCTAGCCGATTCCTCTCGCACGATTCGGGTTCCATCTCATGTACGCGAGGTGTACTCACTCATCGATCAGAGCACCGAAAAGCTGGCAGTTGAACTCGACCGTCAGCCAACGGTTGAAGAAGTCGCCGAACTCTCTGGTGTCAGCGTCGAGCGAGTTGCTCTCGTGCGTCAACACCGCCGCCCTTTGGTCTCGCTGTCCACGCCGCTCGATAACGACGGTGAATCCGAACTGGGCGACATCATCGCCGATGAAAGTGCCATCTCGCCTTTCGATGCCGCCGCGGCATCGCTTGAAAAACGCGCCCTGATTGAACAATTGAGTCGTCTTGAAGAGCGAGAGGCCGACGTTCTTCGGTCCCGTTTCGGCATTGACGGTTTCCCTCAGACTTTGGCTGAAATTGGCGACAATATGGGCATCACCCGAGAGCGCGTTCGCCAAATTGAGGCCCGAGCCTTGGGCAAACTGCGCCATCCAAGTGTGTCGCGCGTCTGGCACGAGGGTCAGCGCGCGGACAGCGCCGGCTGAGCAATTTATATCGGTTGATCCGATCGGGCGCGCAAGGCCAGCGCCGCCGACAACAACGTTGCTGGGGCCGCCACCGGAGTCCGGCGTGCTCGCCAGTCCAGCTGCAAAAGATCGCGCCCGGCGGCATCGACCACTTCGAGACCGGCCTCGTGAGCGATCAGCCAGCCAGCCGCGTAATCCCAAATGCCGTGGGCGCTCGGGCTCATATCGACGAAAGCATCGAATGTGCCATCGGCTACCAAACAGATATCGATTGCCGCGGCTCCCAAGGCCCGGTATTGCTTCCATCCTGGAGACACGGGTGCTGGTCCCGAGATGGCCACGACTGCCTCGGCCCACACTGCACAGGATGATGGTTGGATGCGGTGTCCGTTACGTAGCGCTCCTTCTCCCCTGATCGCTGACCACCGCGTTGGCAGACCCTGGTGAGCTACAAGTGCCACAAGCGGACCATGTACGTCGAAAGCACATAAAGAAGTGGCGAAATGCGGTAATCCCCGACTGGCATTGGTCGATCCATCGAGAGGGTCGACCACCACCACGATCTCGGCATCGAGACCAACCGGAGGACTCTCCTCGGACAAAATCCCCACTCCGGACCGCGCGAGAATATCGATGGCCGCGGTATTGGTGGCGAGGTCCACGGCGTACTGTCCATCTCTGCGCCCAGAGGGGCCCCAGTCCTCAACCCGCGCCAAGACCGCCGCTACCGCATCTGCCGTCCGGTGCAAGAGGTCAAGAACATCGTCGGGCCCCACGAATCGAAGGGTAGTGTCAAGAGAGCCCATTTCAGGAGGTGCTGTGGCTTTCATCGATGTTGCCGGCTTCGTGGCACATATGAAGAGTCACGCCGTGGACCACGGATTTCACGTGCACGACGAACGTCATTTCGTGGAGACCTATTCGCTACGGCAGATGTGGGAAGTGGATCTCCACCCCGAAGAGGCATGTGACGGTCCCATCGACCTTCACCTTTCCCTCGAAGTAGATCCTCGGGCTCTACTCGGATTTGAAGACGAGATGGGCAAATTGGAAGATCCCCTGGCCGCCCCACCGGATGATTATCACTTCCCTCTTTTGTTCACCTGGGCTCTGCCCCCTCTGCAACGGCCCCCCGATCTTTTGGTCCTGGCCACGGATTTGGCCGGAATCGGCGGACCCGATCTACCTCTTGAAGTTTCTGCCATCGACTCCACGGTCTCGGTCGTCGATGCACCGGAACATCGTTTGTCCATCGTGGCCCGCTTGAGCGTGTCATTGGCCGAGGTGTATTCCCAAGATGACTCATCGTTCTGTCCGATCTTCGATCGCTGCGGTGAAGTCAGTTTGTTTCTTGTTCAACTCGCATCAACGTGGATGGATGAGCAGTGACTCAGGGCTTCGATCACATCATGAGATGCACTCGTCTCTTGGTGCCACCTGACAGGATGAGAACATGAACGTCGCTGAGCTCATCGACATCTTGCGCGACCTCGATCCCGACACCGTGGTCGAAATGGCCATCGTTGCTCCGGTGCAGGATGTCTCAGATGAAATAACTGTTGACCAGTATCCAGTCGAAGGAGTGCTACCGCGCGATCCTCAGGATCACGATGGGCAACCAATGGTTTGGTTGATCGGAGGCGAGGCCGAAGATGTCGATGAATTCATTGATGCCATCGAAACGCAGGCCGAGCATCTTCACACCACGCAACGCGGTGATGTCGTTGACATCAATGCAGCCTCAAGTCGTCGTCATGTCTTCGATCAATGACTGCTCTTTTTTCATCCGACTTTCACG
>JBEIGJ010000043.1:0-14972 GCA_040381935.1 Acidimicrobiaceae bacterium | reverse complement strand
CGGCATGGATCAATTGGCCCTCATCAAACAAGATGCCTATTACATCGAACGTACTCATCAGCCCTTCGAAGAGAGGGCTGCCGCCAATTACGACCACCCCGATGCTTTTGATTGGGAGTTGATGATCTCACAACTTGCACAGTTGCTTGCCGGTGAGACGATTCCTGTACCCGTGTACGACTACGCCGATCACAATCGTTCAGCCGAGGTCGAATGGATCAGCCCCGCTCGCATCGTTGTCTTCGAAGGAATTTTGGCGCTTTTCGACTCTGCACTGCGCGAGCATTTCGATTTGAGAATATTCGTCGACACCGACGCCGACATCCGACTCAGTCGACGATTACGACGAGATGTCATCGAACGTGGGCGTACTCATGACAGCATCATCAATCAGTACCTGACGACCGTTCGACCGAGCCATGTGCAATTCGTCGAGCCAAGTAAACGACATGCCGACGTGATCTTTCCCGAGGGCGGACAAAACGATGCCGCGTTCGATGTGCTGATGGCACGCGTTCGCGAACTTCTACATTGAGCCGGGTGTGGGGATTGAACCCACGACCTACCGCTTACAAGGCGGTTGCTCTACCACTGAGCTAACCCGGCTGGGGATTGTGTGGCACGAAGTGAATATTCAGTTCGATGGCACAGTTTGTCCTGCAAAGGGTAGCCGGGAGGTCGCTACAACCCCGTTGAATTCGTCAGCGGTTGTCTTTGGTCAGCGCCTGCTGTGATCGTGAGAGTTCACCGCCTGATATCAGACCCTCTGGACTGGTCTCCCCGACTTGGGGACCACAGAACTCAACACCGTGGCGATACCTGACTGGATCGGCATGTGCGTTGACACAAAATGGCTCGCACCGGCACCGGGGACTTTGCGGGTAGTTGGGGCGGTGGTCGTGTCGCGCTGATTCGCTCAATCGTCTGCCGATGGAAGAGCCGCGAAGAGACGCTGTCGGCGCGCGCGGCGAAGGCGCAGTTGGCGCTCCGCATCAATGGTCGATCGTGACTGCTCCACGATGAGTCTGACGATGTCTTTGACTCGGTCGCTAGCGAAGGCCCATGTGTCCTCGTCGCTCACTGGTTCGGCAAGCCATTGCAGCACGATCACGTCGCCCTGTGTGCCAAACGCGGGTAGAAAGGCGGCAAACGACAGCCCGAGATCGGCAAGGCCCGATCCGGCGACGGCGAGTGTTTCTTGCGAGGCCGGAAGTGTGACCCGAGCGACCTGCGCACCGGCTCGTTTGAAAGCAACCAGAGCGTCGTCGACGACATCGACGAGGTTTCGTCCGACCGTGGTGACGTCGAGAAATCCTGCGGCCGATCCGGTGTCAAACGACGACGATGCCTCGGTGTTTTCCGGTATTGGCACGTTGCCTCGTACCTCGCCCAGAGATCGGCCCCAATCCGTTGGCTCGAGTATCCGGCGAATGATGGACTCGAAATCGTGCGGCACCCAGATGACCGAAGGAGTGAGTGGTTGGAGCGGGCTGTACATCACAGTGATCGACGTTCGAACCGTGAGCGCTCCTTCGGTGATTCCGACCTGATTCAGTGGAGTCACAGCGTGGAGATACACACCAACGATGTGCGCCCCCTCGCGTAAGGCAATCTGTTGGGTCGCCGAATGTGTGAGCACCGGTTCACGCAACCGGCCGACAACACCGAGGCTGGGGAGTCGGGCAAGTAGTCGCTCACCGAGTTCGTTGGCCAGCCCACGGCGGCGGTACCGAGGATCAGTCAGTGCAACGCCAGTTTCCACCACTCCCTCCGCCACGAACTTTGCTCCCCAATGGGCTATGACCTCGCCGTCTGCATCGACAGCGACTTCTCCGATCCGTCGGCCCGATCGAATCATCGCCGCTACACGGGCCGGGAAGTACATGTCGACACCCGGATACGACCAGCCATAGCAGCGGAAGAGGCAGCGGACCAGAGATGGAGCATCATCGGCCTCGAGTTCGCGCATGGTGACTGGTCCGTCGTGAAGAGGTTGGTCGTCGACCGATGATTCCTGGTCGCCGTCGTCGATACGCGCCAGGTGCGACGGGAGAGCCAGCCGGACTACACGAGAATTGCCTCCGGCAATGGTGCCACCGTCGACTCCTGTGACCAACCCCAAATCGGCCAGCGACATGGTTCCCAACAGCGCTCCCTGAACAGGCTCACCCTTGTCGATGAAAGTGATGACGAGTTCGGTTCCATCGACATGGGCCGAAACGGCGAGTGGACTCGCCTCGAAACCACGTAGCCGACGCAGTGCGTCGTCACCGAGAAGACGAACAGCGAGAGCTGCTGCATCTCCCGATGCACCCAATCGCTCAGCCAGTGCGCGCACGGTGCCGACGGCAGCAGTGACGCCCAGATCATCAGAGACAGCCACCATCGAAACGAGAGCTTCACCGAGCATCGGCGTCGCGGACATTTCTGATTGCGTCATGTGACGTCTTCATTCGGTTCGCAACATGCTCCGAGCACGTGGTGCTGTGATCGGACAACCACGTCACTGACCCTGATCACTTGATCTGTATCGGAGGTGGTGAAGTGAGTGATCATTCGTCGAGTAACAGATCGGTCAGGGTGGATGTTCGTCTTGCTCCTGATCGTCGGAGTGTTGCTCGCCAGCGAGGTGCTTCCGTCCATTCACCGATTGCGTCGGTCAACGACGTGGCAAAGCCCCGATCGACCAACCAAGTCAGTCGAGCTTCCACCTCGTGCAAAGGCACGGCCATCGCACTCGACAGACTGTCGAGTGTCGAGGCACCACGACGGAGAAGAAGTCTCTGCGTCGCCCGCACCTCAGCCGGCATTTCCAGCAAGTCGGACATCGAACGGTCCGGCAAACCAACAGCGAAGTCACGAGTCACCGACACGGTAAGTTCGGCATCGCGAACCTCGAGTTCGTAATTGTGACCTCCTGTGGACCGGGCATCGTCGAGTCCGTGCAGATGAAGCCCACCGATCGCGCCACCTTCGGCTCCGAGTTCCGGGAATCTGAACCCCACGAAAACACCGGCAAAGTCTTTGAGATCCCAGCGCACCTCATCAGTGGCACAGACCTCTGCATACGGACGATACGGAGGGCTCTGCGCCGGCACACTGCGGACGAGTACCCGGCGAAACGTTCCTTCCAATCGAACGGCGGCAATCACCCCCGACTCTCCCACCATGGCGTCGATGTGATTCAACACGTCATCACGACTGCAGTCAGTGAGGCGCCGACGCATGGGTGACTGCATGGTCGTCAGTACGACGAATGGACAGAGCGTGTGAGGTGGAAGGATTCGTGCTGTTCCCGCGAAGTCGACCTGCCAGGGAACGCCATCGACGACCACGAGTTCGCCGTCGAGGCGGTCGACGGTGCCAAGACCATGATCTCCGTGGTCGAGAACTTCGGACAGTGGTACGACGCCGTCGTACGCTCCGTCGAGCAGCACATGGGCGAGCGACAGTTGGAAGATCTCGTCATCGGCACCACAGTTGGGTGAGCCAGCTATCGCAGAGAGACGTCGTCTCGTCTGCGTAATGGCAGCAGTCAGAGCGGGATCCAGGCCCATCCGGTGATGACCTCAGCGCCCGGGTCGATTAGGCGAAGCAGAATTGGGACTTCGAAACATGAAAGTCATCGATACGGATGCCCAGATCCGGCCGCCAATGTTCATCATTTCTCCCAAGATGTCGTGAGTTGCTGACAGTAGTCGTCTCGGTTGCCCCAGCGCAACGAGTGGCGAGTCAGCGCAAAGCTTCTCGCGTCGACTGGTGGCGCTGATATCGGAGTATCACACCTCGGCGGCACAGCTTGCTCCTCAGCGCCGGTGGCGGGTCACTTCATAGGTGGCCAACGCTGCCGCCGCTGACACATTCAATGAACTCAAACGGCCCTTCATGGGAATACTGACGATCAGATCACAACGCTCACGAACCAGCCGCGACAGGCCAGAACCCTCGGCCCCAAGCACCAGACAAATCGCCTCCGATGCCAAGTCACCAATGTCGAAGAGCGACTTATCGGCAGCATCGTCCAAACCCACGACCCAGATACCCAGTTCGCGCATGCGCGTCAACGTTGCTGGTAGTCCACCAACAACGGCAATCGGCATGTACTCGACCGCACCCACCGATGTCTTGGTGACAGTCGGCGTGATGTGCACACTGCGATGACGCGGCAGAACAACGCCGTTGACTCCAGCGCCTTCACAACAACGCAAGAGTGCCCCGAGATTGCCTGGATCGGTCACACCATCAACGGCGACAAGGAACGGAACCTTTCCCGGACGACGTTTCAATATCTCTTCGATCGGAACAGAAGGCACGGGTGCGGCGTGGGCCAAAACTCCCTGGGGTGCTTCGCTCCGAGCGGTGTACTCCAGTTTCTTGCGACTCACTTCGACCACGGGCACACGACCAGCGCGCGCCAATTCACGAATATCGTCGATCACATCACTGCGGTCCACATCGCCCGCGATCCAAATTTCATAAGCCCGGCGACGACCAGCGATTAGCAGCTCGCGTACTGCCTGTCGGCCTTCAACTTGGCCACCGCCGAGATCGTCATCCTTTTCCGCTCCGCGTCCAGAACCACGCCCGGCTCCCCGACCAGGCTTGACTGGACCGGCCTGCTTGGTAGCACCTTTGCCGCGATCCGCTTTCACTGCCCCAGTTCGCCCAGCACCGCGAGAATCCGGCAAGCGTTGGCCACCCCGTGCGGATTTGGCCGCCGAGGAAGAACGAGGTCCACCGCCCTGGCCACCCGACTTCGCAGCAGATGAAGTACGCGTCGAGACCGCTCGCGATGATCGCGGTGCTGCAGACTTTGGCGACGAACCTCTTTTTTGAGTGGCCATCAGATTTCGCTCCGATCGAGAAGGCGGTACAACACCGCAACAGTCCAACACGCAATACCTTCTCGGCGACCGAGTGCTCCAAGACCTTCGGCTCGGCGACCCTTCACCGACACCGGTGCATCAATGGCCCGCGACAAGTTGTGCTGCATGGCCTCGCGATGCGGGGCCAGTTTGGGAACCTCGCATACGACGCTGCAATCGACATTGCCAATGAACCAGCCTTGGGAGCGCACCATGGCTGCGGTCTGCTCCAGCAAATCCACTGAGTTGGCGTTTTTCCAACGAGGATCGGTATCGGGAAAATGCTCGCCAATGTCTCCAAGACCAGCAGCGCCAAGTAACGCATCGGCAACCGCGTGAGCAATGACGTCGGCATCGCTGTGGCCCTGCAGACCGGGCTCACCAGCAAAGGTGACACCTCCCAGAATCAATGGTCGAGCTGAATCTTCACTGAAGCGATGGATGTCGAAGCCCTGTCCAACGCGCACATCCGAGATGGGGCGAACACCATCCGACATCAGCGGAGGCCTTCGCCGAGGAGATGCGCAAGATGTCTCCGAGCCCAATCCAAATCCTCGGGCAGAGTGATTTTGCGATTGTCTGATTCTCCTGGCACCACAATGACGGTACCGCCGATCGCTTCCACCAGCGACGCATCATCGGTTCCCTCTATCTCACGCCCATGGGCAGTCCGCAGGGTCGAGGCGGGAAATGCTTGAGGAGTTTGCACCGCTACCAGGGTCCCTCGATCCGGAGTCTCAACCACATGGGGAACCACCGGCCCGCCCATCGTCACCGGACGGACTTCGATGACCTTCACGGTATCCACGACTGGCACTCCCGGGACGGCGCCATCGGCCCCATTCTTTACGGCATCGATGACGGCGGTAAAAAGACCAACTGAAGCAAATGGCCGAGCGGCATCGTGAACCACGATGATGTCGGCACGATCAGGAACTGCTGATAAACCCTCGCGCACGCTGGCCGTACGAGTTGGTCCACCTGCTACCACTTTGAAATGGGCGGGCTCATAGTTGGCAGGCACAAGATCACGGGTGCGGGCAATTTCATCAGCCACATCATCGGCTGGCACCACCACAACCACTCCATCGCTACAGAGACGCGCCACATCAACAGCCATATCCAAAACTCGGCGCGAGTCGAGAGTTTCGAACTGTTTCATGGACCCGAATCGCCGACCGGAGCCACCGGCAACCACGATCGTCCAGACCGACATTCCCTTCGTCGACGACTCTTGGGACCGCTGAACGTCGGACATAGCGCAGAAGGGTAGTACCGTATGCTGGCGATGGCTTACGAAGACGTCCTCCTCCGCACCGACTTTTTCGGTGAAGCACCTCCCGAAACGGTGGCGGCGATTGCGGCCCAAGGCCGCAAGCGAATTTTGTCGCGTGGCGACCACCTTTTCGAAGCCGGCGAAGAAGCCGAGTCGATGTATGTCGTACTCAGCGGTCGAGTGGCAATCGCTATTGCCAGTGAACTCGATAAGCGCGAGAGCATGGTGGCCCTCATGGAAGCCGGTGACCTCTTTGGCGAGATGGGTTTGCTCGATGCTGGTCCGCGCTCTGCTATGGCCCGGGCAATTGAACCCAGTGAGGTACTGGAAATTCCCTACGACCCAGTCGGACAGTTACTCGATTCCAACCCCAAGGTCCTGCGTGGCGTGGTGCGGATGTTGGCCGAACGTTTGCGAGTCATGGATGGAGCGTTGGCGGACTCGGTCTTTTTGGATGTGACCGGTCGTACGGCCAAGCGTCTCTTGGAGTTGGCATCGGGTGCAGACGAATTCGTCCTGCCCGTGACTCAAGAGGAACTGGCTGGAATGGTTGGTGCGTCACGGGAGCGAGTGAACAAGGCGATTAGCAGTTTCATTCGACTTGGCTGGATCGAACAGCACGAACGCCGCTACAAGATCTTGATGCGGGACCGTCTCGAACTCCGCGCCCGTTGATTTATCTCAGATAATCAACCGTGCTCCGTCACGTGAGCCACTGACGTGCTCGCTCAAAGGCGTCAGCGGCATCCTCAGCCCGATGTGTGGGACGAACTGCATCATGGGCGAATCCGTGATCAGCACCTACATAGCGGACTACGGTCGCCCCCGTTGCTTCAAGAGCGTTGACATCGGCAAGGGGAGTCCAGGTGTCTTCGGTGCCAATGATGGCCAAAACTTTGGCTGCACCACCAGCATCGAGATATTGCAATGGCTCACGGTGCCCACTCGTTTGCCAAGCCGCCGGGAGTTTGATCATGCCGTAAAAACTGGCAATGCGATCGAAGCAGGCCAGTGTGGAGGCTTTGAAGCAGTACATACCTCCCATACAAAAACCCATCAGCCCCACCCGGGGACAATTCGTTGCCTGAGCCGCTTCCTCCAGATCACGTCGAACCGCATCGTCGTTCAATGCTGCGACTGCAGCAAACCTCTGATCAAGATCGGCTGAACTATCCAGTCCCCGAAATGGATCGAGGGCAATGGTGGTCACTCCCCACTCTCTGGCCGAACGTTGAACACGTTCATCAAAAGGTGGTCGCAGACCGAAAATATCCGGGAAAATCACCAGACCCCTAGTTGCTCCCTCTACCGAGACCATCTCTGCTTGGGCGCCCGAAGGCAGATCAATGCGCATGACCTCACCCTAATCAACGTGATTCCTCATCCATTTCAGCGACAGCGCTAAAAAACTGAATGATGCTCATCGACTCCCCATCTTCGATCCACAATCCACGGGAGGTGGCCTGCGGAACGATGTGGAGAGATCGCGCGTACTGACCAAAAAGATCACCATCTTCTTCCGCGCACCGACCGAGCAAGACCCCTGATCGATAGCGACGCAATGCGTGAAGCCAGTGATCTGATTGTGAACGTAACCCTGAAACTGAAGTCGATGCCACAATTGAGACACCGCCAATCCGGCTCTCGGCGTCCGACTTGCTGGGATCCAAAGCCTGCTTGATGAGGCCCACAAGCGGTGCGCGAAGAGTTCGTCGCTCAGCGTCGTCAATGGCCACGAGAGTGCACACCTCATGGTCGTCTCTGGCGATAGCAACCAGTGCCTCTAATGAATCGTCCGACTGAGAACCATCGAGGACCATACCGTTGGGATGAAGATCCTTCCAGCCTGCCACGAGGGCTTCAAGCGCCGTCGTTCGCCCTGAGTAGCGATGGCCAAGAACGATGTGCCTCAACGTCCGCGTTGAGTCCAACGTCGCTTCCGTCAAGGTGTCCGCTCTGACGCCAAAGGAACCCAATTGCCGTCGTTCACTTAACCAAAGATCTTGTGGCAACGTGGCCAATACCGTGCATCGATCGGCGTCGGGAACACTAATGAATTGCCCGATGTCAGCGGCGAAGGTTCGCGGGTCAAAAATTTGCGCCGAAAGGCCGAGCCGTGACATTGGGGTGCTCACCAAAACCGAACCGGGTCGTTTCCCAGCCTGCCATTGCTGCTCGATCCGTGATTTGAGAACCGCTGGCAATAACTGAGTGTGAGATGTCGTCATCACACAAAACACGCCCACTGCAGGTCCTTCCGACACAACTCGTTCGAAAAGTTCCCACTGCATCGATCCCAGACGATCATCGGAGTGGTGCGAACGCCAGAGATCCACATCATCGATCATGAGGGTGATGCGATCATCTGCTTGACGTCTGGTTCTCCGCTCTTCAATCACGTTGATGAGGAATTGAAGCAGTCGATGCAGACGTTCTCGATCACTGACTGCAATCCACGAAGAATCAGGCTCATGATTACCGCTGCCTGAGAGAAAGTACAGGCTGGCTTTGGGATCGTCTTGCTGCGAAATGGCGGCCAAAGTATGCAACGTCGATGTCTTGCCAGAGCCTGGCCCCATGGTCACCAAGAGATGACGCCGTGGCTCCCAGAGAAGAGGTGGTTGCTGCTGACTATCAGGATCGTCAATCAGGCCGACAGAAAAGCGGCAACGATCAGCATCTGCAGACAACTGTTCCGCAAGGGGTGGACACCAGGGTCGACGCGGCGTTGCAATATTCAAATCAACCGCGAGCGCGCTGGTCATCGCCACGACGGCCATCAGGTCACGAGAAACATACAGCGACTGAAACTCCTCAGGACTTTCAGAACCCAAAGTCAGAAGCGCGCGCCCAGGCTGATGACGCGAGAGATCGGCTGCTCCCCCGTACCCAATAACTTGCTTCGAATCCTCTTGAGTCTGCATCCGAAGAGCGAGACGTATAGTCGTATTGGCCATGACATCTGGGGTCAGTTCAGTTCCTGGACGTTGGGTCGCTAGAACAAGATGCAGACCCAGGCTCCTTCCTCGCTGGGCGATAGCAATCAGTGCCGGGACCGCTTCAGGTACATCTGCCCGAAGGGCCGCCAACTCGTCGACCACGATGACGAGTCGTGGCATCGATTCATCTGCTTGCTGTCGCCGTAGTTGATAGGTCTTCTGATCACTCAGTCCCACTCTTCGCAACATGTGCTCACGGCGCCGTAACTCTGCTTCCAAACCGCGCAGGACGCGAGTAGCCGTTTTTTCGTATCCATCGTCGCGATCGAGATCGGTCACGACACCAACGACATGGGGAAGGCAGGCACACCTATCGAAAGCCGACCCACCCTTGTAATCAAAGAGAATGAAATTCACCTCAGTGGGTGAGGCCTGCAAAGCGAGTGAGACCACTAATGATCGCAGTAGTTCACTCTTACCCGACCCTGTTGTGCCGACCACGATCATGTGCGGTCCGTCCACTGACAGATCAATACCTATTGGACCCTCTGCAGATAGACCAAGGTCGAACCGTAATGATTGCGATAACCATCGCTGACGGAGTACACGCGGATCGAGGTCTTTGACACTGTCCACGTCTTCCAGTTGAACGTGGTGAGGGATGGCCAGAGTTTGAGCATCGGGGTCGTGCCATTGGCTGAGTGCCTCGATGATATTTCGCGCTCCCTCGATGCCTACACCGTCGAGTTCGGCATTCGATGAATCGATGATGTCGGTACACGTTGCTGGCAGATCTCGGAGCGTCGGCGCACAAATCAAAAGAGTGGCCCGATGAGATTCCACATATCGCGAGGGCACCGAGTGCCGATGTGCCATTTGATGTGATTCAGTCACCAACACGACATCATGAAGACCGTCATCATGGAGAGAGCCACCTCCTCCATCAGTGAGATCATTACGAGTCAGGGGTCTGGCCCGCAGATGAGGTAAGCCCTGGAGATGACTCCACAATGCCGGTAGTTCATCGGCAATAAGCAGACGCCAATCGGAAGGTCCGATTTCCACTGCGAGCCTCATGACCAGGGCCGTGCTCACCGCCATTGCTCGTGGTCCATGGATGCCAATAACCGACCCGGGTGCACACGAAACTGTGACGGGTATGTCATTGAAAGCCAAGGGACGAGCATTCGGCGTCACCAGAACTTGGCGTGAACCAAACCCGATACAGACTTCGTTGATCTCGCGCTTGGCCCATAGAACGTTCTCACCCAAATGAGCAGCGAGTAGCAAAGCGCCAAGTGGTCGATGTCGAAGCCTTCTCTTTTCTGCCAAATGTCGTGCATAGTTGAGACACTGATGATCGAAAAGATCTTGATTGCCTTGCATGGCTGCGGTCCAACGGCGAAGGGATCGACGGTAACTACGTCGTTGAACGACCCAGGTGACACCGGCGATACCCGCAGTCACCAAAGAAAAGATGCCGAAAAGTACTTGACCGGTGATCGCAGCCACGATCAGACCAGTGGCAACTCCACCAGAAATTGCTGCCCAGGGAGGTGCTGCCGCCGAGGAGGGCTGTATCGAAGTCGTCGGTTCCACCGGAACGTCCCGATGTTCAATGGGTGACTGTGGAGATCGGTGAAAGGGACGAGTAGACAACGACGGACGATTGATCAGTGCACTACTGATCGCCGGATGCACCAAGCACTCCGTAGCGCCAACCCGAAAGCTGGAACCACGTATCTCCACCTTTCCCCCCAATGGCTCGATCACCGATTCCAACTGCAGACCGGTCTTTGCTGATGGCAGGATCTTTGAGATCACAGCATGATGGGCTTCCAAAGCTCCATCATCGATTCGTATCCCACAGGACTGCGACCGCCCGAGCGTCTGTTTGCGTCCCGTCAAGGGAATGATCCGCGCACTGTCAGGTCCTGTTGCCAGCACGATTTCATAACTGGGAGATTCATGACTGGGTAATACATGGTCAGGAGATCGTGTACTTCTGCTGGCCATCGATTCGTTGCTCGTGATCACCTACCCATGGTGAGTAGCGGTCTCACTGGTCCTCTCACAGTGTCAATGTCTTGAGCCAGCAAGGCGTCACCAGGGAGGGTCGCAGTGAGGGCAACCGGGTCCTGTTCCACTATGACCCAGACCTCTTCGCGTTCAACCATCATCACTGCTCTTTTTGCCGAATGGGAGCATCTCGCCCGCCAACGCCAAAACGTCAAGAGGGCAAACTCTTGGGGGCTACCAGGAGAGGCCGTCGCACATCTGCGAGAAATGTTGGAGCGAGCCGGATTTGGTCTTGCTACCAACGATGATTCATACGACTCGTATCTGTCGCAACTCGTTGCCCTCGCCAAGAACGACGACCTGGCGGCCCGCCTGGTACTACAGCGCATTCTTCCTGGTTTGGTCTCGATCGCTGTCCGTCGCGCCCCGATTGTGCCCCAGGGTCTCTCCGGTGCATTCGATCTGGTCGTCGCATCGGCTTGGATCGTCATTCGACAATTTCCCATCGAGCGCCGAGCGCGCCGAGTGGCCGCCAACTTATTGATGGATATCGAATACGCCGCCTTCGTCCGAGATGGCCGATTGAAGGCGACACGTAGCGAAGACCACTTCAGTCCAGAGGGTCTTCTCGGTATCGAATTCGGTCGCTTTCAAGCTGGTGATTTCGAATGCGACCCCGTCGCTGAAGCCAGCTCCCTCGAACTTCTTCTCCATGGTTTGGCCGAACAGGGTCTCTCGGAAAGGGACTTGCAGATGCTGCGCGCTGTCAGTCGAGATGTGAACTCCGTACAGGCAGCAGAAGTACTGGGAATTTCACCGCGATCAGTTCGTAATCGTCGCGAGCGGGCACTCTCCCGGGCACTCACTCTTCTCACCAACGGTGAAGATCTCCCCGGCCCGACTTCACCGCATACCGGGTCATGAAGCCCCGAATCAGAGTTCCGGAATATCGTCATAACCCGGATCCCCGGGCATCAAAAGAGCCTCAAGACGACCATCGGAATCCCAACGAACCTTCGGCAAAATCCGCTGTGGAGTTCCCACCTGCGCAACCGCAGCCAAAGCATCGTCCACACTTTGGTGATCGGCAAGAAACTCCAAGTTCACCATCGTTGGTGGAAGCATCAACAACTCACCGCGTCGAGCCCTCGTCAGAGCATCTCCTGGCGTCACCCACAAACTGTCGACAGTTTCCAAATCATCGTGTAACGGATCTTGATCCGGCGGCATAGCTGTCAGATAGAAACGAGTATCGAAGCGACGAACCTCGCCAAAGGGCGTCACCCAGTGAGAAACCCAGCAGAGCTGGTCCACCATCGGGATCAACTGCTCAGTCTCCAAAACACTGGTCATACTGCGTTGACCGGCGTGTACTTCATGTCGATATGACGTGAAGCGCTGACAGAGATCGGGATCGTCAAGGCGAATGATCTCTCCAGTCAACGAACAAGCAAGAAGAACTCCAGCCTCCTCGAAGCACTCACGGATAGCAGCTATTTCAAATGATGAATCCTCGGCATCAACTGCTCCACCGGGAAAGACATACATTCCACCGGCAAATGCCGCTTTGGTCGTACGCCGCATCATGAAGACCTCAAGACCAGACCGATCATGCTCACGAATCAACATCACAGTTGCCGCCGGTCGAATTACCACCGAAGCCGGATCGAAAGAGGAGTCAGCCACTCATTAAGTATGTCCTGAAAAGTATGTCCTGAATGAACCCCGCTTTGAGCGAGATTTCCCTCTACCTGGTTTTTGCGGTCGATCAACCCTCAATCGTCTTCGGGCAGAGCACCGCGGATATCCGTTCCCTCGGTGTCGATGTAATCCCCGAACGGAGACCGCCGAGTGCCGAAGAATACGGTTCCTTTCGTTGATCGTCGTAACAAGTACGTCCGAAACATGATGCGCGTTGGCGGGAACAGCATCAACAAAGCGAAAACATCTGAAAAGAAACCTGGTGTCAGCAGTAACACACCCGCACCGAGTATCAAGACACCATCAACAATCTCGCGGGCCGGAATTTGACCGGTCCTGAGGGATTCGTTGAAACGCTTCCACACACGAAAACCTTCACGACGCACCAGCCAACTTCCAAGAACTGCAACCAAGAACATCAGTCCCAGCGTGTTGAAAAAGCCAATCGTTCCGCTCATCCGAATAATCGTGTACAACTCGACGATTGGCAACACGATGAACAGGAAAAGAAGGATCACCTCCTCACCATACCGAGCGTCATCGGACCGGACATCTTCACCCTCACGAGATAACGTCCCAACTGATGACTATTCGTCCGCCCAGTGTTGACTCCCTGGCTCGTTCGCTTTCGCATATCGATTTACCTCATGCCTTATTGGTGGACGCCGCCCGGCAAGCAATTGCCGCCGGCGAGGCCTCGGCAGCCGAAGGCATCGCCATGGCCATCAAAATGATGATGCTTCAGCCGGTCATCAACGCCACGGGGATACTGGCACACACCAATCTTGGCCGCGCTCCCGTGATGCTCACCCCGTCGGAAGACGACTCGACAGTTCGCGCTACGAACTTGGAGTTCGATCTCGACACCGGACAACGAGGTAGCCGACAAAGTGGAATCAGTCGTCTCTTAGCTCGACTCTGTGGATGTGAAGATGCCCTCGTCGTCAATAACAATGCAGCAGCTGTTCTTTTGGTTCTAGCGGCTTTGGCCTCTGATCGTGAAGTTGCCGTCAGTCGGGGCGAGAGCGTGGAAATCGGTGGTGGATTTCGCGTTCCCGAGGTCATGGAACAATCTGGTGCTCGATTGATAGACGTCGGGACGACCAACCGCACCAGGTTGAGCGACTATCGCAAAGCCGTCAATCGTCGCAATGCCGATATCGCACTGATCTTGAAAGTTCATCCATCGAATTACCGAATTGAAGGATTTACCGAATCGACCTCAGTTGAAGAACTTGCCACCATTGGCCCTCCCGTTGTGGCCGATATCGGATCCGGTCTGCTGGATTCCGCCTGCCCATGGCTTTCCTCAGGCCCCCCGTCTTGGCTCATCGGAGAACCCGCGGCCCGTCAATCACTCGCTGCTGGCGCAGCGTTGATCACTTTCAGTGGTGACAAGCTCATGGGCGGTCCGCAAGCTGGCATTATCGCCGGACGCGCCGATTTGGTGAAAGCCTGCGCTACTCACCCCCTCGCCCGCGCCCTTCGACCGGGCGGTTTGGTACTGGCTGCGTTACATCAAACAGCGATGGCATATTTGGACAAGTCAGCCGAACAAACGATTCCGTTTTGGAAAATGGCCACGGTTGACAATGACATACTCACCAAACGCGCTGTGGCCATCACCCAAAAGGTAGGGAGCTGGCGAGTCGTACCGTGTGCTTCGCTTCCCGGGGCCGGCAGCGTACCCGGGGCCCATATCCCCTCTGTTGGCCTGGCCATTGATGGCGATCGCACAGCGCAATTACGCGCCTTTCATCCACCAATCATTGCCCGGGTCAAAGATGATCAGACACTTCTTGATCTACGGACAGTCGACCCCTCAGATGACACCATTCTCGTCGAGGCTCTGGCCTCACTTTCTGGCAACAGGTAAAACTCAATGCGGATCATTGCCACCGCCGGTCACGTAGATCACGGCAAGTCCACCTTGGTAAGCACTCTCACCGGTATCGATCCCGATCGGTGGCAAGAGGAAAAAGATCGCGGTCTCACCATCGATTTGGGATTTGCCCATATGGCACTGCCCAGCGGAAACAACATTTCGTTCATCGATGTTCCTGGCCACATTCGCTTTCTCAGCAATATGTTGGCTGGCATCGGCGGTATCCATGGCTGCCTTTTAGTCGTAGACGCCCGCGAAGGATGGATGCCCCAAACCGAGGAACACCT
>JBEIGJ010000042.1:0-15090 GCA_040381935.1 Acidimicrobiaceae bacterium | reverse complement strand
GCGATGGAGTAAACGATGCCCCCGCCCTGAAAAAGGCCGACATGGGTGTCGCTATGGGAATCACCGGCACCGAGGTCACGAAAGAAGCGGCCACCATGGTGTTGGCTGACGACAACTTTGCCACCATCGTCAATGCTGTCAAGCAGGGACGAGTCATTTACGACAACATCGTCAAGTTTGTCCGCTTCCAGCTGAGCACCACGGTGGGGTTCGCCCTGCTCTTTCTGGCGGCGTCGATCTTCGATATTGCCAAAGGCAAACCCTTTGCGGCTGTGGCCATTCTCTGGGTGAACATCATCATGGATGGACCTCCCGCAATGGCCCTTGGCCTCGACCATGGTGACTCTGACATCATGCGTCGCCAGCCACGACCAACCGATGAACGCATTCTCACCCGCAAACGGTGGACGGCGATTCTGTACTCATCCTTGATCATGGCTGTTGGAACGCTGGCCGTGCTGATCTGGGCACCCGGGCCCGAAGCCGAAGCCGGTACTTCCACTGTGGCCGGGACCATGGCTTTCAATACCTTCGTGCTCTTCCAGTTCTTCAACATCCTCAACGTGCGCAGCGATCGAAACACCGTTTTCCGTCGTATGACTCTCACCAACAACAAATTGTGGATTGCACTGTCCGCAGTGCTCGTGTTGCAGGTCATGGTCACCCATGTTGGTTTCATGCAACGCCTCTTCGACACCATGTCGATCTCAGCGAGTCAGTGGCTGATTTGTATCGCGATTTCTTCCAGCGTTCTGTGGTTGGAGGAACTCCGAAAGTTCGTAATCAGGTCCATCGAAACAAAGGAGAAAGTCCCATCATGAACTGCCCGACATGTATAGACGCTGATCTTGTCATGACCGATCGACAAGGAATCGAAATTGACTATTGCCCGAAGTGCCGAGGCGTCTGGCTGGACCGCGGAGAACTCGACAAAATCATTGAGCGTTCACAAGCTCCAGCCAGGCCGTCAGGTCGCGACGATGACGACTGGGACGACACTCCGAAATACGGGTACCCAAAGGGCGCTAAGCCGTACAAGAAGAGCAAGACCAAAAGCATTTTCGGTGAGATTTTCGACTTCTGATACCTGACCACCAGAAAGGATTGATCACATGTTCAAGAACACGATGAAGACTTCTGTATTGCTCGCTGCACTCGGCGGATTGATCGTTGGCGTGGCTTCACTGCTCGGCGGTGGCAGTAGTGGTGCGGTCATAATCGGACTGGTCATCGCCTTGGTGATGGTTGGCGGCAGTTACTGGTTCAGTGACCGTTTGGCACTACGGTCAGCCAAGGCCCAGATCGTGACCGAGATTGAAGCGCCGGAGTTTTACAACATGGTGCGCTCTCTCGCCGAACGAGCCAACATGCCGATGCCACGAGTGGCTATATCACCGGCCGAACAGCCCAATGCCTTTGCCACTGGTCGTGGACCTCGCAATGCAGTGGTGTGCGCTACCCAAGGACTCTTGCAGGCAATGCCACGTGATGAACTCGAAGGTGTCATGGCTCATGAGCTCATGCACGTGCGCAACCGCGACATTCTCATTGGCTCGGTTGCCGCCGCAATCGCCACTGCGATTTCAGCTATCGCTCAGATGGCTTATTTCGCTGCCATCTTCGGCGGCGGACGAGATGATGAAGATCGTCCCAATCCTTTAGCGGTATTGATGATTTCGATGCTGGCGCCTCTGGCGGCTTCACTCATTCAGATGGCTGTCAGTCGCAATCGAGAGTTCGAAGCTGATCGCAGCGCTGCTGAACTGTTGGGCAGGGGCGAACCATTGGCTCGGGCCTTGGAGCGCATCGAGATTTTGGCTACTCGCACCCCTATGAATGTGGCCCCTGCTCAGGCCCAGGCCTACATCCACAATCCCCTGGCTGAATACAAGCGCCGTCCACACAGTGGTGTGAACATGGCTCGCTTGTTTTCAACGCACCCGAGCACGGACGAGCGAATTCGCCGCCTACGGGCCATGAACTGATGAGGACGCTTTAGGGGAAGAGATCAAGCCCGAGTGACACCGAGGGTGATTCCCTTGGACTCTCATCTTCGGTGTCCTCCGGAACAGAAAAAGCGGCGTACCCGTCGCGTTCCAGGACATCGGCCAGTTCTGGACCGCCGCTTTCAACAATGCGACCCTTAACCAAAATGTGCACTCGGCTCGGCCGCAGTTCAGTGAGCAATCGGCTGTAGTGAGTGATAGCCAACACCCCCAAGCCATCTTCCTCCGACGCTTGCATCACTCGTCGGGCACAATCTCGCAGAGCGTCGACATCGAGACCCGAGTCCAGTTCATCCAAAATCACGAATCGCGGACGCAAGACGGCAAGTTGCAGCGTCTCATTGCGCTTCTTCTCTCCTCCAGAGAGATCCACGTTCAATGACCGAGTGAGAAGTCGGGTATCAAGACCAATCCGCTCTGCTTCTTCCAAGAGCAACTGAGGCATACGCCCAATATCAGCCTCACGTCCGCGGCCCTTCAAGGCTTCGGTCAAAACATCCTCGAGCATCACACCCGGAACTTCAGTCGGATACTGCATGACCAAGTGCAGCCCGGCTTCAGCCCGCTCCCAGGTTGCCAGGCCAAGTATTTCGCGACCATCGAGAAGAATGGATCCTGAGGTGACGTCATAACCCGGCTTACCCATGACCACTGCAGACAACGTGCTTTTGCCAGCGCCATTTGGCCCCATCACCGCATGTACTTCACCAGAAGAAAGGGTCAGATTGATCCCGCGCAGAATCTTCTTGCCAGCGACCGTGGCATGAAGGTCACGGATTTCCAACGTGCTCATTAGATCGCCTCCTGAGGGGCCAAGAAGACTTCGCCATTTTCGACCGTTACCGCATACACCGGTACTGACTGAGTTGCCGGCAATGTATTGGGAGACCCGGTCACCAGACTGAAAGCACTGCCATGTTTGGGGCATTCGAGTTGCCGCTCTTCGCACCAGACATCGCCGTCGGACAACGACACATTGGCATGGCTGCACACATCGCCGATGGCGTACACATCATCACCAATGCGCACCACGGCCACCGCTTCCCCTTCAACGATCACCTTGGTTGCGGTTCCCGGCTCAAAATCGCTCAACGCGCCGACTGAAGTCTTGTTCGTCATCGTGCACCTTGGTTCATCTGCTGTGCACCACTATCAAGGTGCAATTTGAGGGCAACTTTCTGCCGCAGAGTTTCAGCCAAGCCACCGACTGGCAACTGGGCGAGAACTTCATCGAAGAAGCCAAGTACCACGAGTCGCTGGGCGACATCGGGATGGACACCCCGACTTTCAAGATAGAAGAGTTGGTCCTCATCGATTGGTCCCACCGTCGAGGCATGACTGCACTTCACATCGTTGGTCTCGATATCAAGGTTGGGCACGCTTTCAGCCCACGCTCCATGAGACAAGGTCAAATTGCGATTGGTTTGGAAAGCCGAAGAGCCCTTGGCGTCTTTGTGAATTTTGATGAGGCCGGTATAGACACTCTTTGCTGTGTCTTGAACTGCGCCCTTGAACAAAAGATCACTCGTTGTCCGTGGGGCAACATGTTCCTGCAAAGTGCGGAAATCATGCATCTGCGTACCGCCCGCGAAATACAAAGCAACCTGACGAGTGTTGCCTCCAATCCCTTCAAGACGCGCACTAGTGCTGACCCGGGCGTAATCGCCACCGAGAGCCACGGTGGCCAACAGAGTGTCGGAGTCCCGTGCGCCAAAAGACCGCTGCTCGCCGATCTGCCAAGTACGGTCACCGAGTTCATTGATGCCGACGTAGCGAATACGTGCCGCTTGGGCCGCTCTGGTTTCAAGAATGGGCACCACTAGGAGCGGATTTCCATCGGGCGAGATAAATCTCTCGACCACGGTGACTTCGGCATTTTCACCGGCAATGACAATCAAACGGGGAAAATAAGCCGCCCCCGAACGCTCGAGGGTATGAGTGATGGTCACTGGTTCGGCAATGACGGTATTCCGTGGAACAGACACGACCACAACATCCATATGAGCGAGATTGAGTTCCGCGAAAATGTCACCAGGCGCTATTTCGTCGAAGAGTTGAGCAAGTGTTGTGTCAGCTGTCGACTCATCGATCGGTGATTGATCAGAGCCGACGCGCGTCACGGTCAACGCACCGGGTGGTATCTCGATATGGCTTTGGACGGGACTTGGACTGAAGGCCGCCAAGTCCAGTTCGTCGATTCGGCTGTAACGCCAAATCTCCTCATCGGGGCTGGGGAACGGAGCGACCAAAGCACGTTCGAAGGCGGCTCGACGCACCGATTTCCACGACTCGCCAAGAACGGAGACCAGGTCAGGAGAGGCAACGGACACGCCGAAATACTACTACCGAGATAGGGTAAATTGACCGGCCGTCGTCAGAAGTCTTTGCGCTTGCGCGGCCGCCACCATCGAGACCGCCCACGTTGGCGTTCGGCTGCAACCTCGGCCAATACTTCTGGGCCAATTTGATTCAAGAAGTCTTCGGCCGCATCCAAAATGGCGGCGGCCGAACCATCGTCCAAGCCGGGTGGTTCAGCGGGTGTACGTGGCGGAACCAATGATCCGTAACTCCAACCGGCATCTGGCCGTCGCGCATACTGCGGACATTGTTCGGGGCATCGCCACGGGGCATCAGGGGCAAGATCGAGATTGCACTTACGAACGGTGTCACCGTTTCCATAGGTACGACTCTCAAAGTGCTTGCACTCCTGACGCATAGGCATCAGCCAACAGATCCTTCCATCTGCAATTCGATGAGTCGGCTCCATTCCACGGCGTACTCCATCGGCAGGGTGCGGGTCACGGGCTCAATGAAACCGTTGACGATCATACCCATGGCCTGTTCCTGCGAAAGCCCACGACTCTGTAGATAGAAGAGTTGCTCATCGGCAATCTTGGACACTGTTGCCTCGTGACCGATTTGAGCGTCTTTTTCTCCCACTTCCATATACGGCAAAGTGCGGCTCTCGCTTTCCTCATCCAAAATCAGAGCATCACACTGAACATGGCTCTTGCAGCCGTAGGCGCCTTCTTCGACGCGGACCAGACCGCGATACGTGGTAATCCCACCATCTTTGCTGATCGACTTGGAAACTATTTTCGAGGTGGTCTCAGGAGCGGCGTGCACCATTTTCGCGCCCGCATCTTGATGCTGTCCTGCCCCGGCATAAGCCACGCTCAAAACCTCTCCGGTGGCCTTGGGTCCAACCAAATAGACACTGGGATATTTCATGGTCAATTTGGATCCAATGTTGCCGTCAATCCACTCCATGTGTCCTTCAGCTTCAACCCGCGCTCGCTTGGTGACAAGGTTGTACACATTCGGCGACCAGTTCTGAATGGTGGTGTAGGTGACGCGAGCACTGGGCTTGACCACAATCTCCACCACTGCTGAGTGCAACGAGTCACTGGTGTAGACCGGAGCCGAACAGCCTTCGATGTAATGGACCTTGGATCCTTCGTCAGCGATGATCAATGTTCGCTCGAACTGGCCGGCGTTTTCGCTGTTGATGCGGAAGTACGCCTGCAGCGGCATGTCACATTCGACACCGGGCGGAATGTAAATGAATGAACCACCCGACCACACTGCGGTGTTGAGCGCGGAAAACTTGTTGTCTCCGGGCGGAATGACCGTGCCGAAATACTGCTTCACCAGTTCGGGGTACTCACGCAGGGCCGTATCCATGTCGCAGAACAAGATGCCCTGTTGCTCGAGGTCCTCACGGTTGCGGTGGAAAACCACCTCAGATTCGTATTGAGCAGTCACACCGGCCAGATACTTCCGCTCGGCTTCGGGAATGCCCAACTTTTCGTAGGTGGCCTTCATCTGCTCAGGCAGGTCATCCCATTCATCAACCTGAGCATTGGCTGGTCGCAGGTAATAAAAGATGTCCTGAAAATCAATATCGGGCATGTTTTGTGCGAACCACGGAGCCATGGGCTTCTTTTCGAACAGCTGCAGGCTGCGAAGCCGAAGGTCGGTCATCCACTTCGGCTCACCCTTCCACCAGGAGATCTGATCAACCACCGGAGTGCTTAATCCCTTTTCCGGCTTGAAGGCGTATTCCACCTCATCGCTCCAACCGAGGGAGTACTTGCTGAGATCCAAATCGAACGTGGTCATGACGGTCTCTCCTCGTTGATAGCCCCCGTATGGACCAGCCATCTGGGGTAACTACTCTGCCGAATTACTACTATCCAGATAGTAACAATTAGTGAGCCGTTCCCCTCGGTCAGGGGCCAACTAATCGCCGTGGGGAATTAGGCCGAGGCGCGTAATTCTCCAGCAGCCACGACCGGCATTTCAATGAAAATGCACTCTCCGGGACAGGCCTCGGCGGCATCGACGACCGCCTGATAGTGACGAAGCTGCACCCAGGCCAAACTTCCGGCTCCACCCGGGTCGTTCAACGCCTGCCCAGCCTCAGCCACGTAGGCAATACCGTCTTCAAGTTGAACGAAAACATCGGGGCAATGATCCAAGCAGAGACCGTCTCCGGTACAGAGGTCTTGGTCGATCCACACCCGCATCGCAGGCACGATAACGGTCTCTGCTTCGACCATGGCGAGGCAGAACCCAAAAAAGGTTCATGAAGCCGGTCCCGCTTGACTCCGCGCGGCCCCAGGTACTGCAGCCAGGCTGGCGTCCGAGATCGTCTTGACACCCCTACCCTGTCATCGATGTCGGACCATGTCACAGCCCCACGACGTCACGAGCCGCAGCGGAGCGCCGAGCCACGAGCCAAACGCGTCCCACATCTTCTCGATCGTCCCACCGGAACCGTTGACGACCCCTATGACTGGCTACGCGAGAAGTCCGATCCCGACACCCTGGCCTACCTCAAAGCCGAGAACCAATACACCGATGCTTGGTTCGAACCTCACGCAACTCTCGTCGAGCACATCTTCCAAGAGATTAAGTCCCGCGTTCAAGAAACTGATGAGAGTGTTCCCACCTTCAAGGACGGATGGTGGTACGTCTCTCAAACACGTGAAGGTTTGGACTATCCGATTCATTACCGCGGCTCATCATGCGAGCAAGCAACCTCTCATGAGATTCTGGACGAAAACCGACTGGCACAAGGGCACGAATACTTTGCATTAGGCACTTTCGATATCAGTCCCAACTCACAACTGATCATGTGGTCCAGTGATGTCGATGGCAGCGAGCACTACACCTTGCGTATTCGCCACTTAGAAACCGGTACCGATCTCGCAGATGAGATTCTCGATACATCGTCTTCGGGCACAGCCTGGAGTGCCGACTCGCGAACCATCTTCTATGTCACCAGCGATGAACAAGAACGACCATGCAGGGTCTGGCGCCACAACCTGGGAGCCCCAACCACTGACTCCGTCTTGATCTACCACGAACCCGATGAGCGATTTCATCTCAGTATCGACCTCACACGCAGTGGGCAATGGGTCATCATCGAGTCCAATAGCAAGACCTCCAGTGAGACACTGTTGATCTCGGCCCATCGCCCCGAGGATCCGCCGTATTGCATTCGGCCGCGCCAGGACGATATCGAATATCACCTCGACCATTGGGGGGATCGATTCATAGTTCTGACCAATGACGAGGCTCCCGATTTCAAGTTGATGACTGCTCCAGAAAATGACGTGGCACAGTGGAGCGAACTTCTCAACCATGAGCCTGGTCGTCGTATCAGTCGAGTGGAATGTTTCGCCGATCACCTGATCATTCAAGATTGGGCCAACGCCCAACCGCGCCTGCGAATCATGGCCAAAAATGGATCTATCACCGATTTGGAGATTGACGACGTTCCCCATGATGTTGAGATCGACGCCAATCCCGAATGGGTCACGCCTTCATTGCGTTATGACACGGAAAGTCTTGTCTCACCGGCAAGTGTGTGGGAGAGAAATATCTCATCGGGGAATCGCACTCTGTTGAAGCGGACGCCTACTCCCAATGTCGACCTCGAAAAGTATGAGACATCACGCCATTGGGCTCCGAGCACCAACGGGGCTCTCGTTCCCTACGACATCATTCGACTTCGCCAGCGCTCCGATGATGGTCCCACTCCTACATTGGTTTATGCCTACGGCAGTTACGACATTTCACTTCCACCATGGTTCAGCGTGGCCCGCCTTTCCCTGGTCGACCGGGGTTGGACCTGGGTTCTGGCGCATCCTCGGGGTGGTGGCGAACTCGGCCGACAGTGGTACTTCGATGGACGACTCTTGAACAAGCGACACACATTCGATGATGTCAACGCCGTGGCCGCACATCTGATTGAAACTGGAGTAGCCGACTCCAAAAAGCTGGCGCTCAGAGGTGGGAGTGCCGGTGGTTTGATGGTTGGCGCCTGTATCAACGCCGCACCAAATCTGTGGCAAGCAGCGGTTGCCGAAGTGCCTTTCGTTGATGTGGTCACCACCATGAGCGATCCCTCACAACCCTTGACCGTCACCGAATGGGAAGAGTGGGGTGATCCGCGCCGTGAACCTTTCGCTTCATATATGGAGTCATATTCTCCATACGACAATCTGACTGAGCGCGCGTATCCCGCCATCATCGCCACCGCAGGTCTCAACGACCCGCGTGTTTCCTACCATGAACCAGCAAAGTGGGTAGCCAAGATCCGAGACCTTCGCACGAATGATGCACCGTTACTGTTGCGAACTGAATTGGGAGCCGGCCATGGCGGCCCCAGTGGTCGTTACGACCGCTGGCGCGAAGAGGCCCACCTCTTGGCTTTTCTCTTAGTCAGCGTGGCAACGACGACTTGACTCTCACCGTCATCACGGCCAGAGAACCGATGACCGCATCACTCAGGTCCAAACATCACATGATCGAGATGACGGCCATAACCGCCAAAATTCCGTTGCGTACGATGTGTCGCCATCCCAACGGCTGAGCTGACCAAATCCCAAAGCAAGCACAAATCGGACGGCGCCCCTTCGACAAATGAGCGATGATCAGGCCAGTGAACGACAGGATCATGGCTAAGGCGACGAGCCCTATCAATACCGCCAGCACCCGGGTCACCAACAAGGCCCCCACAGTGATTTCCATCCATGGCAACACTGTGATGATCAGAGTCGGCGCACCCATGGATCGGGCTTCCTGAGGCCAACGTTGGCCCATAGCTATTTTCGAACCACCGGCCAGACACATGACCATGCCCAGTACGACACCTGCTAGATCCGGAATCATGAATGCGTTACGAGCACGTCTTGCTTGGTCACGACGGTTCTTGTACCGATGCGACTTTGCCTCGGAAAAAAACCATGGCGTCATTCACATCTGAGGCATGCCCCAGACTGGTCACTTTTCCGACCACGAACCAGTGATCACCAACATCGTGAACTGAATCCACAGAGCAATCGATCCACCCAATGACATCAGCCAAGATCGGAGAACCACTACCAGCTGGTTGCCATTCAATTCCGTCGAACTTGCTCGGAGCATGACCTTGCGCGTCTTCCACCGGCTCCTTGGCAAATCTCCAGCATGCCTCGCTTTGCTCGGCTCCCAATATGTTCACGCAGAACTTTCCGGTGGTAGCCATCTGCGGCCAACTCCGCGAACTTTTCCCGGGGAGGAAACCCACCAGAGGTGGATCCAACGAAACCGAAACAAAAGATCCAATGGTGATTCCCTGAGGCTGACCGGCACTATCGAGTCCGGTCACCACCGTCACACCAGTGGGAAAGTGTCCAAGTACGTCTCGGAATGTACGGGGGTCGATTTCACCACTGCTCATGACGACAGATTAGAACCCGAGCCGTCTGCGCGGGGATATCAGCGCAGAGCTACCGACAGTGTTTGCCCCTCGTGGGCTGCCAGAACCTCGATGCCATGGGGTTCGGCCCGACGCTGAGCATCGATCACTAATTGATCCAAGTCGTCGTCACGACGCATCGGGTCGTGATGGAACAACACCAGACGTCGCACACGGCACTCAATGGCCACCCACACCGCATATTCGATCGTGCAATGCCCCCACGTAGAACGCTCGGCAAATTCCTGTGGGGTGTACTGGGCATCGTGAATGAGGACATCAGCACCCTCGCATAGTTCTCTGGCCCCCGCTGCAATCTCCATCGACCCATCAATAGGCATTTGATGGTCAGAGAGATACGACACGCTCACACCCTCATAGGTGACGCGATATCCAAGGGTGTTGCCAACATGGGGTATCAGCCGACTTTTAATCGACATATCGCCAATGACGAAATCATCATCGCCCACATCATGGAAGACAAATTCACCAGGAAGATTGCTCACACTCACCGGAAACATCGGCGGTTTGATGATCGATTCAAAAACCTCACGTACCGACCGACTGTCTTCTTGTACCGGTCCGTAGATCTCGAAATGCGCTCCCTCGCGCAAGGTCGGCATAAAAAATGGAAGACCCTGAATGTGATCCCAATGCAAATGGGTGAGCAAACAGGTTCCTCCAAATGGGCCCGTCGTTGGAACCCGCTCACCGCAGTAACGCAGTCCGGTTCCAAGATCGAAGACCAACGGATCCTGACCTGGCACCTCGAGCCCCACACAGGACGTGTTGCCCCCGTAGCGTCGCGTGTCATCGCCATGGCAGGGCGTCGAACCGCGCACACCAAAAAACGTGACCAGGATTTCCCGATTTCCCCCGATACACCGAACGCTAAAGGACTGGAACCATAAATAGGAAGAGGCGACCCTGGTGACCTTCGTCGCAGGCCGGGTCGGTGACTCCTCGGTCCGACCGCTACCGTTTGCTCATGAGCGCTATCTCCGAGCACCAAATTCGCGTCAACGAGCTGGATATCACGTATCTAGCGGCCGGTTTAGAAGGAGATGGACCCCTTGCTCTCTGCCTGCACGGCTTTCCCGATTCCGCTCATACCTGGCGGCATCTACTCGTGCGACTGGCTGATGCTGGATACCGCGCCGTTGCACCTTTTTTGCGCGGGTATGCCCCCACTGCAACTCCTGCCGATGGGCGACTCCAAACTGCAGTTTCGGCCCTCGATGCCGTGGAATTACGTCAGGCCCTCGGCGGGGATCACAAAGCGGTCATCATCGGACACGACTGGGGTGCCGTCATCACCCACATTGCGGCCTCCCATCGCCCGGAACTCTGGAGCAAAGTGGTGACAATGGCCGTGCCACCAGGATCAGCGGTGGGAACCGCATTCCTCACCAATCTGCAGCAGATCAAACGCAGTTGGTACATGTTCTTTTTCCAACATCCTTTTGCTGATTTTGTGGTGGGCGCCAACGACTTGGCCTATATCGACATGCTGTGGGAGGACTGGTCACCAGGATTCAATGCCGGGGCCGAACTCGAGTTACTCAAGCCAAGTTTGCGTCACCCCGAAAACTTGCAGGCTGCACTTGGCTACTACCGAGCAACTCTCGGCGCGGGCTATAACGATCCGGCACTGCAGCCCATACAGGATCTGTCGGGAACGATCCCCAGCCAGCCGTTGCTCTATTTACACGGCAAGACTGATGGTTGCATGGGAATCGAAGTTGCTGAATTTGCTGTTGCTGAATTTCCTAGTTCGGCGACATCGCAATTCGTCGACGGCGTCGGACATTTTCTCCATCTGGAACGTCCTGATCACATCAATGAAATCATTCTCGACTTCCTTGGCTCGCCCACAGCCTTATGAGAACGACCATGAGCCCTTCATCTCAATACTCACTTCCCATCGATGATGGATTAGTCATTGTGGTGAAGCAGGATTGCGCCGCCTGCAGACTCGTGGTGCCAGTCATTCAACAGCTCCTCGCAAGTGACACGCCAGTTGCCGTCATCGTGCAAGACGATCCCACCTTTCCTCCGAATACATCGGCAATTCACGATGTCGATCTGGGATTGAGTTGGCATCA
The DNA here is from genome assembly GCA_040381935.1 of Acidimicrobiaceae bacterium. Taxonomy (GTDB): domain Bacteria; phylum Actinomycetota; class Acidimicrobiia; order Acidimicrobiales; family Ilumatobacteraceae; genus Casp-actino8. The sequence continues at coordinate 3,229 of JBEIGJ010000042.1, read as the reverse complement.
CGACATCGAGACAGTTCCCAGCGTGATCCGGGTTGTCGGTGGTCAGGAAGTTGAACGCACAGTCGGTTGGCATCGGCCAGATTGGGAACGAGTGACCGGGCAGCAAGGACTTGGACCTGATCTACCCGACTTTCGTCCCGGTTGCGGAAGTCTCAGCGTCGATCCGGATCGAGTCGATCTGCTCCGCGCCCTCTTCGGAGGCACATCTCTACTGGCACGACGCATCGATGTTGCTGATGCCGAAGATGAATTCGAAGCAATGTTCGACCGAGGCTGGACCGATGGACTGCCGGTCATACCACCGACCGAGGAACGGGTACTCCGCATGTTGCAGGGGACGACGCGATTGCCTTCGGAAATTGTGGCTGTCGTACCTCCCGACTTGGTCGAGATCACTATCGAAAAGATCGCTATCAATGCTGTCATGGCTGGTTGCCGACCTGAATATCTCCCGTGGGTCATTGCTGCCGTCGAGGCGGTGTGCAACGAAACATTCAACATTCATGGCGTACTCGCCACCACCATGCCGGTCGGTCCGGTTTTGATCTGCAATGGCCCCCGAACGCGGGCCATTGGCATGAACAGCGGGATGAATGTTTTCGGCCAAGGAAACCGCGCCAATCTGACCATTGGACGCGCCCTGCAACTCATTGTGCGCAATGTAGGTGGCGGACGTCCGGGAGAAGTTGATCGCGCCACTCATGGCAATCCAGGAAAGATCTCTTTTTGCTTCGCCGAAGACGAAGTTGGTTCACCGTGGACCTCCCTGGCAGTCAGCCGCGGTTTCTCCTCCGACGTCGACGCCATCACCGTTTTTCCAGGTGAAGGCCCACGCTGCGTCGTCGACCAATTGGCGCGTGATCCCGAAAGTCTGGTGAATACATTCGCGGCTTGTTTACGCACTTTGCACAATCCCAAATTGGTTTTGGCTTTCGATGCCATTTTGGTCGTCGGTCCCGAACATGCTCGCGTTTTTTCCGAACACGGTTGGGATCGCCAGAGGGTTCTCGATGAACTGCATCAGCGGCTACAAATTCCAGGACACGAACTGGTACGCGGCAATGGGGGTATTGCCGAGGGGGTTCCCGCCCACCTCGAAAATGCCACCTTGCCCAAGTTTCGCTCGGAAGGAATCTTGTTGGTCCATGCCGGCGGAGGTGCGGGTCTGTTTTCTGCCATTATTGGTGGCTGGGCAAACGGCGACGTTGGCAGCCAGCCGGTAACCAAGGAGGTCCGAGTATGAAAACTCTTCTCGATCCAACCAATGAGCGACGAGCCACCACCATGGAACGGGTTGGCCGTCCGGTATCGCTATCGGGTCTGACCGTTGGCCTCCTCGATATCTCCAAGGCCCGCGGCGATGTCTTCCTTGATCGTCTCGAGGAGCGTCTGGCCGAAATGGGGGCCGATGTACGCCGCTTCAAGAAACCCACATTCACGAAACCGGCACCCGTTGACCTGCGCCATGAGATCTCGATTCAGTGCCAGGTGGTCATCGAGGCCCTTGCCGATTGAGGCAGTTGCACGTCGTGCAGTGTGCACGACATCGTTGATTTTGAGCGCCGTGGGATTCCATCGGTCTTTGTTGCCTCAGCTGAGTTCGTCACTGCGGCTGATGTCCAAAGTCGTTCCCTGGGATTCCCCGACGTAGCCCGGGTTTTCACGCCCCATCCCATCCAAGATCGAACCGATGATGAGATGCGGGCCTATGCCGATGCAGCACTCGACGAGATAGTTGCCGCTGTCACTCGCCCATAGAAAAAACCAACAGCACCAAGCAGGCAGAACGGGCAAGATGGTGCCATGCGTCGTACCAAAATTGTGGCCACCCTCGGACCAGCCAGTCAGGACCAGGTTGGCGAACTCGTTCGTACTGGAGCAACCGTTGTTCGCATCAACTGCTCACATCTCTCAACGGAAGAAGTAGCCGCCTCGGTTCGATCGGCTCGTCAACAATCCTCCAAGGTGGCGATCTTGGTTGATATCCAAGGACCCAAGTTGCGTTTGATTGATGGGATCGACGCTACGGGAACGGAGATTGATCTCTACGAACAGGGATTTGGTCCAGGTCCTCATGTTGGCTTCAACCCTCTGGCCATCGGCATCAAACCTGGCGAACGAATTCTCATCAATGATGGTCGTATCGAACTTCGAGCGGTCACGGTTGAGTCCCACCACGTTCGAGCCGAGGTAGTGAATCCCGGCTTGGCCACCGGTCGTCGCGGCGTCAATCTCCCCGATACCGATGTTCACGTCCAAATGTTTTCCGATAAAGATCGGGCCGATATGGCCGCTGCGGTCGAAGCCGGAGCGGACTGGGTCGCTTTGTCCTTCGTACAACGTCCCGAGGACGTGATGGAGGCGCGAGCAATGATGCCCGACAACATCCGCCTGATGGCCAAGATCGAACGCCCCCAGGCATTGAACGTTCTCCACGAAATTTGCGCCGTCTCTGATGGAGTCATGGCCGCCCGGGGAGACTTGGGCGTTGAGATTCCCTTTGCGCGATTGCCGGTAGTGCAAAGAACAATTGCTGAGGCGGCGATGCGTGCCGGCATCGTCTCGATTTGTGCTACCGAAATGCTGGAATCGATGATCACCGGAACGAGACCAACGCGAGCCGAGGTCTCCGATGTCACCAATGCTGTCCGAGATGGCTTTGACGGAGTCATGCTCTCGGCGGAGACCGCTATCGGTCACGACCCGATCAACAGTATTCGAGCCATGGCTGCCATCCTCACCGAAGCCGACACCGTTGATCGGGTCCGTTCACCTTTCGCCGATGACAATCCCGACACAGCTGCAGTGGCCGCTGCGGCGGCGGCTCTGGCATCACGACTTCGAGCGCGGGCCATCTTGGCCATCACGTTCACTGGGCACAATGCGGAACTGGTGTCCGCCTGCCGCCCCCCGGTACCCATCATCGCGGCTACCGAGAATCCTCTCGTTGCGACGCGACTGATGATCAGATATGGAGTGCACTCGGTCTTGGCTGATCGATCGTCCAGCACCGACGAGGCCATTGCCCAAGCAATCAGCGCCGCCAAGTCGGCTGGTTATTGTCGGGATGGAGACACCCTGGTGGTCTGCCTATCGCGCACATCGCCTCGTTCGCGCACCGACACTATTTATGTCCATACAGCCTGATGGATACGTCAACAATCAGAGTGTTGCGTTCACTTGATTCGCATTCATAGTGAGAGCATTCGACCTTCACGTCGAATGAGTC
>JBEIGJ010000041.1:0-15361 GCA_040381935.1 Acidimicrobiaceae bacterium | reverse complement strand
CCGTTGGCGTAGGTGACCTCGAGGAAGCGGTTGGCTTCATCCTCGCGATACATGGTCTCGACCGCGGTCTCGATCATCGATGTAAGAGCCAGGTCGACCGAGCCGGCAGCTTCGACCTCACGACCCGAAATTGGAACATCCTCGGTCAGATACCGGGCGAAGACCTGTCGTGCTGCCTGCGCCGTTGGACGATCGATCTTGATCTTCACATCCAGTCGACCGGGACGAAGAATGGCGGGATCGATGAGGTCTTCGCGATTGGTAGCACCGATCACGATGACATTTTTCAAACTCTCTACCCCATCGATTTCAGCGAGTAGCTGGGGCACGATGGTGGACTCCATATCCGATGAGATACCAGAACCTCGGGTGCGGAACATGGAATCCATTTCGTCGAAAAAGACGATGACCGGCCATCCCTCCTCGCTCTTTTCGCGGGCCCGCTGAAATACCAGTCGAATTTGGCGCTCTGTCTCGCCGACATATTTGTTCAAGAGTTCCGGACCCTTGATATTGATGAAATAACTGCGGCCCTTCTCGTCTCCGGTACGGGCAGCGACCTTTTTGGCCAGACTGTTGGCCACTGCTTTGGCAATCAGGGTTTTGCCGCATCCTGGCGGACCATAGAGGAGAATGCCTTTGGGGGCGGGAAGCTGATACTCGGCAAAGAGATCGTGATGTAAGAACGGAAGTTCAACCGCGTCGGCGATCTGCTCGATTTGATTGTCGAGACCCCCGATATCGGCATAACTCACATCAGGGACCTCCTCCAAGAGAAGATCCTCCACCTCGGGTCGCGGCAGTTTCTCAAGCAGCAAATTGGACCGCCGGTCGAGCCGGACGGTATCGCCGCTGCGCAGATGAACACCCCGCAAGATGTCCGCCAATTCACAAACCATCTCGTCGTCGGTGCGACCAGTGACGATTGCCCGTATTCCATCGTCGAGGATTTCCTTGATCGTCACCACTTCGCCAATACCTTCTGAGGTGCGAGCGGTAACAACATTCAAACTCTCGTTGAGAACGACTTCTGCACCTCGTTCCAGGACATCGAAGTCAATATCAGGATGAAGGCTGACGCGCATCTTGCGACCGCTGGTCAGCACATCGGCAGTTCCATCGTCGTTCTTGCCGACGACTATCCCATAAGCCGACGGCGGTTGGGACAATTTGTCTACTTCCTCGCGCAAAGAAGCGATGTTTTCTCGGGCCTCGCGCAAGGTGGAACTCAAACGCTCATTCTTGGCTGACTCCTGTGCCAGGAGCCCCTTGGTTTCCAAAAGGCGCTCTTCGAGTTGGCGAACCCGGCGCGGGGTGTCGGCCAGACGACGGCGTAACTGGTCGATTTCAGCGGCCGGGTCGATAGCCGCTGCGAGATCCTCTGAGCGCTCTTCATTGGGGCTTTGATCTGGTTCCACGGCGCCCTCCTCCATCGGTATCAGAGAAACTACAACGGGTACCGGCCTGAAACATTGCGCAGAGTCGGAATCCTTCGGCGAAGCACTGTAGAATTTTGTCGCTGCGAATTCGATGTTCTGAACACTGGATCACCGGTGTTGGATTTCGAGTTCGTAGCAGTCGGACACGGTCGTTCGGGCCGCAACATTTGTTACTCAGAAGGAGCACACGAGTCTCATGAAGGTTTGGATCGATCAGGATCTCTGCACTGGTGATGGTCTCTGCGAAGAGATCGCCCCGGACGTGTTCACCCTTCTGGACGATGGTTTGGCCTACGTCAGAGAAGGCGACAAGATTTTTGCGACCGCTAAGGGAAACCCTCAGGGTGGCGATGGAATGGCCAATATCCCCGATGGTCAGTTGGACGCCGTCATCGAGTCGGCTGAAGAGTGTCCTGGCGAGTGCATCTTCATTGAACCCTGATGATGATGTGGCTGAGCGCCACGTCAACGTCACGTCTTAGAGCGGTTCCCCGTCTGGTTCCAAGAGGCGCCCCACGGTGAGAAATCCGGTATGGGCCACCATGCGGTGATCCGGTCGGACGGCTGCCCCTTCTATGTACCATCCACGATGTAGGACCTCGAGGGTGCGGGTGCCGGTCCAGCGGGAATGAGCTAGGGCCTGTCTGGTCTGTACTGCTTGGGTGATCGAGGGCGTATAGGCCACGAGAATGCCTCCGGGGCGCATGGCCTTTTCGGCGTGGGGAACGACCCGCCATGGTTCGGGTAGATCGAGGACCACCCGATCGACATTCGTTTCGTCGATACCCTCGTAGCAGTCGCGCAACTCCACTTGATAGCGACTCGAGGCCGACGCTCCCAGGAACGAACGAACGTTACTTTGGGCCCGTCGAGCGAAATCCTCACGCAGCTCGTATCCGAGAATCTCGGCTCCGTAACGCAACATGGTCATGGACAGCGCCCCCGAACCGACGCCGCTTTCCAGAACTCTCATTCCCGGTCCGATATCGGCCAGCATGCAAATCGGCGCTAGATCCTTGGGGTAGATGACTTGGGCCCCACGAGGCATCTCCAGAACGAAATCCTCCAACGTTGGTCGGACTGCTATGTAGCGGGCTCCTCGGGTCGATTGCAGGCGGCAACCCTCATTGCGTCCCTCGATTTCCGCATGGGCGACGAATCCGGCGTGGCTGTGAAATTCGCCGCCGGCGACGAGTTCGATGAGGTATCGCCGCTGCTTGGAATCGATCAGGAGAACTTTGTCTCCCAGAGTGAAAACACTCATGAGGAAGCCTGATGTGTGGCCTGGGTTGTCGATTCCCGACGACGCTGGCGGGGCTTTTTGAGAAAAGCCTCAACGGGAACAGGATCATGGGCTGCTGACCGCTCGGTCAGTCGACAGAATGCACACGTTCCATCAGTAGTCGAACCAGTTGGAGCGCCACAACGATCGCAGGGCTTCAAAGTCTCGATGCCCGTTTTCGCAGTCTCGGCCAGCAACGGAGCCATCCGATCCAGAAAACCCAGATAAAACGAAGCCTTACTGCCTGGGGAGTGCTCTTCCATTAAGTTCAAGGCGTCTTTGTACTGAAGGTGGCGATTACCAGCGGCCAAAGGACATTCTTCGACGATGTAATCGATCCCCCGGATGATGCACCAAGCCGCCATCTCCCGCTCCGTGAGGCGAATGAGGGGTTTGACTTTTTTGGGAAAACCATCTCGGGCCGGCAACACCGGAAGCTGACGGGCCAAGTACTCGACATCCCATCGAAGAACATTGCCGTAGAGCACCGCTGCTTCGTCGTCGAGATTGTGGCCCGTGACCAAGACGTCGTACTTCTCATCGCCGGCGATCTGATCGAAGATATGTCTCTTGCTCATACCACAGGCTGAACATGGGACTCGTCCGGTGGCCTTGGCTGCGGTGGGTATATCGAAACCATGTTCGTCAGGAAGAGAAACCACACGTAAATGCAACTGACGGCTTTTCGCGAAATCCTCGGCATAGCGACGCGATGTGTCGCTGTATTCGCCGATACCCAGGCCAACGTACAAGCCGTCGGCCTGATAGCCGAGATCGATCAACAGATCCCAAACCGCCAAGGAATCTTTGCCGCCGGATACTGCAACCAGAATGCGGTCATCGCTTTTCAACATGTCGAAATCTTCGATGGCTTTGATCGTCTGACGGCGGCACAATTGCACGAAATGTTCCGCACAGAAGTTGGCATTATGGCGCGGCAAATCAATAATGGCCGGCCCACGACATACCCGACATTTCATGTCATGCCCCACCAGAAATGACGGGGCGAATTTCGATGACGTCATCGCCATCGAGTTCGGCATCTCCGGGCACCAAGGTGCCATTACGAATGACCAGGTGCGATTGGCGTGAGAGCTGCAATTCAGCAAGGAGAGCATGGACTCGACGACGACCGTCGATGGTGATTTCGCGCTGAGGGTTTCGCAAAATGACTTTCACAGCGTCGTCTTTCTCTCAGGAGTCAGAGCGTGCACGACGTCGAGTACGCCGAGATGACCGCTGAGACTCACTGGGGGCGTACGCCGACACCGTCACACTTTGGCCCGGTTCCAGTCGTTCCACGGAAACCAATTCTGTGGGTCGACTCAACATTTTTTTGAAGAGCCTGCCCCCCCACATGATCATCCCGATCGCCAGCCAACTTCGTCGGCCCCCAAGGATGCCGTCTTTCAAACCCCGAGTTCGGAGGTACCCGCCAAGCGCCACGTCACGCTCGACGAATCTCGACCAGGGTCGATGTGCGCCGACCGCTTCGCCGTCCGAGGAGAAAAAAAGCCACGATCAAGATCACGCCCACCACGCCCGCAACCACCATGAGCGTCGATTTTTGATCCTCGACCTTGTCTTGGACGCCACCTTGAAGGGCCCGCAACGAATTTTCGATATCCGCCCGCGAAACACTGTCATCATTACGAGTAGCCATCAGGTGGGCTCCTTTCCAAGAGTGGCCTTTTTGACTCTGGCCAGAGAGACCCCCGCCAAGACGACCGCCACCACAAGAACAATCACATACGGAACCCAACTGAATGCGCCATCAAAGGCGTCGGTTTCCGTTTGGAGTAGGCGAAGAAGTCCCAGAAGTACCAAGGACAATCCCAACCCCAAGAAGATCGATCCCGCTGTTCCCAGGGCCAACCAGCGACCCGCACCCCGCAACGGAGCCAGAGTTTCCTGTTTGGCATAGCTCTTGACCAGGTCTACGACCTCGGACACACTCGCTGATTCCGCCCGTTGGGGTGATGAAAAGGACGACTTTTCGGGGCGAGACATGCCTAGTTTCTAGCAGGCATTGGACGAAACCCCACCCCACCCATCGCACTCGGGCGCTGAGAATCCAAACTGAACCACCGACTCTCTAGTCGAAGGGATCATCCGTGCGTTGGAACTGGACGACTGCCTCGAGATCGTCACAGAGTTCCTGCAGGGTTCGCAGACGTTCGCCAACACCCACACAGCGCAGAAGTCGGTACTGGTCGGCTGCTCCAAAGGGCAAAAGCGCACCAAGGGCGAAAGACAACTGCGTGGGCGAGGAAGATTCCACCGAGTCGACTAATCGGTCCAGGAGTTCAAATTCGCGCTGTCCCGAACCGAGCAAGCTCAAGAGTTGGCTGATCCTCTCGACGGCAAGACTCACCAGCTGTCGGTACTCGCTGGTCGGGTGCACGGGATCCATTTCGGCTTCATCAGGATCGGGCCAGTCTTCGACGCGAGCCCACGGGTGCGGGTCGTCGGGGAGCCATTCCAAGACTCGAATGCGGCGACGTCCATAACTGATGACCCCGAAGTCACCGGTTGGTCGGGGCAAGGCTTCCAAGATGCCGGCGACCGTACCGATCACGGTGCGCTGTTCCCCACCGCCCACCTCGAATCCGCGTTCAATCAACACCACGCCGAATTCCGGGGACTCTTGCTGCAAACAATGTCGGAGAAGCGCAACATAGCGGGGTTCGAAAATACGTAGAGGAAGAAGACGTCCGGGCAGTAACGGGGTCCCGAGTGGGAACATCGGCAGGATGTCATTCATCTGCAGAGGTCCATTCTCCATGCGTAGCGACGCTGATCTCGACAACAAGCCCGAGCGAAATCACGGAGTGACTGGGCCTAAGACTGCCAACGGAGAGATGGTTTCGGCACTGGGACCCGAGGCAAAGGCCCCAACTGCGTCGGCCAGGAAGCGTTCCCATATCGGCCGAAAAAACTCTTCCTGGCTCACACCTTCTCCTTCTAGGAGGACCACGATTCTCATGATCGAGCCCCCCAATGTGTCCACAAAACCAACGAGACCCTTGACTCCCGTCAACGTGCCCGTTTTTCCGAAGAGCCGACCTTCCAAAGGACTACCGATGAAAAATGTCGACAAGGTGCCATTGACTCCAGCAACCGGTAAGCGCGAAATCAGTTGGTCACCGGTGCGAAAGCGTTCCAAAACCTTCAGAAAAGCGTTACACGTGATTTTGTTGTCTCGCGCCAATCCAGAACCGTCGATCATCGCCCAACCGTCCATGGGCACTCCCCAGGCGCGTAGACGCTCCTCGACGACGGAAATTCCCGCTGAACGTGAACCCTGACCTCGAGTACGAAAACCTATTTCCTTGAGCAGCATTTCTGCAGTGTTGTTATCGCTGGTTTGCAACATGGCGCCAATGATCTCGATCAGCGGCGCCGAATCGATCTTGGCCACTGTGGTCACTCCAACGGGAGCCTGTCCTGATGTTGCGGCGCCAGAAATGCTCACGCCGCGTTCAAGAAGTAAACGCGCAAACTCACTGGCTGCTCCGATACCTGGATCCAGAGCCCGATTGGGTTCATTGAAAACAGCATTGTCATTGACCATCAGACCGCCGATCGGTCCACCTTCAACGGCCCGAAATTGAATGGGCCAACCCGGTGGATACAACTCCGAGTCATAGCGCGACGCATCTCCAACCACGTTTCCGGTGATCTGTTTCAACCCTGCTGCAATGACCGCATCGGCGAGAGCCTCCAAGGACGTGGCAGGTTGCTGGGGGTAACGAGACAATCGCGAGTCATTTGGGTACCAAGCCGCAGCCAGCATTGGATCCCCGCCACCCACGAGGTACAGCGTGCCCGTCGAACCAGCCGTCAAATCGGCACGAACCTCAGTGCTCAAGACGGCGTCTGGACCCATGACTTCAAGGGCCACAGCGCCCACAATGACTTTCAACGTGCTTGCCGGGGTGACAGCAGTATCAATGCCATCGGACAAACTGAGAATGCCATCAACCGAGATTGCCGCACATGAACCCTCCAGCACTGCTCCTCCGAGTGGACGCAGGGCTACTTCGAAAGCCGACGATGACGACTCACGTGCCAGAACCAACGGGTTTCGTCGAGCGGACAAAACGGGGGTTTGCGGTGTGCCAGCAGGAAAATCGGCGACTGCGTCAGGGAGTGGTGGATCGCTACTGTCCTGCGAACTAGCAAATTGCCAGATGCCTCCCAGGAGAACCGAAGGAAAGGCGACGAGAAACATCAAGGTCGGCAATGGATTGCGCGAGCGTCGGGTCAAAGGCCGATTCATGGTCAGGAGTGATCAACGGGGAATTGCACAAGCACTAACTCTCCGAGAACCAAAACTAGTTCAGGAAAGTCCGCGTCGCTGTCGATAGCGCGCGTAGCGGTAGAGGTGTCCAAGGGCAGTCACGGCACGATTTCCTGACGGATAGCACAGTCGACCGCTCGCCCGTACGCTGGCCGGGCCGGGATTGTCGGGATCGGCCACAGCTAATTCAGTCGCAGTGAGAATTGGTTTACCTGTACGACGCGAGAGCTCATCGGCAGCGTGGGCAAACCTTTCGTCTTGACGCTGGTGATAGGCAACGATGCGCTCGATCCCGTGATCGGGATAGAAACCGCCCTCAGAAAACAAACGAGCTTGGTTGGACTGAATGCCAATGCCCAAGTAGATGATGGAGTGGACGTCGGGGTGCTCAGCGATCAATTCCAAGATTTGTGGGATGGTGTCTCGGGTCTCTCCCCCAGCACAGTCCACTGGATTGGCACGGCTCCAACGGGGCGGTAGCAACGCGTCGATTGCCGCACGTAAATCATCGGGTAGATCCACCAGATTGAGCGATCCATCAGCAGCGATGGCGTCCGAGGTCACCACTCCCCAACCGCCGGCGGTGGTCAGGATCACCACATTTGGCCCCTGAGGCAGGGGCTGTGTGGCGAAAGTGGCCGCCGCCTCAAAGGCTTCTTCCACTGTTGCCGCCCGCGTGATTCCACCTGAACGACACATGCCATCAAAGACCCGATCGTTAGCGGCCAGGGCTCCGGTGTGGGATGACGCGGCTTGTGCTCCAAGCTGGGTTGCGCCGCCCTTGACCACAACTAGAGGTTTACGTTGAGCAGCCGCAGAGAGGCGTCTCATCAATGTCTGACCGTCACTGATACCTTCGATATAGGCCAGACCAACTGACGTTCGCTGGTCATCGGCATAGAAATCGAGGTAGTCGGCAACAGTGACGGCAGCGGCATTTCCGGCCGAAACGGCGCGACTGATACCCACCCCACTCGATCGCGACCAGTTCATGAAACTGGAAACGAAGTTGCCACTTTGACTGGCGACTCCGATGTGACCAGCGGGCGGATACGGGGCCACAATTTGGGCGCAGAGGTTGACCGGTGTGCTGACCACTCCTTGGCCATTCGGTCCCGCCAAAAGAATCCCCAAATCGTCGGCGAGCTGCACCAATTCCTGTTCGGCGCGTTGACCTTCTTCGCCGGCTTCGCCATATCCCGCCGAGGTGAGAAAGGCGGCCCGAATACCTTTGGCGGCGCAGGCTCGGAGCAAATCGGGGTTAGCTGATGCCGGCGTGCAAACGAACACCAGATCTATGGCGCCATCGGGAAGCATCTGGATATCGGCCACGGTGCGAATACCGAGCACTTCTTCACCTTGGAGATTGGTGCCAAAGACGCCGCCTTGGTATCCAGCCGCCAAAACATTGTGCAAGGAAACGAAACCAAATTTGCCGGGGTGAGTAGATGCTCCCGCGATCAGGACGCCTCGAGGTTCGAACAGGGCTCGAAACTGCTCATCACTGGGACGAGCTCGAACAGTCGCTGCTGTGGGGGGTGGTGCCGAAGCATCTGAAACCGCGAGTTCGACAAGAGCATCAACCGCAATTGGTTGGCCATCGGATTGGATGATGAGGGGATTCAGATCGACACTGATGATGTCGGAGCGATCGTTCACTAATGTCGAAAGTCCCACCAGCAGGTTCACCAGCGCGTCAGTTCTGACGGCCTTTTCACCTCGAAAATCACCCAAGAGTTTTTGAGTGGCCAGGCTTTCGATCATTTCGGCAGCGGTGATGGCATCCAAGGGTGCCGGACGAAAAACCACATCCCCCAAAGCCTCAGCAAAAATCCCGCCGATTCCGAGCATTACACAAAAGCCGAATTGCGGATCACGAATGACCCCAGCAATCAATTCCCGATTTCCTCGCACCATGGGCGCTACCAGTAAAGAGACATCACCATCTGCGGGAGTTGCCCGTGACAAAAGATCGGCGGCGGCCTCAGCGAGTTGGTCGTCACCGGCCACATTCAAGCGAACCAAACCGCGCTCTGTTTTGTGGGCGATGGCATCCCCACACAATTTCACTACCACCGGATAGCCGATATCCGCGGCTGCTTGTTGTGCTTCGGGAGGGGTGAGAACCTGGTGCTCTTTGGCCAGCGGGATGCCGTAGCGACCAAGTAGTTTTTTCGATTCGGCCTCGGAGAGCGTGCGAGAAACAGTAGGGGCCATGTCTCCACGGTAGTTCCCCGGTGACGTCAACCTTTAGGTCCCTGGCATCCTTTGCGTCCGAGAAATCGAACCGGACCCGTTTCCAGCCACCGTGATGGTCACTATTTCGTTGAATTCGGTCTGGCAATCGAATTCGTTTCCCTGGCGCAGAACTGCAATCGGGCCTCCTAAATCGCAGTCCAGAACTTGGGAGTCAACCAGCCGCTGGACATAGGCGATTGCCTGCTCCTGAGTCACCAGTCGTTCGCGGGGGAAGACCTCTTCGACCGTGACGGCATCGCCCGTACTGCTCCCCTGAGCGATGGCCTGAAAAGATTCTGCAATCTCTTCCACGTCGACATCACAGGTGACCGTGAAGACCTCACTGTTATCGGGGAGGTCTTCACATCGCACGTCGATGACGGTGACGTTGATTCCTTCTCGGCGTAAGTTGTCCGCTATGTCGACCCGAAGGGAACGGACCAGTTGACTATTTCGTTGATCAGCACTGAGGTCTCCGAAAAAGTACGTGCCGACCTGCGACGCAACCAAAAAAAATGTCACCGAGCCAACGATGATGGTGAGAATTCCTCGCCAATGAAGCATGACTGCATCATCGTATGTGTCGGGCTGACAGGATTTGAACCTGCGACCTCTTGACCCCCAGTCAAGCGCGCTACCAAGCTGCGCCACAGCCCGTATATATCTACTGTTTCTTGCTGATGGAAGTACTGCTCATGGACCTCACGTTGTCTTTGGAAGCCCCCCGATCCTAGCGGAAGGTGCTTCAGACGAAGATGTCGACAATGCGCCAGCCGAGGTAGATGACCAAACCAGCCACCAGCAGCTTGAAGTGCCAGGGGGCGCGAAGTTCCTCTTCTCCTGGTTTGGCTGCAAGTTTCTTGAGATCCAAATTTGCCGCCGAGATACTGGGGCGAACGGGAGCATCGGCCACCACCGCAAGCACCCGGTGGCACTGGGGGCAAGAACCATCCGTTCTCATGGCGCTCGGTGTCCAATATTTGGCGCAATCGCTACAAAAGGGCACTGATCACTCGCTCCGCTTGCGCACCCGCAATTTGAGTGGGGTGGAACCGAATTCGAAAGCTTCACGAATACTCCGCTCGAGATAGCGGATGTAGGTCTGGGGTAATTCACGATTGACGAAAAGAGTGAAAGTAGGCGGATCGGTGGCACCCTGCAGCGCGTACAGCACTTTGGCTCCCCCGCCCGCAGGTTGGCGCTGTTGGGCTTCGGCAACAACGCGGTTGACGTCCCGCGTCGGAACGCGACGGTGATATTGGGTGATGGCGTTTTGGAGAACCGGACGGAGTTTGTGAATTCCTTTGCCCGATAAAGCCGAGACCTTCAAGATTGGAGCATCGCCAATGAAGTACAACATCCTTTTGACTTCGGCCTCGACTCGCTCTTTCTCCTCCAGATCAGCGAGTAAATCCCACTTGTTCAGCATGATGACGATGGGACACCCGGCGGCATCGATTCGCTCCACCAACCTTTGGTCCTGGGCGGTGACACCGTTGGTGGCATCAATCACCATCAAGGCGATATCGGCACCATCGATGGAACGTAATGCCCGAACCAGCGAGTAATACTCGGCAGAATCATCAATACGGGAACGGCGACGCATTCCCGCAGTGTCGACGAAAACCACCGGACCATCTTCGGTCTCCACCAAGGTGTCAATCGAATCACGCGTGGTGCCGGCCATATCGTGTACCACCGATCGGTCTTCGCCAACCAAACGATTGAACATGGTGCTCTTGCCCACATTGGGTCGACCGACGAGGGCTACTCGCGGCGGTTTACCCTCTCCGATACGGGTGATGTCGTGTTCGCCGAAGAAATCTTCCGCCCCCGCTGAGCGGTATTCCTCGGTCAGGGGCACATGAGGCAGTCGAGCAACAACATCATCGAGAAGATCGCCAGCTCGGCGTCCATGTAACGCGCTCACCGGAATCGGGTCTCCCAAACCTAAACCTAAGAATTCCCACCGTTCGGCTTCGCGCCGATCATTGTCGACCTTGTTGACGACCACCATGACCGGTATACCCTCGCGCCGCAGCCAATTAGCCACGAGTTGATCGTCATCGGTTATCCCTACTGAACCATCAACGACAAAGACCACGAGATCGGCCTGCCGCACTGCTTTTTCGACTTGGCGGCTGACCTTGACATCGAGATCGGAACCTCCGGGCAGCCAACCACCCGTATCAACGAGGCGAAAGCGTTGACCCAGCCAGACGGCCTCGCGTTCCTGGCGATCTCGAGTGATACCCGGCCGATCCTCGACGATGGCCGCTTGTTCACCAATGAATCGGTTGAACAGTGTGCTCTTGCCCACATTGGGCCGACCGACGATGACCACTGTCGAGAGTCGATCATCGGGCTCCCCACCTTCGGGTTCGCCAGATGGGCGGTCGACCCCGTCGACGTGATTGTCGACGAGTGATTTCTGGAGGTCGGTTTCTGGAGTATTCATCGTCGTGTCTCAGTAAGGGCAGTTCGCAGTGAGATGCCATCGGTGGGCACGATCTCCACTGGACGCGGCAGGGCGGCTGGGGTCATTCCGTCGAGAAATCGACCTTCGGATAAACAGACATCGGGAAGGAGATACCGATGACCCTGAGGTTCACCTTCCAGGGCGCGCGCAATATCTTCACCCACCATCAATCCGGTCACCGCTGTATTGCCGCCGAAGAATCGATTGTGGACCGGAATGATTCGGATATCGGCACGATGCAGTTCGTCGATCAGAGGTTGCAAGACCCGTTGGCCGTATTCACTGGTCACGATGCCGATCGGGGCTCCGGCACGAGCGCCAAGACGAAGGGTCACAGTCGAAGAGGACTCACAAGGCTGAGACCGCATTCCGGTATCGGCGGCTGGGTTGCGTACTGCCCGATAGCCGGCGGCCGGTGCTCCGTCCACCCAGGAGAAAAAACCACTCGTCGGTCGAGTGGCTTCTAACACCTCTCCTTTGAATTCGCCGGCAAAGGTGCGGGCCATCCCGACACCGTCTTCGTGCATCGAGAAACCTTCATAGGTGTCTGCCAAAGGAAAGGCACGATCAGCCATCAGGTAATACTCATCAGCTGCAAAAACCATCCGACGTCCGAGATGTTCCAGAAAGATGCGTTGCCAGGTTTCGATCAGATCAACGACCTGCTGCGCTTCTTCGGCCGTATGGGGGCGCATCTCAGGTTCTTTGTTGAATTGACTGATGCCTAGCGGTACGACGGCCACGTGATGCAGATTTGGATACTGGTCCAAAATATCGATGAAGGTGCTCTCGAGAACGTCGCCATCATTGACACCCGGGCACACGACAACTTGCCCATTGACCTCGATGCCGTTGTCGAGGAGGAGCTTGAGCCATCGCAAACTCATGCCTCCCCGCCGATTGCGCAACATGGAGCTACGCACCTCGGGATCGGTGGCGTGGATGCTGACATGGAGGGGGGAAAGGGCCTCGCTGACGATTCGCTCCAAGTCCGATTCGGTGAATCGAGTCAGGGTGGTGAAGTTGCCGTACAAGAAACTCAGTCGATAGTCATCGTCTTTGAGATACAAACTGCGACGCATGTTCGGAGGCAATTGGTAAATGAAACAGAACGGACAGTGGTTGTCACATGTTCGCACCCGATCGAAGACTGCGCTTGAAACTTCGGCCCCGAGTGGTAATCCCGCATGTTTGGAAATCTCGAGATCGATTTCGCGCCCTTGGCGCATCAGGCTGACGGATACATCGGACTCATCGGAAAGAAGCCGCCATTCGATGATGTCGCGTGGCGACACCCCATTAAGTGCCGTGATTTCGTCGCCCGGGATGATCCCCGCTAACTCCGCTGGAGAACCCGGTGTGACGGATACGACGAGTGGTGCTCGTTCTCGAACCGTCATGGGGTCAGGCTATCGGCCGGTGCTTGCCGCCCGCCCGAAGGGGGGTTGACTTCCGGCTCCATTGCGATCAACTGCCCTATCCTGAAAGCAATGTCGGTTGATCGAGTTCTTTTGGCGGCCCCACGTGGGTTTTGTGCCGGCGTCGAGATGGCCATTAAGGCCTTGGCCTGGATGGTCCGCAGTTTCGAGGCCCCGGTGTACTGCTACCACGAAATCGTGCACAACAAATTGGTGGTCGAGCGCTTCGAACAGTTGGGTGTCCGTTTCGTCGACCATATCGAAGATGTACCGATTGGCCGTCCGGTCATGTTGTCCGCTCATGGCTCGGCTCCCGACGTTGTGGCGGCCGCACGCGAGCGGGGTTCGGTGGTCATCGATTCGGTCTGTCCCTTGGTAACCAAAGTGCACCACGAGGTGAAAGTTCGTGCCGGAAAAGGTTTTCGTATCGTCTATGTCGGACACGAAGGACATGAAGAAGCAGTTGGGACCATGGCGGTGGCTCCCGATGTGATCTCGCGTGTCGAATCAATCGAGGAAGTTGATGCACTTCCCATTTTCAGCGAGCCTGTTGCACTCCTGGCCCAAACAACGCTGTCTCATCGCGACTGGGAGGGGGTGGCGATACGAGTTCGCCAGCGTTTTCCTGATGTCTGGACTCCGGGCCGCAGTGATCTTTGTTTCGCTACCACCAATCGGCAGTCAGCCCTGATGTCGATGGCTCCCCAATGCGATGCCATCGTGGTGATTGGCTCGGCAAATTCATCCAATACTCGCGCCTTGGAACGTCTAGCCCAAGAGGCCGGTTGCAGTCGGGTTTACCGAATCAACACGGCCTTAGAGTTACCCAATGATCTGTCTGGCACGGTAGGAGTCACGGCCGGAGCTTCGGCGCCCGAGGAATTGGTCGATGAGGTCATTGCTCAGTTGGCACCCAAACACGGGGTGACCGAAATACGAATTACCGACGAAGATGAGTATTTCCCTCCTCCTCGACATCTCCGTGATTTGCAAGTGGGCATCGAGACGGCAATCACCGTTCTTTCTGGTGGAGATCTTGCTCAACGTCCTATTGTCGATGATCGTTCTCTTGCGGCGAGCGACGTTCTGGCCGCCCTACGCCCCTGACGCATCATGCTTGAACCAACTCTTGCCACCCTGCGACTCTTTTTGCACGTCATGGCCGCTGCAGTGTGGGTCGGTGGGCAAATCGTCTTGGCCGGACTCGTTCCGGCGCTTCGACGACACGCGGCCGACAGCACGAAAATTGCCGCCCGCTCCTTCAACCGTCTCGCTTGGCCGGCGTTTGCTTTGTTGTTCGTCACGGGCATCTGGAATCTGCTCGAAGTGGACCTCGGTGCGGCCGACTGGACCTACCAGGTCACAGCTATGGTCCACATTCTCTTGGCAGTTGTGGCCGGTATGTCGGCTGCGGTTCACGCCCTCGGTCGCAGCACCTTGGCCTTGGTACTCGGAGGTGCGCTGGGTTTACTGAGTTCGCTCGGTGCCATGTTCGTCGGGATACTTCTTCAGTCCGGTCGATGAACGGACCATCAGCTGAACCCCAATCACCTATCAGTTGCGCGGAACTTTGCTCCAGGCCACTTCGCGGTCCACTCGTACATCGCCTGGGAGACCGAGAACTCGCTCTCCCAAGATGTTGCGCATGACTTCGCTGGTGCCACCTTCGATGGAGTTGGCACGGCTTCTCAGGAAAGCCTTCTGCGGATTTTCCAGACCCATTGCGAACTCCGGACGAATCATCTGGTACCCGCTCGGGAACAACATGCCCTCGGCGCCAAGCAGCGACACTGCAAAGGAATAAATGTCCTTATTCAGTTCGGCCATGGCCAATTTGGCAATCGAACCCTCCGGACCCGGGTCGCCCATCTTCCGATTCTGCGATGCACGGATGTTCGTCAAACGCAGTAGCTCAGAACGAATCCACAGCGACATCAATTCGTCACGGGTGGCGTCATCTTTGCTCTCGACTGGCAAGTCGTTCCACACCTTGAGAGCATCGCGAATCGGACCTGATCCCTTTGGCGGGATTGCTCCGCCAATGGAAACGCGCTCGTTCATCAACGTCGTCAACGAAACACGCCATCCGTCGCCGACATTTCCGAGCATTTCGCGGTGCGGCACTCGGACATCGGTGAAATACACCTCGTTGAATTCGGCCTCGCCGGTGATCTGATAAAGCGGACGGACTTCGACTCCGGG
>JBEIGJ010000040.1:0-15693 GCA_040381935.1 Acidimicrobiaceae bacterium | reverse complement strand
TCATCCGACTTTCGCGGCGCACCACATCCCCGGTGCACACTCAGTTCATGATGGCGCTCACACAACGTCCCCCAATCACCCCCGGCGGTCACTGATATGGCCTTTGGTCAAGCATCCGGGCCCCCGGCCTCCGCCCAGCAGATGCGACGGCTTGTCGAACTCATCCAAGCTGCCGGCCATACCGATTTTCGTGATGCGCGCGGGCCGTTGCAGCTCAATCAGCGTCAGGCGGCCGGACGTTTCACCCGCCAAGAGGCAGAAGACTTCATTGCCCAACTCGAAGCCGAGGTCGAAGAGGAACCAGTTTCTGCAGCACCGGTTGCACCAGTTTCGCCAAAGGCACCGATCAAGATCAGCGCTGCGCAACAGAAATTGCAGTCGGTACCCGATGCCGTTTTGGCTGCCGAACTTCAGCGGCGGGGATGGATCGTTGTCGAACCGTAATTGTGGGGCGGGCAGGGATCGAACCCGAGACCCAGGGATTATGAGTCCCCTGCTCTAACCAACTGAGCTACCGCCCCAAATGTAGCAGGGTCCGCACTTGCGGACCCTGCGTATGTGCTCCGAGAGCAGGGCTCGAACCTGCGACCCGCTGATTAACAGTCAGCTGCTCTGCCAACTGAGCTATCTCGGAAGGCGATTCCGAGGATACCAGCGCCCTTGGGTGTTGCCCAAGGGCGAATGAGGTCAGTCCAGTTTGATTGGTTCGTCATCGGCGGGCGTGAACTCTGGTGCGAGGTCATCTCCAAGCCCGGCGGCCACGCGTACCTTTTCGGATACCTCCACCATGATCTCGGTGTTTTCCATCAGGTAGTTCTTGGCATTCTCCCGGCCCTGACCGAGCTGCTCACCGTCATAGGTGAACCATGCTCCGGACTTCTTGATGATGCTCAAGTCCACCGCCATGTCCAGCACCGAACCCTCACGGCTGATGCCCTTGCCGTACATGATGTCGAACTCGGCCTGCCGGAATGGAGGAGAAACCTTGTTCTTGACGACCTTGACGCGGGTCCGGTTTCCGACCACTTCAGGGCCGTCCTTGATGGACTCGATCCGGCGAATATCCAACCGCACTGAGGAATAGAACTTGAGGGCCCGTCCACCCGGTGTGGTCTCTGGAGACCCGAACATGACGCCAATCTTCTCTCGTAACTGGTTGATGAAGATGGCCACCGTATTGGACTTGTTGAGGTTGGCCGTCAACTTGCGCAATGCCTGGCTCATGAGACGGGCTTGCAAGCCAACGTGGCTATCGCCCATGTCTCCTTCGATTTCGGCTTTCGGGGTAAGGGCGGCAACCGAGTCGATGACCACGACATCGAGAGCACCCGAGCGGATCAACATGTCCACAATTTCAAGGGCCTGTTCACCCGTATCGGGCTGCGAGATGAGCAACTGATCGATATCGACACCAATGGAGCGGGCGTATACCGGATCCATGGCGTGTTCGGCATCGATATAGGCACAGATACCGCCGTTGCGCTGCGCTTCGGCCACCACGTGCATGGCCAGGGTGGACTTACCGGAGGATTCCGGTCCGTAGATCTCTACGACTCGACCGCGAGGCAGGCCTCCTACACCGAGAGCCACATCGAGAGCCAGCGCCCCTGTGGGAATGGCCTCAATGGCCATATTGGTCTTTTCGCCCATCCGCATGATGGACCCTTTGCCGTATTGCTTGTCGATTTGGGCCAGGGCCATTTCGAGGGCTTTTTCGCGGTCGTTGCTCATTGCTGTGCCTTTCAGGTTGGCGATCGATGATCGACGGGGTGATGTCGGGGACTGTACGAAAGGGGTATTGCAGAGTTGGATCGGGCGCTGGTATGGGGCGCTCGCTCATTGGTGGACGAAGTGAACTAGGCAGAGCGTAACTACGAACGGGTGTTCGGTCAAGCATTGTCGATGGGAACAGATGTTTTTCTGGAGGAATCGCCGAGCCAGGCCATTGCCTCGGCTCTTTCTTCAGGATCCACGGGTCGAAACCGGAGATCGATAGCCATCCACACGGTGTGGGACACCGGCCAGGTGAGGATGGGAACGGTGATTGCCGTAGCGGCAAGGACCACGTACAAAGTGAGCACTGGCACATCGGGAATGGTGAAAGCGATGGCTCCGGCCAAAGACAGCACGATCAAGCCGATATTGACCACCAGTGCCACCGTCATCGAACCCAGTTCATGACCATCGACTTGGCGCGTGCGCCGAATACCGCATCCCCGACAACGCTCACCTTGACGGAACCAGGATTCAAACCAGGCCCCCCGGTCGGCGCAACGCGGACAACGACGCCGCACTGCTCGCCACATCATCGTCGACAGCGACGAGGATGCCACGTGGGAGAGCGAGTCCGAATCAGTCACCCCTGCACGATAGGGCAGGCTGTCACGTCACGATGGGCATCAATCCCGAACCTTCACCGCGGCTGATCACAAGGAACTGCGACACACCTTGTGACCGGGCTACGACACAAACCAGGAGTTGGGGTGCAAACACTGGCCCACTCTGGCAAACTAAGAACCTCACATGGTGGGCGTAGCTCAGTCGGTTAGAGCGTCAGGTTGTGGCCCTGAAGGCCGGGGGTTCGATTCCCCTCGTTCACCCCATAAGTGCGAAGTTGCGGATGGCGGGTCCGCACTCGCGCCCGATGTCGTCCCGTGGCCTTAACTTGGCCACCCTGTAGTGCCCCTCTACACTGCAGGAGGCGTTGTTCACGGCGCTTGCACCTCTAGCTCAATGGCAGAGCAGTGGACTCTTAATCCATTGGTTCTGGGTTCGAATCCCAGGGGGTGCACCATGAAAAGCGGGGCTGGTACGGGGCGGACTATTCGCGAATGAACGTGTTGATCGTTCACGCCCATCCGATCCCTGAATCTTTCAACCACGCAATCGTTGCTGCCGCTCGCCGCGGACTCGAAGCGGCCCAACACACGGTGACCACCCTTGACTTGTACGCCCTTGGTTATCAGGCAGTCATGAGCGATGATGAATGGCAGGCATACGAAAGCCTCTCCCCCGTTCGTGATCCGATGGTTGCTGAACATGTCGAGTTGGTTCGCTCCAGCCAAGCAATCGTGTTCATCTATCCCACGTGGTGGAGTGCAATGCCTGCGATCATGCGCGGCTGGATGGAGCGAACCATGCTGATGGGCGTGGCCTTCGATCTCAATGAGTCACGACGGAAACTGATACCGAGACTGACACAGGTCCGCCATCTCATCGGCGTTTCCACTCATGGTTCACCGTGGTGGTACGTCAAGCTCGTGAACGATAACGGGCGCCGGATGATCAGTCGCACTTTGCGCTTCAACACCGGTTTGCGCACAAAAGTAAGTTGGCACGCTCTTTATGCCCTAGACCGTCGGTCACCGCAAAAGCGCGAGAAGTTCTTGATGCGGATTGAAAGCGAAATGCGAAATCTGCGATGAAGATCTTGGTCATTCACGCCCATCCGCATCAGCAGTCTTTTAACTCTGCACTCTGCGACAACGTTCTTCGCGGCTTGGCCAGTGGCGATCATGATGTTCGCATTCGCAAACTCAACGCCGAAAATTTCGATCCTTGCCTCAGTGCAGAGGAATGGCGAGCACACTTGGATCCGCCAGAAACCAAGCCTCAACTTGCATCCCATTTCGATGATCTTCGCTGGTGCGAGGCATTGGTCTTTGTCTACCCGACGTGGTGGGGCGCACAACCAGCCATTATCAAAGGATGGATGGATCGCGTTCTGGCCCATGGCGTGGCCTGGGACCTTCCCGATGGAGCCAATCGATTACGACCGCTACTGCACAACGTCCGCCGCATTGTCACTGTGACGACTTACGGATCCAAGTGGCGAGTCAACGCTATTCAAGGAGTTCCGGGACGGCGCATCATCAATCGTTCCCTGCGCATCATCTGTCATCCTCGATGCCGGACCAAGTGGATTGCGTTTTATGGTACGGACTCATCCAAAGCGCGCCAGCGCGAAGTCTTTTCACAGCGCGTGGAGACGTACTTTTCGAAACTCTGATCATCTCAGCGAGACGGCAACGGCAATCTGAGCAGCGACTCGCGCGTTATTGGTAGCCAAAGCCAAATTCGCCGGGACCGATCGCCCCTCGGTGGCTCGTCCCAATGCTCCAAGGACATAGGGCGTGACCGCCGCGCCGGAAATACCTTGGGTGGCGCATTCAGCCAGGGCTTGGTCAATTGCTCGATGAATCACCGTCTCACCGAGGGCATCCGCCTCGGGAATCGGAACCGTCACCAAAAGGCCCGTCTCCACTCGTATCCGATGAGCAAAGATTGCCGCCACCTCATCTGCACTCTCCACCCGAGCATGAATCGGCAAACCTGAAGAACGGGTATAGAAGGCTGGGAACCAATCGTGTTGCCAGCCGAGTACCGGCACACTGGCGGTTTCGAAATACTCCACAGTGCGCGCCAGATCGAGAAAAGCCTTGGCTCCAGCCGACACCGTGATCACCGGGTAGCGGGCAATGGCGCCCAAATCAGCAGACACATCACCCGTGATTTCAGATCCCCGATGGACACCACCGATTCCTCCGGTAGCAAAAACACGGATTCCGGCGGCGGCCGCCATTGCCACGGTGGCAGACACGGTCGTCGCCCCAAATTCCCAATTCCGGGCGAGGGCAACGGCGATATCGCGTTCGGCAACTTTGCGTCCGGGCCCGAGAATGCGCTCGGTCTCGTGGTCTTCAAGGCCGACACGCAGACGTCCATCGAGTACCGCTGTCACTGCCGGCACCGCACCTGCAGATCGAATGACCGCCGAACATGATTCAAGCGCGTGGGCATTGGCCGGTGACGGCAACCCCAAATGGGAAAAGATGGTCGACTCCAAAGCCACCACGGGCCGACCGGTCTCCATAGCTTTGCCCACTTCAACCGATGTCTCTACTGCAACCATCATGCTCCTTCCCCGTTCACCTTGTCGAAACGACTCACAGTCTCCACGTGATGCGTGTGCGGAAAAGCATCAACGACCAATGATTCGACGAAACGGTATCCGACCGCCTCCAAGAGACGAGCATCTCGTCCGAGTGACGCTGGATCACACGACACCAAGATCACGATGGCGGCATCAGTTGAGACGACAACATCCACTCCTGTGCTGCGCAGACCATCACGGGGTGGGTCGGCAATGACAATTGCTGCTGGTTCCGGAGTCCAGGACTCAAAGGAATCCTGCAGGATTCGCACCGGACGTTCCGCCAAATTGACTGCTGCATCGCGGCATGAGGATGCGCTGACTTCGATCAAGATCCCAGGTCGATCAGCCGGAATCACCGTGGCGCTGAAGAGCCCAACTCCACCGTAGGCATCGATGACTGCACCTGCTGGCCACGTTGCCGAATCACCCAGGGCAGTGCGTACCGCGGCAATCAAAGCCTCTGCGGCTCCAGGCGAGGATTGGAAAAATGACGACGCCGACACCGTGAATTCGACACCGAAAATGGTCTCGTGGCTCATCGCTGTCGGCCCCCAGGCAATGGGGGGCACAATCAGATCACCGTTGCCGGACAAGCCACGCGTCTTCGACGAGGGATCAGTCCAGATCACACTCTCACCCGATGCATCGCCGACTCGAACCACAGCCTCATGATCCGGATCAAGAGCAAGCTTGCTCAAAATGTCGTTCACTCGGTCATGGGCCACCAGACACCGCTCCACGGCCACCACCTCGTGGCTACGACGACGGCGAAAACCAGGTCGACCTTCAGTATCGCCAACCACTCTCAGTGTGGTGCGTTTGGCCCGATGGCTCAATCCCGAGTGCTGGTCCTCACCCGGGAGTCCATCACCTGAACCCACTATGGGCAATTGATCGGATTCACCACCAAATGATCGCACCGCAGGATCGGCAACTTTTCCCAATCGCACCAAGGATTCGACCACGATGTCGCGTTTGATCTCTCGCTGCAGTGAAAGTGACGCCTGTTGAAGATCGCATCCCCCACATCCCCGTGGCACATAAGGGCAAGGAGGTTCAACACGTTGGCGATGCGCTGTGATCACTTCGATGGTGACCGCCCGGGCATAATCTCGCGACTGGCGCACGATCTGCGCCCGGACAGTCTCACCCGGCAGACTCCCTTGCACGAAGACCACGCGGCCATCGTCGAGACGGGCAAGACCATCGCCTTCGGCCACGACTTTTTCAATCTGCACAGTGACTATGGGATGCCCGGACTCATCAGTCCGCGATGGACGAGGAAGGCGGGCACGTCGAGTCATCGAACTCGAAGGCTAGGGCCGAGTAGCGTGGGGCCGTGGCCCTTCCGATTCAGATCGCCCCATCGGTCCTCCCCTGTGATTTCGCCAACTTGGGGGCCGAAGTCGAGGCTTTGGACGCAGCCGGTGTCGACCTCTTCCAATGGGATGTCATGGATGGACAATTCGTGCCCAATCTCACCTTTGGACCTGACCTCATCGCAGCGGCCCGTCGATATACCGACAAACCCTTCGAAGCCCACCTGATGGTTCTCACCCCCGATGTATTGGCCCCGCGCTACGTCGAGGCGGGGTGCAGCCGACTGATCGTCCATGTCGAAGCCTGCCCGCACCTGCATCGCACTTTGGGCCATATCAATTCCCTTGGTGCCTCAGCCGCGGTGGCCTTGAATCCGCACACGCCCGTTTCGGCGGTGGCCCAGGTTCTCGATTTGGTGGACATGGTGTTGGTCATGACGGTGAATCCCGGATTCGGCGGTCAGGCTTACATCGCATCCATGGAGAAAAAAATCGCAGAACTGCGATCTCTCATTGACGATGCGGGCCTTGGAGAATCGGTCAACATCGAAGTAGACGGTGGAATCGGTCCGCACACCATCGCTGGTGCTGCTGGCGCCGGCGCGAACGTGCTCATTGCTGGCACGGCGCTCTTTCGCTACGAAGAGGGATTGTCCTTCGCCGTCAGGGACCTCCGACGTCGCGCTGAGGCTGCCCGTCGACTCTGATATTTCATCTACCAACGACGCCGACGAGATATCGCTGGTTGTCCATTCCAAATTCGGTGGCTGAGTTCGAGCAGTGATGAGCCCAATGCTTTCAACGTTGCCAATGCCACCAAGATGCCCAGGGCCCACACCAAAGGAAGCACGACGGCGCGAATCATGCGTGAACGCGCTTCGCGCAATGGAGTCAAGACCCCGCTGTCGACTGCTCGGCCCTGCATGGTCAGGGTACGTATTGCATCTTCAATCTCGGGACACGCCACTCCCGTATTCAGTCCGATGACTTGGCTGCTTCCAAGAAGGGGTTCAGGATCGCGAACCTTGGAAAAGAGTCTTCCCGAGGCTTGATCGATGCCCGCAGCAACGATGTACCTGTCCCCCAATTCCAAGAATCGAACATCCTCGGCGTAGTCGATATCCACCAAATTTCGACTGGTGTACCCCTCAAGAGATCCACCCCGCATCTGCTCCACGGAGAAACGCGCCGTTCGGCGATCTGATTCAAGAAGTTCGCCAACAAAGGTCGCCTGAACCGGAGTTGGCACGACACACCCGGCGGGAATCGTAGAGGTGGGTGGGGCAATCGATTCGGGTATCTCGCCAATCGGTACGTCGGCGGTCTCATCTTGTTCCACTGGGTCTTCGATGACCATGGGCATCACACCGAGAAGAACGACAGGTGAAGCCAGGACGATCATCCGCACCCGCTGCTGGGTCTGGATGTATCGAGATCGCAAAGTCGTCGATGTTCCCCCACGCTTCACGGCTGTCACGCTAGTGAACCTTGACCCCCGGATGTGGTCAGCCAGACAAGAAACGATCCGCAGGGTTGAACTAGCGACCCTTGAAGATCGGATCGCGTTTTTCCACCCAAGCAGCGATGGCTTCCGGAGTGTCCTTGGTGCCAAAGTTCACTGTCTGGGCCACACCTTCATCGTCGAGGGCTTCTTCCAGCGTCACGTTCATGGCGTTGTTCAACATTCGCTTGGACTGAGCCAGTGCAATGGGCGGCAATGCGATCAATCGTCGAGCCCAGTCCTCGACAAAGGCATCGATTTCACTTTCGGCCACCAAACGATTCAAAAGACCGAGTCGATCCGCTTCCTGGGCATCGATGATGTCCGCAAAAAATGCCAGTTCCTTGGCGCGATGTAGCCCAACACGACGCGGCAAGAGCCACGAGCCGCCCCCGTCGAGCGACATTCCCCGTTTGGAGAAGATCTGAGAAAAGCGCGCCGTTTCCGAGGCCACAATGAGATCGCAGCCCAATGCCATATTGCAGCCCACACCAACGGCAACGCCGCGCACTTTGGCAATGGTCGGCTGCGGTAAACGCGCCAATGCCAAAATGACCCCAGTGACTTCGCGCATCGAATAGTAGGAATGCGTATGCGTCCGACCGCTGCTGTCCCCCATGGCTACTAGGTCAGCACCACTACAGAAGTCACCCCCCGCTCCAGTGAGAACAACCACTCGATCGGCAGAGTTGTGTTGAATTTCGGTCAAGACTTCGAGTAGTTCAACCCACATCACTCCATTCACCGCGTTCTTCCGTTGCGGCCTGTTGAAGGTGATGGTCACAATTCCATCAATTCGATCGACCGTGATGGTCTGATACGGGCTGATCTGGTTTGAATTCTGTTCTGAGGAATGCACCGATGTCGTCACTCAACCGACGATAATGACTTGCATGGGATTCAACCCGTATCGGAAGTTCATCGCCCGGCGAGCGGATTACGTCTTCGTAGTGGCAGCCATCCTGGCGGCTGCAGCCTTGGTCATCTGGGCCTTTGTCGGCTGAATCATCGGTTTCTTATGGCAGCGAAGAAGAAACCGGCGCGCCTTGGACTGTGGGATGGACTTTATGGGCCAGTCGAAGTGCGCCATATCCAGCCCTATCAAGCCCTGAAGTCCTATATCTGCCCGGGCTGTCACGGAGAAATACCACCTTTGCTCGGTCACTACGTGGCCGTTCCCCGGGATGCCCCCGATCTGCGCCGACATTGGCACAAGGCCTGCTGGGACCGCCGCATTCAGCTTTAGAAGGCGGCTTCGATGACCTGTACATCCGGAACTAGCCCCGACGCGGCGATCGTTACTTCGGCCACATCGAAGCGCACTGCACCGCGAAACGGATTTTCCATCAGCCACTCGGCAGCCAAACGGCGCAGTCGCAGTTGTTTGTCGCGGCCAACAGCCAGCGCAGGTGTCCCGAAATACTTCGATGAACGGGTCTTGACTTCGCAGATGACAATGGTCTGCCCGCGTCGAACAATCACATCGATTTCCCCTCGACGCCGACGCCAGTTGCGCTCGACGATGTCGTAGCCACGGTCGACATACCACTGAACAACGAGGTCCTCACCCCACTGGCCAAGGGCCATCCGAGGATTCTCTCTCGGAACACCACCCCTCAGGCCTGGTCGAGATCGCCCAGTTCCTCGCGGGGTAACTCCTCCACGTTCACGTCCTTGAAAGTGAGGATCCGCACCTTCGGCACGAAACGGCTCTTGCGGTACATGTCCCACACCCACGCGTCGGTCAACTCCACCTCGATCAAAGGCCGGCTGTTGTCTCCTTTGACGGACACATCAACAATGTTGGCCAGGTAAAACCGTCGCTCAGTTTCCACGGCGAAGCGGAACATGGCCGCCACATCTTGGTATTCGTGCGCGAGATGAAGTTCGCGATCTGCTTCGTAATCTTCCAGATCGTCAGTACTCAAAGAGGGGACCTCGTCCCAATCGCTCAGAAGTCGCGCTTCTCGCGCACCTTGGCCGCTTTGCCCGTGCGATCGCGCAGGTAGTACAGCTTGGCACGACGCACATCACCGCGCTTGGAAACTTCGATCTTGGCCACAGTGGGAGTATGTACCGGGAAGGTCCGCTCCACACCGACGCCGTAACTCACCTTGCGCACGGTGTACGTCTCTTGAACGCCTGATCCCTGACGGCGAATGACGTGCCCCTGGAAGATCTGGATTCGCTCCTTACCGCTTTCGACCACGCGCACGTGGACCTTCAGCTCATCTCCCGGTCCGAACACTGGAATGTCGGAGCGTAAATTCTGCTGGTCAACGATGTCGG
The DNA here is from genome assembly GCA_040381935.1 of Acidimicrobiaceae bacterium. GTDB lineage: Bacteria > Actinomycetota > Acidimicrobiia > Acidimicrobiales > Ilumatobacteraceae > Casp-actino8. Next base: position 5,648 of record JBEIGJ010000040.1, on the reverse strand, counting down.
TGGTCTTCATGGGGATGTCCTCGTGTCAATGTGTACGGCGACAACATGGTCGCGGTCACGGCCTATGAAGGATACGGGATAGCAGGGAACTCTTCCAACAACCGTTTCTCTGGTTCGGACAGACCGCCCCGAGCAGCAATCAGGTCTGGGCGCGCTGCCACGGTCCGGTGCAGGGCCTGAGCGCGTCGCCAACGCTCGATCTGGGCGTGGTTACCACCCCGAAGCACCTCGGGCACCTCCCAACCGCGAAATTCAGCCGGTCGGGTGAAATGGGGCTCTTCCAAGAGCCCCGAGGATCCAAAACTCTCGGTGATCGGACTATCGGCATTCCCCATAGCCCCGGGAAGGAGCCGGGTCACCGCCTCGATCACCAGACAGGCCGCTACTTCTCCCCCGGAAAGCACCACATCCCCAACACTGATCTCACCGTCAACCAGATACTGACGGACTCGATGATCGATCCCCTCATAGCGACCACAGAGCAAACTGAAGCCGCCTGACGGGCCCGAACCGGTCTCGGCCAAGGAATGAGCCAGGTTTTGATCGAAACGGCGCCCACCCGGACCAAGAAGGTAGAGCGGTCGCGGCGGTTGAGCGGCCTCCACCGCAGCAAAGATTGGTTCCGGCCGCATCACCATGCCCGCCCCACCCCCAAAGGGCGCATCGTCCACGGTGCGATGGACATCACTGGTATGAGCGCGCACATCGTGACAGCGCAAATCGAGCAGCCCACTTGAACGGGCTTTACCCAAAAGACTCTCTGCACAGAACGAATCCACAAGTCCAGGAAAAATCGTGAAGACATCGATCCGCATCAGTCGACTCCATCGAGAGTTTCATCGTCGGCAAAGATCTCGAACAAACCCGCTGGCGGATCGACAGTCACGAGGTATCCGTCATTATCGGGCGATGCCTCGACGGACGTCACGAAGATGACTGGCACCAGAGCTCCGGAGTCCAATTCCAAGAGATCATGGGCCGGATTGGCTACCACTGCGATACAGCGACCGTGATGCACACCATGGACATCGACTACGACGGCCCCGATGACCTGATGCACCCAAACGGCCTCATCATCTTCAATTGGCTCGGCCCAAACCGTGCGATTCACCAATGCTTCAGCGGCTGTTCGATCCTCGATGCCACTGAGGTTCACGAGCCAACGATTGTTTTCACGCGATGGGACCAAGGACGAGGAGCGAATATCGAACCAGCGATCGGCCCACAAACGAGCCCCGGCCCGCACGCGCTCGGCTCGATCAGTGGAAAGCGTGATGTAGATCTGACCCCGCACTCCATGCGGGCGTCCGAATCGTCCGACCTCAAGGAGTCCCTCCGGCCGCTGTTCGCTGGTCAAGACCGGGGACCAGTGGTAGGTCAGTCGACGAAGTCGACGTCTACGTCGCGGCCATCTTTAACAGCTGCGGCGCGCACCAAGGTTCGAATGCTTTGCGCCGTACGGCCACGACGTCCGATGACTCGTCCGAGATCTCCGGATCCCACTGTCACTTCGAGGCGTAAACGTCCCCGACCGTCAGCTTCATTGACCTGAACTGCCTCAGGGTCATCGACGATCGATCGCACGATGTGCAAAAGAACAGCGACCGCAGTGGGAGTGGAGTATTCGTTGGTTTCAGCGGTGGTGTCAGTCATTGGGAATGTGCTTCTGCTCCGGGCGTGTCACTTGCCGCGGGCCACAGTGAACTGTTCCCAGGCTCCAGAGATCTCCAACAACTTCTTGACCCGCTCGGTGGGCTGGGCACCTTTCATCAGCCACTGCACGGCTTTGTCATTATCGATATTCAGAACCGATGGCTCTTGGCGCGGGTTGTACTGGCCAATGATTTCCAAGAAGGCGCCGTCCCGGGCCGCCCGGCTATCGCTGGCGATGACGCGGTAATGCGGCTGCTTGGTTTTTCCCACTCGGGTAAGGCGCAACTTGACTGACATGGGGCAACAAACTCCTGACTCGGCGCCCGGACTCGGGCGACAGGGCTCTTGGCAGGCTAACGGCACGGAGTTGACTTCCCCAACGCTTATGTGACCCCGACTGCGCGGATTCAACTCGGCGCCAGCCACCGCCCTCAGCGTGAGGGTGGGAAACCTGGGAAACCGGTGCCACCAAAACCCTCGCCCGGTCCGCCCGGCAGACCAGGAAATCCTCCGGTACCAAGACCAGCCAAGGGGGACATCCGTCGTTTGCCCTTTTTGGCTCCCCCGCCCATTTTCTTCATCATCTTTTGCATTTCGGCGAATTGTTTGACCAAGCGATTCACTTCCGCAATCGTTCGACCACTGCCCTGAGCAATCCGCTGTCGACGGCTGCCATTGATGATCTCGGGATGCCGCCGTTCATCGAGAGTCATCGAGCGAATAATGGCTTCCACCGGCTTCAAGTCGTCATCGCCAATGGAAGCGTTTTTCAACTCCTTGGGCATACCCGGCATCATCCCGAGAAGTCCACCGAGTGAGCCCATCTTTTTCAAAGACTGAAGTTGTTCGAGGAAATCGTCGAGAGTGAACTCACCATCGAGTAGACGAGCTGCGGCCGCTTCGGCTTGGTCTTTTTCGAAAACCTGTTCGGCTTGTTCGATGAGCGTGAGCACATCGCCCATTCCCAGAATGCGCCCGGCCATTCGATCGGGATGGAACTGATCGAAGGCTTCGAGCTTCTCGCCAGTACTCGCAAAGGCGATCGGCCGACCAATGACTTCTTTGACCGACAATGCCGCACCACCACGGGCATCGCCATCCAATTTGGTGAGGATGACACCATCGATCTCCAACGTACGGTGGAACGCCTCAGCCACTCCGACGGCATCTTGGCCAGTCATCGCATCGACTACCAAGAACGTGTACTTGGGTTCAATGGAGCGCGAGATCTGCCGAATCTGGTCCATCATCTCGTCGTCGACCGACAGGCGACCGGCGGTGTCGACTATGAGAACGTCCTTGCCCAACCGTCGTGCTTCAGCCAAACCACGTTCGGCGGTTTTCACCGGGTCGCCCGGCTCACTAAAGACCGGTACGTCGATTTGGCGACCTAAAGTGCGCAACTGTTCAACTGCGGCTGGCCGCTGGAGGTCAGCGCCCACCAGCAGTGGTTGGCGGCCCTGAGATTTGAACCAGCGAGCCAACTTGGCCGAGTTCGTGGTCTTACCCGATCCCTGCAGACCCGCCATCAAAATGACCGTCGGCGGTCGACTGGCGTAGGTGATCTTCAGTGCTTGTCCGCCCAATATGTTGGTCAGTTCAGCGTTGACCAACTTGATGATCTGCTGACTGGGATCAAGAGCCTTCGACAGTTCGATGCCAACGGCGCCGTCCCGAATACGGTCGATGACATTGCGCACAACGGTGACATTCACATCAGCCTCGAGGAGGGCCGTGCGAATCTCTTTCAGAACTTCATCGACATCCGCTGCGCTCAGACGGCCTTTACTCCGCAAGCGTTTGAGAATGCCGTCGAAACGGTTGGAGAGATTGTCGAACATAACGCTCTCAGGCTACCGAGACCACAACTCTCTCAACTGGCCCTTGACATTCGAAAACCGCCGACTGCCCGACCCCGAGGTTCAGACATTGTGTAGTCGGACATTGCGCAGTCGGAGATTGCGTAGTCAGACATTGCGTAGTCAGACATTGCGTAGTCAGGAAAGATCTAGCCAATGAAGACGTAGGTCACCAGACCTTGATCGATGCTCAAGTTCACGCGTTGGGGCATGTAATCCATCGTGAGAGCGAACTGCTCGCCGTCCCGAGACGCAACGCGTACGGTCCAACCTTGGCCTTGGGCATAGGTCGAGGCTTCGGCTTCGGTCATTCCCAAAAGTGCATTTGCTTCCTCGAGGGGAATCTCCTCGGGAAAGTCGACAATGGGATCATCGCCTGGAGGAATTGTCACACCATCACCTGGACTTCCCGGAGAGCTTCCGCCTTCAGATGGGTCGGGCCCATCTGATCGCGACTCCTCCACCCGTTCGATGTACATCTCGGGAACTGCCGAGACGATGAAGCGCAGGGCAAAGCCTTCGTTAGCAGTCTTACCAACGAAGGTATACCCAGGGACGAGGTACACCTCTCCGGTTAGTCCATAAAGGATGTACAACTCTTCTTCGACTGCTTCTAAGCGAGCAACGGGAGTGACGCCGGATTCGGGTTGCACGAAGTCGGTTCCCGATCCAAAGGACGTAGCGGAGTCCTGCTCATCGCGCAAACGAGATAAAGCCTCATCGGTGGTGAGCCGCGGGAACTCGCCAATTTTGCGCAGGTCATCGTTAAACACCCCAAAGGCGGACACAATGCTGCCGTTCTCTCCGTAGGTCACGCTCCAGGTAAATGGACTCCGAACCCCGTCGACCCTTTTGATTCCGCTCACCGTGACTCCCCACTCATCACCGCTCACTTCGACAATGAAGTCATCAGTGGGTACGCCGAGTTCAGTCATCAACACAGCAAACATCTCCTCTGCTTCATCGAAGGAGGGAAGATTCTGGGGAGGTGTGGTCTGCGAACATGCGGCGGATAATTCGCCGGTCCCCATTTCTGCTGAGGCGTCGGGTTCGAAACATTCCGTTTCCCCCAGGTCGGCCCACGCTGGGGAATAACTCCAAACCCGCATGGCGTCTCCCATGACCGAGAGCATCGGCGCCGTCCCATCACTTGGACCAGCCATCAGACCGCCACCGAGCTCACTGGGCTGGGCAACGAATGTCCCAATCACGCCAAACGACTCCGCTAACTGAGCGAGCCGATCATCAGCCGGTTCGTTCGGAATGATTTCGTAGGCCGCAGCCGAACCACCAAGTGCTGCTAGAGGTTCAGGTACTTCGAATTCGAATCCGGTCAAGAGAGCCGACTGACTTCCTGGGGACCCGACAGCATTGGCCACCAACATCTGATTATCAAGAATCCGCAAAACGACTGGCGAAGAATTCGACCCATCGTCACCACCACAACCGCTGAGAAGCGCTACTGCTACCACCGCTCCGAAGATTGCGTCCCTCGCGACATGCATCGAACCCGAATTACCCATAGGGACCATTATCCAATTTTTACGAGCCTCGCGGGGATCACCCGGTAAAGAGGGCGGCAACGAACTCTTGGGGATCGAAAGGCACGAGATCGTCGATGCTTTCTCCCACACCGACCAGCTTCACCGGAATACCCATTTCGGTCTCGATGGCAAAAACAATTCCGCCTTTTGCCGAACCATCGAGTTTGGTCAAGACCACACCAGTCACTCCGACCGCCTGAGCGAATTCCCGGGCCTGGCTGATCCCGTTTTGTCCCGTCGTGGCATCGATGACCAACAGCACCTCGGTCACTTCACCGGGCTCACGATCGGCGACCCGACGCACCTTTCTCAATTCATCCATGAGGTTGGTCTTGTTCTGTAAACGTCCGGCAGTATCGGCAAGCACCAGATCGCATTTTTTCGCAGCCGCACTGGCAATGGCATCAAAGACCACCGCACTCGGGTCGCTGCCTTCCTGACCCCGCACAATCTCGGCCCCTGATCGCTCCGCCCAGGTTTCCAACTGCTCAGCAGCAGCCGCCCGAAAGGTATCTCCAGCGGCCAACATGACCCGCAGACCACTACGACCTTGTTGCGCCGCAATCTTTCCGATGGTGGTGGTCTTGCCCAC
>JBEIGJ010000039.1:0-15900 GCA_040381935.1 Acidimicrobiaceae bacterium | reverse complement strand
GGCTGGACCACTGGCTACACAATGTCCGTGATGGAGAAGTGACAATCGGTCGCTGTACAGACCAGCCAGTGTGAGATCGTGCATAGCCGACACAATCGTCAAGCCATGTTCGCGGCGCAAGCGATCCAGCAACTCGAGCGCATATTGCTGATGGCCGATATCCAAGGCACTGGTCGGCTCGTCCAACAGCATGATCGGCGCTTCTTGAACGAGAGCGCGGGCAATGACGACCCGTTGTTTTTCTCCACCCGACATTGTCCCCAACTGACGGTGGGCGAAAGCCTCCAGATCCAATCTGACCAGAACATCGTTAGCCATGGTCCAGTCATGACGGGTCTCATTGGCGAAGTAGGAGACATACGGATTCCGCCCAAGAACGACGTATTCCATCACGGTCATGGTCTCGGGCATGAATGGCGATTGCGGAATGTGTGTAACCAGGGCTGCTCGGCGACGAACCGAACGCAGATGCAGCGGTGTGCCGTCCACCAGGATGTCGCCGGTGTGTTTGACCAAGCCCGCTACCGAGCGCAGCAGCGAGGACTTACCGGCGCCATTGGGGCCGATGAGACATAACCACTCACCAGGTTTGACCGTATCGCTGAAAGATTCCACTGCGCAGGACTTGCCGTAATGCACGGAGACACGATCGAAAGTCAATGAACTCATTGGGTATCCCTTTGACGAGAACGAAGAAGGATGATGAAAAAGGGTGCACCGAGAAATGCGGTCACCACACCGATGGGAGTTTCAGCCGGATCAGAGAGCATCCGACCGGGAATATCGGCGATCACCAAGAACGCCGCACCGAAAAGCACCGTCAGTGGCAGAAGTCGTCGATAACTGGCCCCGGCCAACAATCGCACCAGATGCGGCACCACGATGCCCACGAAGCCGATCAGACCACTGACACTGACGACCGCAGAAGTTCCTAGCGTTGCGGCCAGGACCACGGTGAGTCGAATGCGATCGACACGCGCTCCCAACGAACGCGCCTCTTCATCGCCAATCCGTAAGACATCGAGAAGGCGACGGTGCCACAGCAAGACAGCCCCACTGATAAGCACATAGGGCAGGACCAAACGGACCTCACCCCAGGTTGCCGTGGACAATCGACCAAGAATCCAGCTGTAGACCTGGCGCACTGCATCGGAGTTCTTCTGCAACACGAACGTTTGAATTGCCGTTGCCAAGGACGACACCGCGACCCCAGCCAACACCAACGTGGCCGAGGTCTGCGACGCGCCGAAAGTGGCTCCGACGGCATAGGTCACCAAGACCGCTATCAGCCCGCCCACGAACGCCGAAAGCGGGAGAGGATCGATAATCCAATCCGAAGTCGCTCCACGATTGACCACAATCACGACTGTTGCACCTAGGCCGGCGCCAGCAGCCACACCCAAGAGATACGGATCCACCAAGGGGTTACGAAAAACACCCTGATACGAAGCGCCCGCTAACGAAAGCATCGCTCCCACGATGCCCGCCAACACCACGCGCGGCATTCGGATCTGCCACAACACCGTGCTCTCCAATGCAGTTGCACCCGAATCCCAGGAGATGAACGGCAAGCGGTCAATCAACTCGGCCGGTACTCGCCACCATTCTGGACCTGCGGGTCCGATCATGGTGCCGGTCAAAAATGCCACCAGGAGAACGATGACCGCGCCGAAGTACCACCACGAACTTCCCTCGCGCTTTTCAGCACGACGAGGCGGAGCGGACACAGCGACGGTCATCGTCTCACCAGTTACGACGAATGATCAGGCTGGGCTAGCAGCCAGCACCTTGCTAATGGCAGCAGCAATTGCCTGCACATACTCCACAATGCGCGGACCCCATCGTTGAGCCACATCATCGTCCAACTCCACCACTTGACCGCTCACCACTGCTTCCAGAGTGTCCCAACCCGGACGCTCAGCAACCGTCTCGGCGGTCACCGAACAGCATTTGGTATCGGCAAGGAAAATCAAGTTCGGATTCTGACTGACGATGAATTCAGCCGAGAGCTGCGGATAATCACTGCTGTCTTCGGCCGCGTCGGCGATATTCCGCAGACCAAACAGACCATAAAGAGACCCGGTGAAGGTGTTGGACGTCACCGAGTAATACATGTCGTCCAATTCGTGGTAGTAGGTCAGCGGTTCATCGAGTTGTGGCGCGGCTGCTACAGCTGCATCGATGTCACTGCGCATCGATGCCACGAGATCGGCTGCCTCGGCACTGCGGCCAATAACTTGACCGATATCGACGATCTGCTCATAGACCTCTTCCAAGTTCGTCGGCGCCGGACGGGTCCATGATGCAATACCAATCGTGGCTAGCTGATCGGCCAGACCAGTGAAGTCATCGCCGATGACCACCAGATCGGGCTGGAATTCAGAAATTGCCTCCACATTGGGCTCGTAGGCCGACAATTCGGTGAGAACCGCTTGGGCACCGGATGGATAATTCGATAACGAGTCCACAGCGACGATCTGCTCATCGGCGCCCAACGCGAACATTATTTCGGTGTGCGTTGGCGACAGAGACATGATGCGCTGCGGACTTGTCGACTCATCAGCAGCGGTGTCAGAGGAAGCACTGTCGGACGACTCAGATGATGAAGCTTCGCTTCCGCATCCGGTGAGCCCTACCATCAGTGCGGCCAAAGCCACTCCTGCCATCGCTGAACGATGGAAACGAAAAGGGCGGCCCAGCCGCCCTCGGTGAATAATCTGCTTCATTGGAAGCCTCCTCAATGATTGAGGAGACAAGAGGAGTGCCGAGACCATGTCTCATGCGATCCGCCCTTGCCTCGAGGGTTGTATCGCGCGCGGATCAGGCGACCGGACTCGTCATGATGAGCAAAACTCTCACGAACCACCGTTGCGGGACAGTGCCGGGATCTCACCGGACTTCGCTGTTTTCCACACGGCCGACTATCGCCGGCGTCAGAACAGTAGCAGGTCTTGTCGGACAGTCACCTCACATCGTGACTAGCGCGCACCACAATCAACGTGATGTCGTGAAAGTGAGAGATGTGTTGGGAGTTATGAGTTGGCGACGAGGGCGGCAATCCGATTGATGCCCTCTTCCAGATCGGCATCGCCCAAAGCGAATGAGAAACGGGCATAGCCCGGAGTTCCGAAAGCTTCACCGGGAACAACGGCGACTTTGGCCTCCGACAGAATCAAGTCGGCCAACTCCAAACTCGAATGTGCTACCTGACCCCCAATGGAGCGACCCAAGAGCCCACTCACATTCGGATAGCAGTAAAAAGCACCTTCGGGTTCAGAGCAGGTCACCCCCGCTATTGCCGACAGCATGCGGTGCATCGTGCGTCCCCGTCGCTCGAAGGCCTCCCGCATCATGGCCACCGCCGAAAGGTCGCCGGCTACCGCAGTCAAGGCGGCGATCTGGGCCACGTTGTTCACATTGGAAGTGGTGTGACTCTGGAAGTTGATGGCTGCTTTCATGACATCGGGTGGACCAATCATCCAGCCCACGCGCCACCCCGTCATTGCATAGGTCTTGGCCACGCCGTTAACGATGAGACAACGGTCCGCCAACTCGGGAACCAAAGTCGGCATCGAGGAAAAGACGTGGGAGCCATACGTCAGATGCTCATAGATTTCATCAGTCAGTACCCAGATTCCGCGCGCCACCGCCCATTCGCCAATGGCCCGCACCTCGTCGGGTGGGTACACCGATCCCGAGGGGTTATCGGGTGATACGAAGAGCAATACTTTGGTGCGCGGCGTCAGGGCCTTTTCCAACTGTTCGACTGTGACCCGAAATCCGGTGGCTTCATCGGTATCGATGACCACGGGAACTCCGCCAGCCAGCGTGACGGCCTCGGGATAGGTCGTCCAATAGGGGGCAGGGATGATGACCTCATCACCGGGATCGCACAGAGCCGCAAAGGCAGTGAAGACCGCGTGTTTTCCGCCGTTGGTGACGAGAACTTGGTTGGCGGTAGTCGCAAAGCCACTGTCTCGTTTGGTTTTCACCGCAATGGCTTCACGCAACTCGGGCAAACCGGCCGCCGGGGTGTAACGGTGATTCTTCGGATCCCGACAAGCCCGTGCCGCCGCTTCGACGATGTGCTCTGGTGTGGGAAAATCGGGCTCACCGGCGCCGAATCCAATGACGTTTTCGCCGGCCGCTTTCAGGGCTTTGGCCTTGGCGTCGACGGCCAAAGTGGCCGATTCGGCGATAGCGGCCAACCGAGAAGATGTGCGATTCCGTTGGGGAGTGGAACTCATGCCTGCCATGCTTACACAGTGAGCACAATGGATCCCCGGTCAATTCGTCTTTCCCCCGAACTTTTGCCCGTTGACGGCCGGTTCGGTTGCGGTCCATCCAAAGTGCGCCCCGAGCAAATGATCGCCCTCGCGTCTGCCGGACGCGACCTGCTCGGCACCTCCCATCGTCAAGCCCCGGTCAAGAATCTGGTTGGCTCGGTGCGTTCGGGTCTGTCGTCCTTGTTCAGCCTTCCTGATGGTTGGCAGATACTTCTGGGCAATGGCGGGTCAACTGTCTTTTGGGATGTGGCCACCTTCGGACTCATCCACGACCGCAGCCAACATCTTGTCTTTGGCGAGTTCTCCTCCAAGTTCGCCCAAGCCGCCGCTGCCGCTCCCCACTTGGGCGAGCCGATGGTCATCGAATCTCTCCCTGGTACTCACCCCCACGCAATAGCTACGGCCGACGTCGATACCTACGCTCTGACCCATAATGAAACCTCCACCGGGGTGATGATGGATCTTCGCCGTCCCGATCCGACATCATCGGCACTGGTCATCGTCGATGCCACCTCGGCGGCCGGTGGACTTCTCTGGAATCCGAGTGAGGTCGATGTCTATTACTTCGCACCCCAAAAATGTTTTGCATCCGATGGCGGCCTGTGGCTAGCGGCTTGTTCGCCGGCCGCTATTGAGCGGATCGAACGTATCGCCGCTTCAAAGCGCTGGGTACCGGCATCGCTCGATCTGAAGATTGCACTCGACAATTCACTGGCCAATCAGACCTACAACACCCCCGCTCTGGCGACCTTGATCCTCCTCGAATCTCAAGTGCGCTGGATGAATGAACTCGGCGGCTTGAGAGCCTGTCACGCTCGCAGTCACGAATCAGCCTCTGCGGTGTATTCCTGGGCGGAGTCACGGCCGTGGGCCACACCCTTCGTCAGCGATCAAGCCCAACGATCCGATGTGGTCGCCACCATCGACATTGCCGCACCTGCCGATGGGGGCGTCGACGCCAACGATGTTTGCGCTGCGCTCCGCGCCAATGGTGTCGTCGACACCGATAGTTACCGCAAACTCGGTCGCAATCAACTGCGCATCGGCATGTTCCCGGCTGTCGATCCCAACGATGTGCGCTCTTTGACGCGTTGCATCGATGTCATCGTGGACGAGCTGCGATCGTGAGACGACTATGAGCGGACGAACACCGAACGAACGAATGCTGATCGGCGTATCGTGAGCATCAATATTGACGACGTCCTGATCTGGGAGGGACTATCGGCTCCTTTGCGGAGGCCGATCATGGTCGTTGCTCTCACTGGATGGTTCGATGCAGCGGCCGCTGCCACAGCAGCTCTCGAACATCTCATTGCTCACACCGAAACGGAACGGGTGGCCTCCATCGACGCCGACTTGTTCTATGACTTCACCCAAATCCGTCCCGATTCGCGACTCGATGATGAAGGTGAACGACATATCGTCTGGCCGATCAATGACATCGTCACCGCGCGTTATCCCGATGCCACCCACGACTTGGTAATCGTCTCCGGAGTGGAACCCCACCTACGCTGGCACACCTACGTGCGCTGCCTCATTGCCGCCTACACCCGGCTCGGCTGTGAGGCCATCGTTACCGTTGGCGCCTCTGCCGATACGGTTCCCCACACTCGCACCCCGATGGTGATTGGAAGCACCGTCGACCCGACGCTTGCTCGCACCCTTGGTCTGACTCGGCCCTCGTATCAGGGCATCACCGGAGTGATCGGTGTGATGCAGGCCGAATTCGAACGCAAGAGCCTGCCCGCTATTTCCTTGCGGGTAGGCGTACCTCATTACTTGGGCAACGCCCAACATCCGCAGGCCGCAGCCGCACTGCTTCGCCACCTGGAACATGTTTTGGCCGTCCCCACTCGTCACACATTGCTCACCGACGACATCGATCGTTGGCGTTCGTTACATGACGACGCAGTCTCCGAAGATGATCGCGCTCTCAATTACGTGAAGATGTTGGAGTTGGAATACGACCGGCGCGCCGAGGCATCGATTCCCACCGCCGACGACTTGGCAGCCGAGTTCCAGCGATACCTCGACGAGAATCGTCCCGAGACGTGATCAACAACTGCTGATCGACGTCTCGATCGATCCCACACTATTGAGCAGCGGCGAAACCGATATCCAGGTCGGCCAGGATGTCGCTGATGGTCTCGAGACCAACACTCAAGCGAATCAGACCCGGATTCACTCCTGATGCCACCTGCTCTTGGGCCGTCAGCTGACTGTGCGTCGTGGTCGATGGCTGAATGACCAGGCTGCGCACGTCGCCGATATTGGCCACGTGACTATGCAACTGCAGACCAGCCACGAACTTTTCTCCGGCTTCGCGCCCGCCCTTGATATTGAACGCCAAGACCGATCCATAGCCGCGGCCGCCAAAATATTTCTTGGCGCGCTCATGCCAGGGGCTGCTCGGCAACCCGGCGAAGTTGACGCTCTCCACTTGCGGATGCTGAGCGAGATATTCGGCAACCTTTTGAGCGTTGCTCCAATGCCGCTCCATCCGCAGAGACAAAGTCTCCAGTCCTTGCAGAATCAGAAATGCGTTGAAGGGCGAAATAGCCATACCGAGATCGCGCAGCAACTGCACTCGCGCTTTCAAGATGTACGAACCGGGACCGAGTGCTGGCCAGTACGACAGACCGTGGTAACTGGGATCGGGTTCGGTGAAGTTCGCAAAACGACCAGAAGCCGAGAAGTCGAACTTTCCACCATCGGTGATCGAACCGGCGATGGAAGTGCCGTGACCTCCGACGAATTTGGTCAGCGACTGCACCACGATGTCAGCACCCCACTCGAGCGGACGAATGCCATAAGCCGTCGGCACCGTGTTGTCTACGATCAGGGGTACACCGGCTTCATGGGCCACTTTGGAAACACCTTCGATATCGAAAATGTCGTTCCGCGGGTTGGCCAGCACTTCGCCATAGAACGCCTTGGTGTTCGGTCGCACTGCGGCCTTCCACTGCGCCAGATCGTGGGGGTCATCCACGAAATCGACAGCGATACCCAACTTGGGCAGCGTGTAGTGCAACAAGTTGTAGGTTCCGCCATACAACGACGGTGAGGCGACGATGTGATCGCCCGCTTCGGCCAAAGTCAGAATCGCCAAGGTCTCCGCCGCCTGACCCGAGCTCACCACCAACGTGCCGGGTAGACCAATTGCCGTGATCACTCCACCTTCGAGTGAGTTCACCCGGGATTCCACCGCAAGCTGGGTGGGGTTCATGATCCGGGTATAGATATTGCCCACCTCGGCCAAAGCGAACAGGTTGGCGGCATGTTCAGAACTATTGAACTCGTAACTGGTGGTCTGATAGATCGGCACCGCCCGTGCCCCGGTCGCCGGATCGGGGTCTCCCCCAACATGGATCTGGCGTGTCTCGAATCCCCACTCTGCTGCCGACATGAACGTGCCCTCCTGTTTCACGATGTCGATGGACTCGGATGCACCGAATCACTCGACCGAACAGGAGGGCACGCTAGCGGTAAATTCCCGACCAAACAAGTCGGATTTATGAAACGGGGAGGTCTCAGCCTCCGGAGGCTTCGGACACTTTCTGCTTACCAGCGGAAATCCAGGGCATCATCGAGCGCAGGTTCTTACCCACCTCTTCGATCTGATGACTGGCCCCCGCAGCGCGCAGAGCATTGAAGTTCGCCCGTCCACTTTCGCTCTCGGCGATCCACTCTTTGGCGAACTTACCACTTTGGATCTCTTTCAAGATCTTCTGCATGGTCTTCTTGGTTGCCGGTGTCACCACGCGTGGCCCGCGCGTCACATCTCCATACTCAGTAGTATCACTGATGCTGTAACGCATACCTGCGATGCCCTCTTCGTACATCAAGTCCACGATCAACTTGACCTCATGCAGACATTCGAAATAAGCCATCTCTGGCTGATATCCGGCTTCGACCAGGGTTTCGAAACCAGCCTGCACCAATGAAGTCAAACCGCCGCAGAGAACAACTTGCTCACCGAATAGATCGGTTTCGGTCTCTTCGGCAAATGTGGTTTCAATGATGCCAGCGCGACCGCCGCCAATGGCCGAGGCGTAGGACAACGACACCGCTTTGGCGTTACCAGTGGCATCTTGTTCGACGGCGATGAGACAGGGCACTCCGCCACCCTCGGTATAGGTACGACGCACCAGGTGACCAGGACCCTTTGGCGCAATCATGATCACATCCACACCCTTTGGCGGACGAATGCGCTTGAAACGAATGTTGAATCCATGGGCAAAGGCCAACGCCTTGCCAGGCTTCATGAATCGCTTGATATGAGCGTCATAGGTGGCCTTCTGCTCGGTATCAGGCATGGTCAACATGATCACATCGGCCCACTTGGCGGCATCAGCGATGGACTTCACCTCGAGACCGGCGGCTTGGGCCTTGGCAGCCGAGGATGAACCCTCGCGCAAACCAACGACCACTGGCACGCCGCTCTCTTTGAGGTTCAGCGCATGAGCGTGACCTTGGGATCCGTAACCGATGATGGCCACTTTGCGTCCCTTGATGATCGAGACGTCGCAATCAGCGTCGTAGTACAACTTTGCTGCCATGGTTAGCTTGCCTTTCCATATTTCTGAGTGCGCTGTCGCGCCTCTTTGTCGAGTTTGGGTAACGCCACACGTCCTGTCCGCTGAAGTTCGACGATGCCGTACCCCCGCAGAAGTTCTTCGAAGTCATCGATTTTGCCGGGACTTCCTTCTAATGACACCGTGAGCGCATCAACACCCACAGCCAGGATCTTTCCTTCGAAGATGTTGGTCAATTCCACGATTTGGCCGCGCTCTTCAGCAGGAACCTTGACTGTGGCCATCATCAGCTCGCGTTCCACCGAGCGCCGAGGATCGAGTTCACTGATCTTCACCACATCGATGAGCTTGAACAGTTGTTTGACGATCTGCTCCAAAGGCGACGACTCCACATTGACCACGATCGTGATACGTGACAGTTCGGTGTCTTCGGTTGGCGCCACTGCCAAACTGAAAATGTTGTAGCCGCGGCGCGCGAACAGGCTGGCGACGCGGGCCAAAACGCCGGGTCGGTTCTGCACCAGCACCGACAAGATGTGATGGGTCGAAGGAGCCGATGACGGCAAAGAACTACTGGTCGTGCTCATCGTAAGAACTCCCGTCGATCGTTCTGATTGGGATGCAACAAGACGTCGTCGTTGCTGGAGCCGGCTGGCACCATGGGGAAAACTTTCTCCCCGGCATCGACGCGAAACTCCACGACCACCGAACGATCGTGAATGCTGTTGGCTTTTTCAATTGCCGGCTGCACTTCTTCGGGACTCTCGACCCGAATTCCAACACAGCCCATGGCTTCGGCCCACTTCACGAAATCAGGGAGTTCTGGAGAGAGATAGACCTCGCTGTAACGCTCCTCGTAGAACATCTCTTGCCATTGACGGACCATGCCCAAATACGAGTTGTTGAGCACTGCCACCTTGATCGGAATTCGCTCCACACTGGCAGTCACCAATTCTTGAGCAGTCATCTGGAAACAGCCGTCGCCATCGACGGCCCAGACTGTGCGGTCCGGACGGCCGACTTTGGCGCCAATGGCTGCGGGAATCGAAAAGCCCATGGTGCCCAGTCCACCGGAATTCACCCAGGTGTAGGGCTCATTGAAATGCCAATACTGCGATGACCACATCTGATGCTGGCCAACGCCCGAGCACAGAATCGTTCCTTCGGGAGCATTGTCTCGCAGTTGTTCCAAACAGAACTGAGGCTTCAAAGAATCACCGGGATCACTCGGCGGGTAGTACAGCGGGAACTGTTCCCGCCAACCACTCACTCGGCTCTTCCAGGCAGAAATATCTGCTTGCTTCTCACCGCCAGCCAGCAGATCTTTGATGGCCTTGATGATTTCTTCGATCACCAGTCGGCAGTCACCCACGATGGGAACATCGGGTCGACGAACCTTGCCCTGCTCGGCCGGATCGATATCGACATGGATGATCTTGGCATCCGGGGCAAAGGTCGCAATCTTGCCGGTGATTCGGTCGTCGAAACGGGCCCCCAAGTTGATCAACAGATCGCTCTTTTGCATGGCCGTGATGGCTGTGGCGTTTCCGTGCATGCCGGGCATACCGAGGCACAACGGGTGATCGTCGGGAAATGCCCCGCGGGCCATCAAGGTCGTCACCACTGGAACGTCAATGAGTTCGGCCAATTCCCGTAGTGCATCCGCAGCACGGGCCTTCAAGACGCCACCACCGACGTACAGCACCGGCTCTTTCGCCTCGAGAATCAACCGAGCTGCCTCTTTGATCATCCGCGGATGACCCTTCATCGTGGGTCGATATCCCGGCAACGAATCGAGAACATCGTGATCGGAAGGCCAATGCCAGGTCATGGTGTTCTGCAGAACATCCTTGGGAAGATCCAAAAGAACCGGTCCTGGTCGACCGGTCGTGGCGATGTGGAAGGCCTGACGCACCATCATCGGAATATCTTGGGCGGTCATGATCAATTCGTTGTGCTTGGTGACACTGCGGGTGATACCCACGGTGTCGCACTCCTGAAAGGCGTCCGTACCAATGGCCCCGGTCGACACTTGACCAGTGATGCAGATCATCGGAATCGAGTCCATATAGGCATCGCACAGCGGCGTGACCATGTTGGTGGCTGCCGGACCGCTGGTCACCATGGCCACACCCGGCCGACCAGTCACATGGGCGTATCCCTCGGCCATATGGCCAGCGCCCTGCTCATGACGCACCAAAATGTGGCGAATGGAGCTATCCAACAACGGATCGTAGGCCGGCAAGATACATCCGCCGGGGAGTCCGAAAATGGTGTCGACGTTCTCCAATTCAAGGGATCGGATGAGGGCTTGTGCTCCAGTGATTTTTTCACTCATGTCGGTTCCTGCTCTTGTTGATGTCTGGGGTGATGTAATGCCTGTTACTGATCACTTCTGATGACAATCCGCTCCCGGAAAACGAAAGAGCCCCCCAACCGGGAGGCCACACGACGCATTCGCACGAGCGAATGCGTCACTGAAGTACTACGAGAACGCCACAAGCGACCTGAACCACGGAAACCGTGACTGCGGGGATCGTTGCAACGTTCATCCCCGGCAGTCTGCCATGGACATTCCGTCATCGGCAACCTCATACCGGCAGTACCTTTCGGATCCTTCAGCGGTTCGGCCCCAGGTCATCGGACTGGAAAAGCGCCTTGCAGACGGGCCGCGGTCACGGTGTTCTCCAAAAGACAGGCAATGGTCATCGGTCCCGTACCTCCCGGCATGGGGGTGATGGCCCCCGCTACCGCTTGCACGGCCTCGAAATCCACATCTCCCACGATCCCGGCCGCTGTGCGGGAAATTCCCACATCGACCACCGCAGCCCCCGGTTTGATGAACTCGGCGGTGATCAATCCGGCCTGACCCACAGCTCCGATAACAATGTCGGCCTCTTTGCACACCGCGGCCAAATCTCGGGTCCGACTGTGGGCAATGGTGACCGTGGCATCGATGCCTTTACGAGCGAGTAAGAGCGCTAACGGGATCCCTACCAGCATCGACCGTCCGACCACGACGGCGCGCTGTCCACTGGTCGCCACGCCATATCGCTCCAAAAGACGCATCACCCCCAGGGGGGTGCAACCCACTAATCCGGGCAGGCCGCGCACCAAGCGACCCATGGATTCCGACGTCAGACCGTCGACGTCCTTCTCCGCCGGAATCAGTGCCAAGATCGCTTCTTCGTCATATCCCGCCGGTAGCGGGCTTTGTACCAAGATGCCGTGCACGGTCGGATCGGCAGCCAAACGACGAACGGTCTCGACCACTGCGGCTTGCCCGACACCGGCATCGAGGACTTCGTTACGGCTCACCAAACCGGCCTTGGCCGCCTGAAGGTGCTTATTTCGGACATAGCGCTGGCTCGGAGCATCCTCTCCGACCAGCACCGTTGCCAGACAGACCGGCGGTGATCCGGCCTCGGCGATGGTGCGGGCCAAAGCCGCCACGATTTCATCCCGGAGCCGGTTCCCGTCCATGAAGATCGCACCACCTGAGGTTCGTTCCATCTCCAACGACATCTCCCCGATGCTACGGCTCCACGCGAGATGGCCCGACATGATGTCCCCCGGGCTTTCTCCCCCTAACCTGCCCGTATGACTCAACCTCCGTCTCCCATCGTCGCGCCGGCAACTGGACGCCTTGGAGTGCTCACTGTCGGACTCGGGGCCGTGGCCTCGACCCTCATCGCCGGAGTGGAACTCACAAAACGAGGACTCGGCTTGCCCATTGGTTCATTGGCCGAAATGGGAACCATTCGTCTGGGTAAGCGCACTGAGGACCGCAGTCCTCTGATCAAAGATTTCGTTCCCCTCGCCGCCCTCGAAGACATCGTGTGGGGTGCCTGGGACGTCTTCCCCGACGACGCATATGTGGCCGCCAGTCGGGCCGGAGTCCTGGAAAGCGGTAAGCACATCGAATCTGTCAGCGACGCTCTGCGCGAAGTGCGCCCGATGCAGGCTGCTTTCGAACGCAAGTACGCCCGCAACCTGGATGGCAATCACATCAAACCGACCACGTCGAAGCGCGCCATGCTCGAAGCCATTCGTGAAGACATCAACCGCTTCAAAGAAGAAAAGAAGTGCGATCGTTTGGTCATGATCTGGTGTGCCAGCACCGAGATCTTCATCGAACCCGGTCCGGCCCATATGAACCTCGAAGCCTTCGAAAAGGCCATCGACGCCAACGACGAATCAGTTTCACCCTGTCAGCTCTATGCCTACGCGGCCCTCTTGGAAGGGGTTCCCTTCAACAATGGCGCCCCGAACTTGGCCGTTGACGCTCCAGCACTACGTCAATTCGCCACCGATAAGAACATTCCAATTTCCGGCAAGGACTTCAAAACGGGCCAAACCCTGATGAAGACGGTACTTGCGCCCATGTTGAAGGCCCGCATGCTCGGTTTGTCGGGGTGGTACAGCACCAACATTCTCGGTAACCGCGATGGTGAAGTCCTCGACGCTCCCGAAAACTTCAAGACCAAAGAGGAATCCAAACTCGGCGTTCTCGAGGACATCTTGCAGCCCAAGAAGTTTCCCGATCTCTACGGCGACATCTTCCATAAAGTGTCGATCAACTACTACCCACCCCGTGGCGATGCCAAAGAGGGTTGGGACAACATCGACATCACCGGCTGGCTCGGCTACCCAATGCAGATCAAGGTCAACTTCCTTTGCCGAGACTCGATCCTGGCCGCGCCTTTGGCCCTCGACCTGATCCTGTTCAGCGACTTGGCCCAACGCGCCGGTATGGGTGGCATCCAGGAATGGTTGAGCTTCTACTACAAGAGCCCACAGGTCGCACCTGGTCTCTACCCCGAGCACGATCTGTTCATCCAACTCACCAAGTTGAAGAACACGTTGCGCTGGATGATGGGCGAAGATGTCATTACGCATCTCGGCCGCGAGTACTACCAGGAAATCTGATTCTCGGCGGACTCTCGGGTGAGTAGTCGTCGCTGGAACCCGCGCTCATGGGTCAGCCTGTCCCCGAATGGGATCGGCCACACCAAGCCCAACCACCTGGCCGAAATGGTGCAGGTGGCCGTCAATGTGCGTCGTTCTCCGGTTCGAGCTTGGAAGATTCTTAGTCAAGGAGTCTGTGATGGTTGCGCCTTAGGGGTTGCCGGATGGCATGACTGGACCCTCGATGGCATTCACCTGTGCACCACGCGTCTGAAATTGTTGGAAGTCAACTGTGCACCGGCTTTCGACCATTCGGTTTTGCACGATGTCTCTTGGTTACGTCATCGCAGCGGCACCGAATTACGCGAGATGGGGCGACTGGCCTATCCCATGCGGCGTCGTCGCGGTGACAAAGGTTTTCATCGCATCAGTTGGGATGAAGCCCTGGACGCCGTTGCCCAAGGCATTCGAGCCGCCGGTCCCGATCGCAGTGCTATCTATCTCACGAGTCGCGGTCTCACCAACGAGGTCTATTACGTGGCCGGAAAAGCTGCCCGTGCCATGGGCATTGCCAATATCGACTCGGCGGCGCGTACCTGTCATGCACCGTCCACGATCGGATTGAAGAGCACGATCGGCGTGGCAGCCAGCACCTGCAGTCTGCAAGATGTACTCGAAACCGATCTCATTATTCTCTGGGGCACCAATGTGGCCAATAACCAACCGGTCTTCACCAAGTACCTCTATGAGGCCAAACGAAATGGCGCTCGGGTTGTGGTCATCAATCCCTACTTGGAACCGGGTCTTGATCGCTATTGGGTGCCATCAAAACCAGAATCATTTCTTTTCGGCACCAAGATGTGCGATCTTCATGTTCCGGTTCGTCCAGAAGGTGACGTCGCTCTCGCCAATGCGCTCTTGAAAGTCCTGATCGAACGCAATGCCGTCGATGACGCATTCATCGCTGCCCATACCCAAGATTGGGATGCTCTCGTAGATCATCTCGCGACGTTGTCCCTCGATGAACTCTTGGTGGCATCTGGCATCGAGACACAAACTTTGCACCGACTTGCCGATCTCTACGCTGATGCTCGATCAGCAATTCTCATTTGGAGTATGGGTATCACCCAGCATCGGTACGGGGTCGAAGGAGTGCAGGCCATCGTCAATGTGGCCCTCGCCCGCGGCAATGTGGGACGTAACGGGGCCGGCCTGATGCCCATCCGCGGACATTCCGGGGTCCAAGGTGGTGCCGAAATGGGCGCCTATGCCACGGCGTTTCCCGGTGGCGTCACCATCAGCCCCGAGTCGGCACGGGCGATAGGTGAACTCTGGGGATTCGATGTTCCTCAGCACAGCGGAATCACTGCTCCCGAAATGGTCCTTGGCGCCGAGGACGACAGCATCGACGTCCTTTTCTTGGACGGTTCGAATTTCCTCGACGTCATGCCCGATCCCGCCCGAGTACAAGCGGCACTGGAGCGCGTGCCACTGCGCGTCCACCAAGACATTGTGCTCACCTCGCAAATGTTTCTCGATGGCGATGACGTGATTTTGCTACCGGCTGCCACCCGGTATGAACAAGAAGGGGGTGGCACCAGTACGACGACGGAACGACAAATCGCTTTCAGCCCGCACATCGTCGACCCGCCCGGCGAAGCCCGCAGCGAATGGCGGATCTTTGCTGAACTCGCATCGCGGGTGGACCCGACGGTGGCTCCCTATTTCGACTGGCACGATAATCAGGCCTTACGCGCCGAGATCGCTCGCGTCGTGCCGATGTATGCCGGCATCGAAACATTGTCGAACGTTCACGATGCAGTGCAGTACGGCGGACGTCATCTCTGTGCCGACGGCGAATTTCCTCTTCCCGGTGGACGCGCCCGATTCACCAATCTCGATGTGCGGCCAACGGTGCTTGCACCCGAGGAGTTCTTCCTCAGCACCCGCCGCGGTAAACAGTTCAACTCGATGATCTTCAAAGAGATCGATCCCCTTACCGGCGCCGCTCGAGATGCCATCTACATCAGCGCCGACGATGCGCAAGAGCAGGGCATTGCCCAAGACGACCGCATCGTGGCCATCAGCAAAATTGGTCGCTATAGCGGTCGCGCCAAAATCGTCGACCTACCACGTCGATCGATCCAGGTGCACTGGCCCGAAGGCAACGT
>JBEIGJ010000038.1:0-16171 GCA_040381935.1 Acidimicrobiaceae bacterium | reverse complement strand
TCAACCCACCGCGCCTGACGGGTGACGTACTCCTCCCAATCGCTGGTGTACTTCAAGACACTGGTCCGGCAATAGTCGTTGAAGTTGGATACACCAAAAGCGCTGATCTCGGGATGACCGGAAATCCCTAGTTGCTTTTCGGCTTCGACTTCAGCAGGCAGACCGTGGCAATCCCAGCCGAACCGACGCTCGACCCTTTGGCCACGCATGGTTCGGTAGCGCGGTACCGCGTCTTTGACGAATCCAGTCAACAGGTGCCCGTAATGCGGTAAACCGTTAGCAAAGGGGGGACCATCGTAAAAAACGAATTCATTGTCGCCATTGACGCCGGCGGGACGCTGGGCGATGGAGGCGGCAAAAGTTCGGTCCTGAGCCCACTGTTCCAACACTTCGGATTCAATTGCGGGGAACGACGGCTGGGACTCGATATGCGGGTAACCAGAAGTACTCATCGACGACTCAACACCCGAGCAGCAAACCCTGCACCACGATCTGCAGGAAGAGCAACACCACGATGGGCGACAGGTCAAATCCTCCGAGCGGAGGCAAGGCTCGTCGCACCGGACCGAGAACTGGTTCGGTGATGCGCATCATCCAATACTGCGCCGTAGCCAATGGGCCGCCGGTCGTCGGGAACCAGGACAGAATGATCCGCAAGAAAATGACGATCTGATAGAGGGAGACCAATTGACACAGGGGTTCCACGATGATCAGAACTCAGCGAAATTGGACCGCGAGGCCGGCTTCAAGAGATACACACCTCGGGCGACTTTTTCGATCTTTCCATGGAGGGCGTAGCACAGACCACTGGAGAAATCGATCATTCGGCGGGCCACCTCGTCTTCACAGCCCTCGGTATTCAAGATCACCGGATGACCGTCGCGGAAGCGATTGGCAACTTCTTGGATGTCGTTGAAACGAATTGCCTTGACCGTATGGGGTTCACCTTGTCCCGGACCCCCGAGCGTACGCACCGATGAGCCCTGGCGGGGGGCAATTGGCCGGGGTTGCACCCCAGATTCGTCAAAAACTGTCCGACGGGCCGGAAGCGGATCGGAATCGCGCGGGGTCACCTGGCGAGGAATCGGGCGCGACGGATCGTCGTATTCCATCCGACGAGGGTCTTGTGGACGGCCCATGGCTCCTGAGCGTTCGGCATGCTCATAGTCGCCGTAGTCGTCATAGGCTTCGTCCTCACCCAGGCCGAGGTAGTCCATGGCGCGTCGAAAAATTGACATTACCCCACATATTAGTGGTCAAATGCCGTTCTGAGGTGGACGCTCCCCGAAGAGAGCTCGACCCAGACGGACCATCGTGGAACCCAACGGCACCGCCAGGTCCAGGTCCTCGGACATCCCCATTGAGAGTTCAGCCAATCCGAGTTCATCACGAAGACGCGAAACCTGGCTAAAGGCCCTTTTGGTGACCTCACGATCCCCGCTGGAGGGGCCAATGGTCATCAGACCAATCACCTCCAGTCCCCCTTGCCGGGCCTGAGCCACCAAAGCCGCAGTGTCCTCGATCCGACAGCCATCTTTTCCGGTCTCCCCGGTGGCATTGACCTGAATCATCACTTTGGCCCCCGGCGCCCGTCGAGCCACCGCAGCTGCGATGCTCGGGCGATCCACGGTCTGCCAAACCGCTACCAACGGTGCCAGTGCCGCCACTTTGTTGGACTGCAAATGCCCGATGAAATGGATGTCCGGCCGCTCATCGGCCGCCATCGACCCGAATTTACCCAGCAATTCCTGGGCGTAGTTCTCGCCAACGATCCGGCAACCGGCCTGCATCACCTCATGAACCGCTTCAATGCCGAAACCTTTGGTCACCGCGATGATGGTCACATCGCTACCACCGAGCTCATCAAGACGCCGACGAACGTTGCGTAGGCGATCAGCAATTGTTCGATCGCCAGACTCGTCTGAAGTCGGCGGGGCCAACGATCGGGTTACTTCAAGAAGGACGGTACGTCGAAATCGTCGTCACCGTCATCATCGAATGGTGCTAACGGATCACCGGCGAAAATGTCTTTGGCCGGAGCAGGAGCCCGAGTTTCCCGATCGGATTTGGCCGAACGACTGGATGGTCGACCCGATGAACGTACTTGGGGGCCGCCTTCCCAACGATCGAAACCGGCAGCGATCACCGTCACCCGCACCTCATCACCCATATCGTCATTGATCACCGTGCCAAAGATGATGTTGGCATCTTGATGGGCGATGCCGTGGATGATTTCGGCCGCCTCGTTCATCTCCATCAGCGTCATACTGGATGGACCAGTGACATTCAACAAAACGCTGCGCGCTCCGTCGATCGAAGCCTCCAAGAGGTTGCTGGACAGGGCTTTCAAGGCGGCATCACGGGCTCGACTATCGCCACTGGCCGAACCAATACCCATCAGTGCCGATCCCGCATTCTGCAAAGTCATTTTGACGTCGGCAAAGTCAGTGTTGATCAATCCTGGATTGGTGATCAATTCGCTGATCCCCGAAACACCGCTGTATAGAACCTCATCAGCACGGGCAAAAGCCTCCATGACAGTGTCGCGGGCGTCGACAACCGAGAGCAGACGATCATTCGGAACAACGATCAACGTGTCGACTTTTTCCTTCAACTTGGCTATCCCGCCATCAGCTTGTACGGCACGTCGACGCCCTTCGAAGGAAAAAGGTCGCGTGACGATGCCAATCGTCAAGGCGCCGACCGCCTTGGCGACTTCAGCCACCACCGGCGCAGCACCGGTTCCGGTACCTCCGCCCTCGCCCGCGGCAATGAACACCATGTCCGCGCCCTTGAGGGCATCTTCGATCTCATCACGATGGGCTTCGGCGGCCTGCCGTCCTATTTCTGGATCGCTACCAGCACCGAGACCTCTGGTCAGCTCTCGTCCAATGTCCAACTTCAGTTCGGCATCACTGGTCATCAGGGCTTGGATATCCGTGTTCACCGCAATGAACTCGACTCCGCGGAGGTTGCGCTCAATCATGCGGTTGACGGCATTGACACCGCCACCACCGACGCCGACCACTTTGATCTGGCAGATGTAGTTGTTTTGTCCACCAACCATGTCGGGAGACTCCTCCACTTTCGCATGTCGGCTTGGCCGACGTTTACACGTACTGACTTCTGAAAACGAGTGGCCTAATGAGAACCACGAATGTGGGGCTTATTCTCGCATTTATTCCCACGACATGGGGGGATATCCAGTTCCGAGGCGTCGAGTATCCCCTGGTTGGGCCCCGATCGGCTGAGAACTCAACCCCCGACCAGCAGCCATCGCAGTTGTTTTGGCTCATTACCGGACATTTGGCTCACCGGAGGACACATCAATCACGGTGTAGGACTTGGTTCCCTGGCGCTTGATTTCATTGATGACTCCCACCAATTTGGCCTGATAGTCAGCAGGAGCACCGAAGATCACCTGCAAGTTGGGGTTGAACTGCAATGAAATTTCACCCTCGGGACTGACTGTGGCTGACACCAGTCGTTCGGACAAATCCCGGGGGAGCGCATTGATCAACTGCGCAGCACCCAAAAAGGGTTGCGAAACGAAATCGCCGGCAACCAATGTCGGAGCGGTGCCGATGATCCGGATGTAATCCACCGGATCACCTTCAATCACATCGAGAACCCGACCGTCCCGATCGAGAACCCGATTGAAGCCGTCCACCGAGCGCACGAAAGCCAACGGTGATCGTTCATCGATTTGTATCAAGATCCGCGATGGCAGGTGCATAGTCACCCGTGCCTTACGCACCCAGGAAAGAGCTTCGATCTGTTCCTTGGCCCCATGCAAGTCGGCAGTCAAAATCGGATCGCCTTCCAAATTACCGATAATGGTCGACAAGGCCTCCGCATCGGCATAGACATTGCCCTCGACATCGACTTGCTTGATGGCCAGCAAGGGGCTGGTGAGCAACAAGAGCAGGATCACGATGAGAGCAATGAGACCGCCCACCACCGTGTACCAACGGGGACGCCACCGCCCGTCGATTCTTTGCGATGCCCGACGCTGTTTACGCAAACGCGAGAGCTCGTCATCTTGTTCGCTGCGCTGACGCGACCAGAAGCGACGCTTCCGTCGACGCGCCGCACGACGGCTCTCGGGAGACATGCGATCGACATCGATCGTGTCATCAGTGATGACTACCCGTTTCTTCTCTTCGATTTCCAGAGCAAGAACGTGATCTTTCGGGTCATCGTCCAGTCCAATATCGGTCCCACCCAAATGACTGTCGACCACCTCTGTCTCGCGGATGGGCGAAGTCGTTACCGGAGTTGAACTGGTTTCGGTCTTGGCTCGATTGCTTGTTTTGGCGGGTGTGATCACTGCGCCCTGGTTTTTGATGCGCGTGTCGTAATCGTGAGCAATTTCCAAAATCGACCGGAAGCGACGCTTGCGTTTCCCATGAGGCCTCTGAGGCACGGTCTGCTCGGTCTCGCGCGGCTCGGGATCGTCGTCAACTACCGGTCCAGCCACTGGTCCAGGTACTGGTCCGGTTACCAGTCCCGTGGCATCGTCTTTGATCCGCAGACGAGTGCTGTCGCGCTCGAAAGCGTGCTCCAAATCGGCGCGCACATCATCGCCGATATCAGTCGGGGTGGACGCGATATCTGGTGTCGACGGTGAGCGATCCGATCCATCGTTGCCCGAGCTATTGCGGCCATTGGTGTCAGAGGTCGTCATGAATCACCTACGGGAACCTGTGACGCATTGTGATCAGGAGATAACTCGTCCACGACATCGGATGAAAAGCCGATGAGGCGAACTTCTGAACGCAACAGATACCCAGTTTGTCGGGCCACTTCGGCTCGCACTTCGCGCATCACTGCAATGACATCACCCGCCGTACCTTGCGGCTCGGATTGGATGAAGTTGGCGTGCTTTGCCGAGACGTGGGCCGTTCCCACTCGAAAGCCCCGCCTACCACAGCGATCTATCAATTCACCCGCTGAAACCTCATGGGGTACTGGATTCACGAAGACCGAACCCGCATTTTGACCACCCGGCTGGTGAGCTCGGCGCCATTTCACGATCTCTTCGATCACCGCAGTGGCTTCATCGGCCGCACCGCGCTGTAATGCGAGGGTGGCTCGGAGGACAATATCGGTGTCGGACAATGCCGAACCGCGAAATCGAAGTCCAATGTGTTTCGCTGGTACGGAGTTGAGCATTCCACGGCGAAGATCGAAGATGTCGACGCTGTGCAAAGTTTCGGCCATGTCGGAGCCGTGTCCTCCGGCGTTCATCCGGACTCCACCGCCAATGGTTCCGGGTACGCCGACTGCCCATTCGAATCCCCGCCAACCGGCATGAGCGGTCTGGCGCGCGACCACCGGCAGCGGAACACTGCCACCAGCCCGAATGAAGCCTGTTGACTGCGATCCATCAAGAGCGTGATCGACATCCTCAGTGGGGATTTCCAAGGACGCAGCACACTCCCCCAGCTGTAGAACCAGTCCCGAGTAGCCAGCATCGGCGAAAAGCACATTGCTCCCCCGTCCGAGCACAACGATTCCTATCCCCGTATCCCGGCGTAACGCTGACACTGCCTCGAGATCAGACATCGACTCGGCGAGAAAATAGAACCGCGCCCGGCCCCCAACTTTGTACGTCGTCAATTCGGCAACGGGAAAGTCGACCACGGCTCGACCACCAAGGAAACTCTGCACTGTGTCAACCAACAGTTCCGAGCCAGCACTGGATCCTCCAGTAACCACTGCATCTGAAGTTGCGGGTGGGGAGTTCGGTTCAGTCAATGCCATGGGCCTCTCGAAAGATGTCCAACAACTCCCGGGGCAGGGTTTCGATATCACCACAGCCCATGGAGATGCACAGGTCACCAGGCTCAAGAATAGGAGCAACAAAGCGCGCCAGTGTGTCACGACTCGGAGCCCATCGAACATCTGCTTCGGGATGGGCGTGCCGAACAGCGTCGACAACCAACAAGCCAGTGACGCCGTCAATACGTTGTGTGCCCGAAGCGTAAATATCGGTGATCACCGTGACATCGGCGAGCTGGAAACAATCGGCATAACTGGAAGACAACACTGACATGCGGTTGAAACGATTGGGCTGAAAAACAACGACTACTCGTTTCCAGCCTTCGTCGCTATCTCGAGCCGCCCGCAACACGGCCTCGATCTCACGCGGTAAATGACCGTAATCGTCAACGAAGGTGATATCTCCGTGCCGACCCATTAGCTGGAACCGACGACCCACTCCACTGAAACCGCGGATTGCTTTGACAGTGGCGTCCATCGGCATACCGAGAGCGTGGGCCATAGCAATCACCGCAGTGATGTTGGCAACATTGTGACGACCGCGTAGCGCGGTATCGACTGATACTGCTTCTCCCGCTGAAAGATACACAGTGAAAAAGGTGCGACCGTTTTTCACTACAACCTCGTCGAAACGAACATCGGCATCAGAAGTCGTTCCGTAGGTGATCACCTGAGCCCGGCAATCAGCCCCGAGGCCTTCCATAACTCGGCGACAGCCTGGATCATCCAAACACAGCACGGCAAAACCCTCGATACCCAAGACGTAATCACGAAACGATTCAACGATGGCATCGAAATCGGCGAAGTGATCCAGATGGTCGACATCGACATTGGTGAGAATCGTGGCCGATAACGGTAAGTGCTGGTGCGTGCCGTCACTTTCATCGGCTTCGACTATCGTCCACGGCCCTGCACCCCAGCGGGCGCTAGTGCCCTCGTCGAACAGGTCGCCTCCGACGATGAAACTGGGTTCTTGTCCGCACTCTTCCAAAACGCGCACCATCAGGCCACTCGTCGTGGTCTTACCGTGAGTTCCAGCAATACCAATCGTCGCTTTCACGGCGCACACCGATGCCAACATCTCAGCGCGGCGGAGGAAGATGCCCTTCTTCTGTGCCGCTACAACTTCCACATTGTCAGCCGGAATTGCCGGTGAAGCCGTCACCGCATCACAACCGTGGACCAAAGCGGCATCATGTCCCAAAGAAATGCTCACCCCGGCGCCACGCAGATGATCCAGAACCACAGATTCGCGGATATCACTACCGGATACCTGATGGCCCATCCCGACGAGGGCCAAGGCCACGGAACTCATACCTGGACCACCGACGCCTACTACATGTATTCGTCGAGGAAGATCGAGCGCTATGCGACGACTGTGGCTTGCATTCATGGCGTCACCGTTTTCCGGGCCACGTTCTCAACCAATTCAGCAATGGCCCCGGCACGATTTTTCGCACCAAGCGCATAGGCGTGTCGCCCGAGATCACTCAGAGTCGCCGAATCCAAACGCAGCGAATCGAGAAGAACCGACAACTGCTGACGACACGAATCTTCAGAAAGCTGAATTGCGCCCTTGGCATCAGCTAGCCACCGGACGTTTTCGGTCTGATGGTCATCGGCCGCCCCCGACCATGGAATCAGGATCGCTGGTGTTCCCGTCACTGACACCTCAGCAACGGTACCGGCCCCACCACGCCCGATCAGGACATCCACGGCCGCATAGAGCGAGAGCATGTCATCTTCGTAGCCCACGACTTGGTACACGATTCCGCGACCCGGCGATGTCTGGTTCAGGGCCTGATCGGATGCCGCTTGCCCTTCGAGGAAATCGACTCCCTGGGCTTTGAGCAGACGTCGATACGAATCCAAGAAACGATCGCCAACTATGTGGCGCACTGCCAATGTCTGGTCATCGCTGTGGCTTCGCACGAAATCCAGTATCGCGTCGTTCAGAATTCCTGATCCCAAGGATCCGCCAACAACTCCGATCATGAAACACTCCGGAGCGATACCGAACCGCTTTCGGGCCAAAGATCGTTCTTCGTCACGATTCAGCGTGCGCAATGTCCGTCGGACAGGAGCCCCGGTGAATTGACTGCGCGGCAGAGGTGAATCGGGAAAAGCCGAAGCCACAGCAGTAGCGAAGCGACTGGTCAGGGCGCTCGATCGTCCTGGTGTTCGGTCGTAGGTGACCACCACGATGGGAATTCTCAACAGACGAGCACTCAGCACTGCGGGCAAACTTGCGTATCCACCAACGCTGATCACAACGCGTGGGCGGATCCGCCTCATCAGACGGAAGGCTTTCCACGTAGCAAAACTCAATTTTGGTGCAAAGAGAAGATTGGACAATTGAGCCCTGATCGACAGTTCTCGCTTCAAGCCGATGACATCGAACAGATACAGGGTCAAACCACTTGGTGGTACCAGTTGCCCCTCACGGCCGCGACGAGCACCAAAATAAACGATCTCCTCACGTGAGCGCCCAAAGTCAATGAGTGACTCGGCAATGGCCAACGCTGGTAGGACGTGACCCGACGTTCCTCCGCCAGCGATGACGGCGAAACAGTTCATCTCGGTCGACGAGCCACGTTCAAAAGTAGACCCGATGCCACCATCGACACGATAAGAGATGTTCCACCGAAGGAAATGAACGGCAACGTCAAACCGGTCACCGGCATGATGCCGGAAACACCTCCGATATTGATGGTGATCTGGATCAAGAACCACGCCGCGATACCACCGGCGAGCAACATCCCAAATCGATGACGACACGACAAGGCCACCTGCAGACCGAAATATATGAGTGCGGCGAACAGGGTCATCAGACCCATCACTCCGAGGAATCCCATTTCTTCGGCGAGAACCGAGTAAATGAAGTCGCTGTGGGCCAAGGGCACATATCCCCATTTACCGGAGCCTGCTCCGATTCCCGTTCCGGTCAATCCGCCATTCGCCAAACTGATGAGGGCCTGATACACCTGGTAGCCATCATCCTCGCGGGTTCCATAAATATCGAGGAATGACGTGAATCGGGCGAACTTGTCCGGACTTTGCCGAATGAAGACCAGGCCCAATGAACCGACCACCGCGGCAATGGTGACCATCGGCCGTAAGGGTGCACCAGCGAGGAAGAGGACTGCGGCGGCGATCCCACCCATGACGAGACACGACCCGATATCGCCCTGAGCGAATGCCAGTCCGGCTCCGGATCCGGCAACCACCAGGAATGGTTGCATGGTCCGCCGGAGACTGCCCATTTCTGATTCGCGGCGAGTCAAGAGATCGGCACCATAAATAATGATGAATAACTTCATGAACTCCGAAGGCTGAAAGCTTTGGTCGCCAATGCGAATCCAGGCCCGTGCCCCGTTCACACTGACGCCAAGTCCCGGAATGAATGCCAACATCATCGCTCCCAGACCGAATAGCGGTAGGACGCGAGCGACTTTGTCCAAAGCAGCGAGCGGAAAGCGATAGGCGAACAGCATGGCTACCGACCCGGCACCGGCCCAGAAAGCCTGCCGAGAGAAGAATTTCCACGGCGACCCGCCTCGGTGGAACGAAACAATCGATGAGGCCGAAAGCACCATGACCAATCCGAACAACACCAGGGTGATCGTCACCGCTCCGATGATGTAGAAGCCCAGTGGTTTTGGATCACGAAGAACAGTTTCTTGATAACGGGACTTCAATCGGCCTTCGCCATTGCGTAGACGACGAGCACGTTCGTATGCCGCTTCTCGGCGCTTGTCGATGTCTTGGCGGGCTGATTTGGCGCTACGCCGAGAAGAACTCTTCGAAGGCGATGTGGATCGATGTACGGCAACAGTCATGAGCGGACCTCCAAAGGTCGAGGGGGGCTGACCCCGGTCAATTCCGCCACATTCCGAACAAAATCATCGCCCCGTTCGGCGTAACCCGAATACCAGTCGAGGCTGGTGCATCCCGGGGACAAGAGAACGACATCGGATGGCTTGGCCTCGCGTCGTGCTGCCGCTACCGCATCGCGCATCGAATCCACAATCTGTACGGGAACCAAGTTTCCAAAAGCTCGGGCAATATCGTGGGCGGACTCGCCCAAAGCGATGACCGAGCGAAGACGCGACGATTCCTCAGCCATCACCGTCAGGTCCAAGCCTTTGTTTCGCCCTCCAGCTATCAAGACGACCGAATCGAAGCCACGAATCGCGGTGACAGCGGCGTGGGGAGTTGTAGCTTTCGAATCATCGAACCAGCGAATACCGTCATGTTCGGCTACGAGTTCGATCCGATGAAGGGGCGGCAAAAAGAGTCGCAGGGCGTCCTGTATGGCCGAAATGCTGCCGAGATCCGATTCCAAAACCAGAGCACTGGCAGCCAGAGCATTGGTGATGTCATGAGGGAGTGCGCGCCGCATTTCGCTGACATTGATCATTGAACCTTGCGGCCCAACCAATTCGTCTCCGTCCAGTCGATACTCGCTATCAGGACTGCCAAAAACGATCTGTCGACAGCCAGCGTTTCGCAAATGCTTCATGACCACCTGGTCCATTGCGAACCCAATAGCTGCATCACTCGGCTGGACATGCCGCCAAAGTCGGGCTTTGGCCATTTCGTAGGTGTCCATCGAACGATGCCAGTCCAGATGATCCGGAGCCAGATTGATCCAAGCTGAAGCAATAGCCCGGAAGTGTTCAGTGAACGCCAATCGAAAGCTTGTTGCTTCCACTACGAAGACATCCACATCGAGATCGAGAGCTTCAACCAAAGGAACTTCGGTATTCCCGCAACTCACCGCTTTTTTTCCAGCCGAAGTCACGATGGCCTCGACCATGGAGACAGTTGTGGTCTTTCCATCAGTACCGGTCACTGCCACCATCGGCCGCGCGCCTCCAGTACGACTCGCTTCCCATTCGTAGGCCAAATCCAGTTCTGAGCGCAGAGCCACGTGGTGTTCATGGGCTGCGGCAATAACTGGGTGGTTTTCGGGGATCCCGGGTGCTGGAGCAACAAAGTCGCAGCTCTTGACGAGTCGGCCGAGATCACCGACGTCAACTCGACTCTTGAGCTGGACTCCTAGGACGTGGAGAGCCGCGATCTTGTTGGCATTTACTGCATCGTCGACTGCAATTACCTCGACGTTGCGCGCTATCAAGGCACGAATAGTGGCCAGGCCAGCCACACCAACGCCGTACACGAGAGCTGGTTGACTCACGGGGCGATTCCATTCCGCAAATCGCTCAAACGTGTGAAATCGCCGATGAAGAGTGCCAACGAAGCCGCCACACAGATCCCGCCAATGATCCAGAACCGAATGATGACGGTGGTCTCGGGCCATCCGATGAGTTCGAAGTGGTGATGGATCGGTGTCATCCGGAAAAATCGCCGAGTCCGACCCGAACCCTTGAAGATGGCCATTTGAATGGCCACTGAACCAGCTTCCATGACGTTGACGGCGCAGATCAGCGGCAGAAGGAAGTGAGTATTGGTCGCCACTGCCAAAAGACCAAGGGCTGCTCCAATGCCAAGAGCGCCTACATCACCCATGAATATCTGGGCTGGCGCCGCATTCCACCACAGGAACCCACCGCACGCACCAGCAAAGGCTGCTGACAAGACTGCCAAGTCCAAGGGGTTGACCGTCCCACCCAGGAACTGGCCATCGGTGAGAACTCCATAAAAAGTCGGATTACGAAATGACCAATAGCCGATGATGGTGAACGCGAGAAATCCGAACAGTGCTGATCCGGCGGCCAAACCATCGAGTCCGTCGGTGACATTGACCGCATTCGTCGTCGCCCACATCATGCCTGCAGTCCAGACCACCCACAGCCACCACGGCACTCCCCAACCGGGCCAATCAAAACGCGTCAACGACAACGTCTCGGAGATATCCGTTGCCGCCGCCAGCCACCAAGTGATACCGGCGGCCATTGCGAAGGTCAGGTATCCCTTCTTCTTCCAGAAGATCCCGCGGTTATGGCCCTTGTTGACCTTGATCACGTCATCGAGCAAACCCATTCCCGCCATCAACAAAATGCCGACCCAGATGATCATCGCCTGATTGGAAAAAGCCAAACCGTCACGCAAGTGCGCCACGATCCACCCGATTACCGCCGCAATGATGATGGCGATACCCCCCATGGTCGGGGTCCCCGCCTTGGCTTTGTGGTGTTCGGGGCCGTGATCCTCTTTACCGAGGATCGGTTGACCCTTGCCGCGAAAGCGGAAGAAAGAAACCAAGAGCCGACTACCCGCTAGAGAAACGATCATGGCCGTGGCTCCGGCAATCATCACGGCAATCATTTGGCACCCCTCAGAATCTCACGCGCAACAATGCGGTCATCGAAGGGTAATGCCTCGTGACCCACCGTCTGAGTCGTCTCATGGCCCTTACCGGTGATGAGAACGACATCACCAGACTGAGCATGGCCAATTGCTCGCGCAATAGCCCGACGGCGATCAGCTTCAGTATCCAAGAGACGTTGGCGCATATGATCGGGCACCCCAGCCACAATCGAGGCGATGATCACCTCGGGATCCTCGGTGCGTGGATTATCCGAGGTCACAACCACTTTGTCCGCCAAGTTGACGGCCACTTCACCCATCATCGGCCGCTTCATTTTGTCCCGATCACCACCACAACCGAAGACCACAATGATGCGCCCGACA
Source organism: Acidimicrobiaceae bacterium (assembly GCA_040381935.1). Lineage (GTDB taxonomy): Bacteria > Actinomycetota > Acidimicrobiia > Acidimicrobiales > Ilumatobacteraceae > Casp-actino8. Next base: position 3,730 of record JBEIGJ010000038.1, on the reverse strand, counting down.
CCGGGAAGTCCGCGCACCGATCGCAATAGTGCCGACAAGCCATCAGGTGTATGGGCGTAGTCAATGATGACCTCGAAGTCCTGACCTTCCTCGATTCGTTCGAATCGTCCAGGTACCGGCTCAGCCGATTCCAAACCGCCGGCAATATCGTCCATATTGATACCGAGTTCGCGCGCCGTGGTAGCCGCTGCCAAGGAATTCATCAGATTCATCGACCCGCCGATATTGACTCGGAGTCTCGTTCCTGACCATGTGAACTGGTGACCATGAACGCCAACTTCGATATCGCGAGCATCAGCCCGACCAAAAGCAGTCATAGGAACGTGACCAGCAGCGAGCAGTCGCTGACCGAAAGGATCATCAGCATTCACCACTCCAACTGCCGTGAGATCTGGTTCAAAGAGGCGAGCCTTAGCGGCAAAGTAGGCCTCTTGAGTGCGATGAAAATCCAAATGATCGCGACCAAGGTTGGTGAAGATGCCGACCGCGAAAGTTATTCCGATCACCCGCCCATAGGAGAGAGCGTGTGAAGAAACTTCCATGGACACGGCGCGCGTTCCGGCATCGACCATGTGAGAAAGAATTCCCTGCAATTCAGGACTCTCTGGTGTCGTATAACGACCCTGCAGTGTTCCAATGATCTCCGTTCGAATCCCAGCGTGCTGCAGGATTGAAGCCACGAGATGAGCAGTCGTCGTCTTTCCGTTGGTGCCAGTGATACCCACAATCGTCATCCGCTGAGATGGGTTCCCGAATAATGCGGCGGCCAGCCAACCCATGGCTGATCGGACGTCATAAACCTTTAATTGGGGAATTCCCGCAGCGATATCCGGAACGAAACGCTGCACCAGAAGAGCCGATGCTCCGCTCGCCACAGCCGAAGCGGCAAAATCATGCCCATCGAATCGCTCGCCGGCAACACAGCAAAAGAGTGAGTCAGTGCTGACACGCCGTGAGTCATGGGTGATGTGTGCAACTGAACGGTCAGCGACCGAACCCTGCACTTGGAACGATGATGCGTCCAAACGAGACAAAAGATCGATGAGTCGCATCTTCATCACGGAGCAAGACTGCAGCCGTTGTCCCCGGCTCTGGGTTCGATTGAGCGCTCATGAACAACCATCTCCGCCAATTTGGCGAACACCGGAGCGGCTGCTGTTCCACCGAAACGGTCACGGCTGGACGGGTCCGGTTCGTCAATGGAGACGAGAATCGTGACTGCTGGATCATACGAGGGCACAAACCCTACGAAGGTTGCGAAATAGGCGCGTGACCCAGAATCACTTTGATAGGTGCCGTTGTCTTGAATTTTGTAGCCGGTACCGGTCTTGCCCGCCACCGAGAGGCCCGCAACTCGTGCTCGCTCTCCGGTTCCCTCACACACCACGGCCTCGAGCAAATCTGCCATGACGTCAGCTGTCTGTTCCGACACCACGCGTCGGTTAGAACCCATCGGCGTCTCCCACATCGAACCATCAGCATCAATCGTGGCCTTGATGAAGCGCGGGGACACATACACACCCTTATTGGCCACAGTGTTCACCGCAGCCACCAATTGCAGTGACGTCGCCGAAAATCCGTAGCCGTAGGTCACCGTGGCTTTCTCTGAACCCTGCCACTCTTTGGCTGGTTTCAGCACACCGGCACTCTCTCCCGGGAAATCCACATCAGTTAACGTACCGAAGCCGAAATCAGCCAGATAGCCATGGAGCCGTTGAGGTCCCAAAGGTTCAGCGGCCATCAATGTTCCAATGTTCGATGAGTCCACAAGAACCTCGCGGAGCGACATGGTCTGCAGATCATGCGGGTATGCATCGGTGATGGTCATGGCGAATTCAGTGCCCGGATCGAACTCGTACACACCAGGAACTTCATACGTTGTGGCTGGATCGGCCATACCGGCATCGATAGTGGCCGCAACACTGAAAATTTTGGCAACTGAGCCCGGCTCATAGGCTTCGACTGCCGCCAGGTTTCCGTTGGTGACAGTGACTTGGTCATCGGCGCCGCGGCGAACGCTGACAATGGCCAGCACTTCGCCCGTGGCAGTATCCATGATCACCGCATTCCCACCGCGGGCCTTTAATTCGGTGACCCGGCTGATGAGAGCTTGCTCCGTTTGGAATTGCATGGAGCGGTCGATGGTCAGAACCAAATCAGTACCCGGACGAGCCTGAGTGACAGTTCGCGAGGTACCAGGCATACTGCGACCTCGAGAGGACTCGCGCACCATACGCCCATCCTCACCGCGCAACACTTTTTCGTACTGCAATTCGAGGCCAGTTGAACCTTCACCGAAGGGGTCGGTTCGACCGATGACATTGCGCGCCAAGGTTCCCGCAACCTGCACTCGTTTCGGTTCGGTCACGCTATTGACTCCACTGAGATCCAAGGCCAGAACTGCTTCCACCAACGCTGCATCCACGAAACGCTGCACATATACGAACGTCGACGATCGATCAGCCAACTTCGCCGCCAGTTCACCTTCCGAAATCACATCCAGGCCCAACATCTGAGCCAGAACTCGCGCACTAGCCACGGGGTCCACAATGGCTTGCGGATTGGCATACAGCGAAAGTGCAGGAACCGTAATGGCTAATTCGTTGCCATCACGGTCGAAGATGGATCCTCGCGCTGCTGGAATCTTGACGTATGACTCGCGTTGATTGATCCCATCCGCCCGTAGATCTGCGCCGCGCACAACTTGCACGTCGGCGCTACGTAGAGCCAAAAGGGCCATCACCATGATCGCCCCAACGGCCAACCACTGAAATCGACGACGCGAAGGTCCGACGCTCCACGTCTTAGTCGACTTTGCTTGTCGCGATTGCTGGGTACGACGAGATGCAACCGACGAGCTCGTTCTCCGACTCGCTGAGGTTTTCGTAGCGCGCGGCGCATCCCTTGCCGATGTCTGGCGCGCCGAATTGGAAGAACCTCTCGTCGAACGTCGGGGCTGGTTGCGACGCTCAGTCATGATCCACCACCGACCAGAGCCTTGATTTCGCTGTAATTCTTCAGCGGCTCGCGAGTATTGGCGAATTGTTCGAGATCCAGTCCACCCATCGACACAAGCACCGAGGCCACAGCAGATGGATCAACACTGGTGAAATTGGTCTTTGAGCCGGGCACCATACCCAGAGCCGTGGCCTCTGCCACCAATCGCGAGGGTTCACGAAGAGCTGAACGTTGCAAACGAAGTTCGTCGTATCGGGCCCGCTCTACCGAAATCTGACGCTCGACAGCATCGACATTGAGTTGTGTTTCGGCCAGGCGCGTCTGAAAAATGACGACCACCATCATCAACGTGATAGTCACTACTGCCAAAGTCGCGGTCGTGTAGATGAAAAGCCGCGTCGCCTTTGGAGTATTTCTCTGATTGACGGCCCGCGCCAGCGGTGACGCCTTGGCGCGCTCGCGATCTTTGGAAGTTCGCGTGGTTACCTTTTTGACCGTCGGTTTGACATTCGAACGATTTACTTCCGACGTTCGCGTCGCAACTTTGCGTTGGGCAGAGTTGCGCTCTGAAGGAGCCGATCCCGATGATCTCCTCGGAGATTTCGTTGTCTTCCTGGTCTCGCGTACGCGCAGCTCCGGCTTGGAGCGCGCTTTGGAAACCTGCATTGCACGAGCCATCAGATGACCTCGACTGCACGCATACGGGCCGAAGCACTACGCGGATTGGTATCCCGCTCGACTTGGGCCGGACGACCTGGAACGCGCAATCGGC
>JBEIGJ010000037.1:0-16419 GCA_040381935.1 Acidimicrobiaceae bacterium | reverse complement strand
TTAGCGGGAGCGGTGAAGTCCTTTGCCTTGGTTGCGTCGACTTTGGAAGCCGCCCGTCAGGCCAAAGTGGGCAAGGTTGTGGTCACGATTCCGGCAGGCCTGCTGTACGGAGAACTGGCAGCGCGTGATCTTCCGGTCAAAGAGGATCGTCAACGTCAGCCGGTGGGTGTGGCTGGAGTAGTTGCCATTGCCATCATCGAATTACTCGAACTCTATCGCCAGGATCATGACATCGAGTTCACTGCATTGGCGTTGTCGACGGTCTACGGATCTCGTCAACGAGAGGACAATAACGTTGTCTCACGCTTTCTCGCAGTTCGATCACAGAGTCAGCCGGGAGTCATCTACGGTGACGGTCGACAAACCCGTGATTTGCTCTTTGTCGACGACGCCGTTGACGCTCTTGCTCGGTCATTGAACCGTGGCGGCGGTTTGGTTCTGAATGTCGGTACTGGTAACCAGACCAGTATCAATGAACTGTGGGCGCTGATGGGTGGGCGTGTCGAACCTCAGCGTGTTACCAAACCGCTTCATGATTATTCCCGTTTGGCTCTGTCGTCCTCTCGGGCCCGACTACACCTTGGCTGGTCGGCGTGGACCTCGGTACAAGAAGGCGTGCGTTCGCTCTTGGCATCAACGGATGCCTGATCATTCAGCGAAAGAGATCTTCTCCCGGCGGGCGGACGATCTCGGAGATCGATGAAGCGCGCAACCATGATGGCTCCACGCCGCGCACGATCGCCACAGGGATGCCATTGGACTTGCCCATCACCAATTCAGCGGCCGAGGCGATCTCATCAGCCACACACACTTCTGTGACTTGCATCGTTCGACCAAGGGCATCGGGGGTGCCTCGTAGGTCGACGACTGCCGCAATACCAGCGACGCCAATTGCTACGTCGGTGAGACCCCTCCGCCAAGGTCGGCCGAAAGTATCGGAAATGATCACGCCCACGTGAATGCCGAGTTTCGCCTTGATGATGTCGTGAATACGGCGCGCTGAGCGGTCACTGTCGATTGGCAGAAGTGCGGCCCAGCCCCTTTCGACATTGGAGAGATCGATTCCACTATTGGCACAAATGAAACCGTGTGTGGTCTCGGTAATGATCAAGTCGCCCCGACGACGGACGATTCGGACGGCCTCTTGTTCGACCAAAGACTTGTGCGAGAGCGGATCGTCGGCATCAATTTCAACCATGCGCCCCTCGGCCTTGGAGACGATCTTTTGGGTGACCACGATGACATCACCGTCCAGCAAAGGTCCGTTGGGTTCGCCCTGACAGGCCTCAATCACAATGTCACCGATCTGATCTCCAGATGTGACCTCGCCGATGCCGGTAACTCCCCAGGCACTCAAACGAGGAACTGCCGTGAATCCATTCATGATTTGCCTCCTGGTCGATGAGCGTCCAAAACAGTGCGGGCCAAACGAGTGGTGACCTCGACTTGATTCATGATCGTGTTGGTGACGACACAGTTCATGCCAGCTTTTTCAATATCGCTTTGCTGAGCAGCATCGGCTTGGTCGATGACCAATGTTGCTGCGACGGATGCATAGAGGTTGGCGACTCCCGTGACCGAAGCGCTGTATCCCAATTCCTTCAACATTCGATCGGCTGGACCTTTGATAGCAGCTCCAGCCACGATGGGCGATACCGCCACAGTTCGCGCCCGGTTCCGTCGCAGTCCCTCTTCGACTCCCGGGAGAGACCGAATGGGCCCCAAGGACACAATGGGATTCGACGGAGCGATGATGATGGTTTGTGCTTGGTCGAGAAGATCCAAAAAAGTTGGCGTGGCACGTTCATGTCCGATGAACGAAACATTGGTGATCGGCACTGCGTGTCGGAGCCGGACGAAATATTCCTGGAAAGACACGGTTCGCTGCTGCCCATCGGCGTCCACGATCTCGACCATGGTGGCCACTGGGCTATCGCTCATCGGCACAATGCGTACCGGAACCTTCCAAGCCTTCGCAATTTCGTCGGTGACCGTACTCAATGTCGCCCCTTCATCGAGGCGAGCGGTGCGATAAAGGTGTGTCGCCAGATCGCGGTCGCCGAGATTGAACCAGGTTTCTGCGGCCCGGGAATGAGCAGGCCGTTGAACTTCGTAACGACCAAGAGATTCCATGACCCGCCAGGACTCTCCGGCCAGTCCCCAGCCACGCTCCGGGTCTATCGCTTCAGCCAGGGTGTAGGTGATGGTGTCGAGATCCGGGGAGATGTGCAAACCGTGCATGACGGTGTCGTCCCCGGAATTGACGACCACGGTGATCTCGGTTGGATCGACGACTCGGACCAAACCACGAAGAAAACGCGCCGCACCGACGCCACCGGCCAAAACGAGAATCACAGCGACATTCTTCCGGTTTGACGGCGACTTCGATGGGTGCGGGGAGATGATTCCACGATGGAGCGGTACACCTCGAGAAGTCCATCGGCGGTGGCCGACCAAGAAAAGTGCTGGAGACGGAGCAATCCAGCAGCGATGAGTCGTTGGCGCTGAGCGCTATCACTGAGGACGGTGCTCAGTGCTTGGGCCAGTGCATCGGTATCGATGGGATCCACCAAGATGGCGGCATCGCCAGCAATCTCGGGAAGAGAACCCGTAGCGGCTGCGACGACAGGTACGCCGGCAGCCATGGCTTCAAGTACCGGGAATCCAAATCCTTCATCAAGTGAGGGATAGGCCACGACCGAACAATTGCGGTACAGCCACATTGCCTGATCGTGTTCAATCGAGCCCAGAAGCACGACCCGTGAGCGCACTTCAGCCGGTACGTCGTTAAGCACATCGGCGATAGCCGGGGAAGCGTTGCCGGGAGCACCGGCCAAGGCCAAGAGTAGATCGGGATAGTCAGTGGAGAGCGAAGAAAAAGCCTTGATCAGACGAATAAGATTTTTGCGATGATCGAGAGTACCTATCGAGGCAATAACGGGCCTCTGAGGAGACCACTGAGCGCGGGCGGGACGTCGATGATCGGTAGTGATGGGACGGGGTGTGGCCCATGGAACCACGGTCACTGGGGCATGAGGAAAGAATTCGATTAAAGCGTCGGCGGTGGCTTGGGAGGGAGCGTGGATATGAGCGCCAGTGGCCACTGCCTGACGGAGGGCATCCATCGCACGCGTGACCACTGCGGTGCACTGCGCTGGGTGACGTAGCGCCCAACAGTCGTGCACCGTCACCAAGCGCGGCAGGCGTGAGGGGGGAACGACGAAGTTGGTGCCATGAATGATGTGGGCCGGACGGAGAGCACGATTGGCGGTGGGGATGTTCCAGTGCCCCCAACTACGTACCGCCAATGAAGCTGGATAGCCAAGACGGCGAGTGCCAGTGATCAAAGGGGCACGAAAACTGAGAGCGTAGGGCAGGACGGTGATGTCGTCGGGACGGGTATGAAATTCGGCCATGATTTCGATGACTGAGCGGCCTACGCCGGTTACTGGGCCATACAGCGGCCCGGTATCAAGGGCGACCGTCAGCACGACATCACCGCTGGTCCGTGTTCGGAGAAGATGTATCCCCAAACTTCGACGCCCGCCGGTTGAAGAGGAAGATTATTGGTAGGCGGATATGACGACGGGCCATGGTTAGAGCGTAGGGGCCAGACCGTAGCATGGGGTATCTCGATGCAACTGTGAGGAGTCATTCATGCCCCGAGCCTTTATTACTGGAGTCACCGGACAAGACGGTCAGCACATGGCGGAATTCCTGCAATCCAAGGGCTACGAAATCTTTGGCATGGTCAAGGGACAAAACAATCCGAAAGCTGAACTGCTGCGCGATGAGTTTCCTTATGTGCAGACCGTGCCCGGGGACCTGGCTGATTTGCCGTCGTTGGTCAAGGCTATGGAAGTAGCCCAACCAGACGAGGTCTACAACTTGGCAGCGATCTCATTCGTGGCGCTCTCTTGGAACCAGGCAGAACTGACCGCCAATCTCACTGGTACCGGAGTACTGCGGATGTTGGAAGCAATTCGAATGGTGGGTGGGCAGAGCAACAACACCATTCGCTTCTATCAAGCCTCGTCATCGGAAATGTTCGGCAAAGTACGGGAGATTCCCCAAAACGAACTGACTCCCTTTCATCCCCGCTCACCGTACGGATGCGCCAAAGTGTTCGGCCACGACATCACGGTGAACTATCGCGAGAGTTACGGCCTGTGGGCGTGTTCGGGCATTCTTTTCAATCATGAAGGTCCTCGTCGGGGAGTGGAATTTGTGACCCGCAAGGTCACCAACGCCGCAGCGCGGATTCGTCTCGGGCTCCAGAGCGAATTGGTGATGGGCAACCTTGATGCCAAACGCGACTGGGGCTATGCCGGTGACTACGTCAAGGCAATGTGGCTCATGCTTCAACAAGATGAGCCAGACGACTATGTGATCGCCACCGGTGAGACGCACACCATCGAAGAACTGGTGGAGTTGGCCTTCAACGAAGCCGGAATCGGCGATTGGCGACCGTACGTGCGCCAGGATCCGAAGTTCTATCGTCCAGCCGAAGTCGATCTCCTCATTGGCGATGCCACCAAGGCCCGCACGAAATTGGGCTGGAAACCAGAAGTCGATTTTCCGGCGTTGATTCGCATGATGGTGCAACACGACCTGCGCCTCGAAGCGACCAAGGCTGGTCTGGCTCTTCCCTGATTCTGGGTCCTACCCTTGACCGACCGAGACGCCTTCAGGATTCGAGCGGGCGGTCCGAGAGGGCGTCATTGAGTGAATCGGGATCAAAGGTTGCGCCCGAGGCCAGCAATCGTCGTAAGGACACCACAAAGACCAGCAGCGCCGCGAGTGAACTTGCAACCAAGCCGATCTCCACTCGGAGATAGAGATCGTTCGAGGAGAGCCAAGCGCACAGCAAGAAGGTGATCATTCCGGTGAGCCACCCCAATCCCACTCGTGCATGCCCCCGTAAGGCAATGACTGCTTGTGCAGTGGCCAAAGCCACCATGTAGACCGCACTACCAAGAGCCAGCAAGGTCAAAGTACGGCGATCGAGGCCTCCGTCGTAGACCAGGTCGAGAACGGGTGGGCCAAAGGCGAATGAGCTCACGGTTCCCAGAATGCCTACGAAGACCACCACGACCATGAGTTGGCGAAAACCGCGACGAAATTCCGAAAGATCGCCCTGGGCTGCTAGGCGTGCCAAACGTGGCAGGAGTGCGGCCTGCACCGCTTGAAACAAGAACAGCGGAACTCGTGAGAGTAAGACGCCATTGCCAAAGCGCGTCACCTTTTCCGACTCGCCGGCTTGGGCCAAGATATCGATGGCGATCGGACCGGCGTTGACCAGACCAGCACCCATCAGGGATCCGAGCAGCAGCCAGCCAAGATTAGGAGTGACTTCGGACCAGGCTGCCGGGGGGCCAGGCTCCGTGCGCAGTTCCCCCATGAATCCCACGATGATGACGCCAGTCAGTGGTGATAGAGCCACCAGCATGGCGTATGCCCCGACGTTGGTGACATCGAGTTGCCACAGCACGATGCACCCGACCACGCGTACGAAACCGTCGGTTCCCATGACAATGCCGTACGCAGCGAACCGACCTTGACCGGAACAAATACCGCGGGCCAGGTGCGTTGGCGCATAGGCCAAGAAAGCCACGATGAGTGCTGCGGTGACGAGTCCGAATCCTTCAAAGAACTCGCGCGTCGCCAGTGAGCTGAATCCGACCAGGACCGCCACGATGACACCGGCAATGACCGCACCCAGGGGAACGACTCGGGAGACCACCGGTCGGCCCCCATGGCCGAGAGCGCGACGGTGGGCGAGGGCCCGACCCATCTCCTGTTCAAGGGGCAAAAAGAATCCGGGAGCCAAGACAAAAGTTGCGAACCATAAAGCGACGATGGGTTTGAAATCGTCTTTGCCGAGAGCTTCTTGTCCGACTTTGAAGAATGCGTAACTGGAGAGGCCAGCAACAAGGAGTCCGCCACCCACAGCAAGTGTGCCTTCGGGAAGGGGAGTCTTGGCCGCACTTGGATCGGTGACGAAAGAAGTTGCAAGCGAAGACGGGTCGGTATTTTCCGGTACGACTGCTGGACTGGAGCCGCCTCTTGAATCGAGGTTTGCCGGTGACGAATCTTCGGGCATCAAGGTTCCTAACCCTAGTCAGAATGTGCCGAAAGACCCTGAATGTCCTGTGCTCCACCGAGTGCGAAAAGTCTCCGATTCGAGAGTCAGTGTCACCGTGGGTGGAGGCGAGCCAATGGGCGGGGACTTGGGGACTAACCTGGGGAAGCCGTGGTGACCGAGTTGTCTTCTTCCCCTGGCGCTGCTGGTTCTACTCCCGGCGGTGAGCCTGCTACTGATCCGGGAGTGGTCGCTGCAATCGTGGTCCACGAACCGTCGCCCGTTCTTCCGGAGGTTCTCGAAGCCTTGGCGGATCAGACATACGCTGATCTTCAGGTCTTGATCCTTGTTGCTGAGTCCTCTGATGACTTTCTCACCCGAGTCCGGTCTTTGGCATCGCAGATTCTTCCCCATGCGCACGTACGGTCGGTGGCGGCCACCGGTTTCGGCTCGGCGGTCAGTGGGATTTTGCCTTTGGTGGAAGGAACGAGTGGGTATTTCCTCATCATGCACGACGATGTGGCACTGGCTCCCCAAGCAGTTCGTCTCTTGGTGGAGGAGTCGCTGCGGTCGAAAGCAGCTGTGGTTGGTCCGAAGCTTTTCGAATGGGATGAGCCGCGGTATCTGCAATCGGTTGGTTTTCAAGGGGACCGTTTCGGAGATCTTTTCGATGTTGTCGAACCACATGAAATCGATCAAGAGCAACATGACGCGGTTCGAGATGTTTTCGCCCTGTCGACTGCGTGCCTTCTCGTGCGTGCTGATCTGTTTCGCAAGTTAGGTGGGTTCGAGCCGTCAATACGTCGCTTTGGCGAGGGTTTGGATTTCTGTTGGCGGGTCCATCTTTCTGGGGCGAGAGTGGTGGTCGTACCCGATGCCACCGGACGCCACCGTGCCTCGACTTTGTTGAGTCCTCCGAGCATCGCAGCGTTATCCGAGGTGGAACGTAATCGAGTACTGACAGTGGCCAGCCTCACGGGCCGCGGTCGGCTGGGTTTGGTCCTGTGCCAGTTGATAGTCGTTGGTCTGATCGGTGCTCTGTGGTCCTTGGTCCGCGGGCGCTGGAGCCGAGCGCGGCTGCGAGTAGGGAGCCTGGTGGCATTGCTGACCCAATTCGGATCGGTACGGAGCCGAAGAAAACGGATGCGCACTATCCGTCGGGTCCCCGATCGCGAGATTGCAGATTTGCAAACCAGTGGAACTCTGCGCTGGCGACAGGTCTTTCGTCGACGAGCACTCGAGGCGCGTCGACTCATCGATGCCAATGATGAAGGCTCCGTCGACGAGGGTGTCGACGACGTTCACCGACCGCGCCGTTATCGTCCACTCTTGGTCTGGAGCGGGCTCGGACTGCTGTTCTTCGTTGGAGCCCGTGAGATTTTGGCCGAGGGTTTGCAGTCAGTGGGGGAGTTCTTGCCCTTTCCCGATTCTCGGCGGCTTTTGATTTCTTCTTACTTCAGTGGTTGGTGGGATGCCGATCTCGGGAGTACGGAAGCGCAACCCACCGCCCGGGCACTGACCGGATTGGCCGGCGTGTTTCTGCTCGGAAAATTTGGTTTGTTGCAGACTCTGGCATCCATTGGCTTGATTCCCATCGGCTGGTGGGGGATGTCGCGTCTGTGCAGTGTCATTCACGAGGAGCGGGCGCGCTTGGCTGGTCTTTTGGCCTACGCCGCAGTGCCACTTCCGTACGCTGCAGTTGCTTCCGGCCGCCACCAGGCACTCGTGGCCTATGCCGTTCTTCCCTGGGCCCTGCATCTCATTCGATCCTTTGGAGGAATCGGAGGACCAGTGCGCAGTGACGCTCGCCGCGATGTCGTGCGTCATCTCAGTTCGGCACAGCGCGTCGCTCAAGTCGCCCGGCTCTCGTTCATCTTGGCGCTGACCCTGGCCTTCGCTCCCGCAGTTGTGGTCGTCGTACTTTTCTCGGCACTTCTTTGGCTACTGGCCTCTGGAGTCGCTGGCGGCTCGATGCGAGCTGCGTGGCTGGGTGTGGCCGCCACGTTGACCGCAGTTGCGGTGGCGTTGTTGCTGAACATGCCGTGGAGTACTCGTTTCTTCAGTGCCGATGCCTGGCATGCCATCGCCGGGGTTCCCGCTCGCGAAACAGCCGAACTTGGCTGGTGGGGAATTCTGCGTTTTGGTATCGGTCCCTCGGCTTTGGGAAGTTTGATACTGGTTCTGTATCTCCCCTTGCTGGTGGTGCCACTGATCGCTCGTCACTCCCGATTTCTTTGGGCCTCGCGGGCTGCTCTTTTGGTCCTGGGCGGACTCACGGTGGCCTTTTTGAAAGATTCGGGGCGACTCCCCTTTGCTCTTGTCGATGCTGGGGTTCTCTTGGTTCCTGTTGCCTGCGGTTTGGCGCTTGGGGTTGCCTTGACGGTGATGTCGTTGAGTATCGATGTTCGCGGCGGAAAATTCGGTTGGCGTCAACCAGTGGCCCTCTTCTCCTTGGCTGTGATTCCGATTGGACTCGTACCAGCAGCAGTGGTTGCAGTCGATGGACGGTGGGAACAGCCTTCAACATCGTTATATGGGCAGCTCACCGAACTTTTGGGGGAGCGCAGCGGGGGTGATCACCGAACATTGATCATCGGTGATGCGCGTATGTCCATCGGGGGATCTCACTCGTATCGCGATGGCATGGCCTTTTCCTTGTTGCGAAATACCCAAGCCACAGTGCTCGATCGATGGACCCCACGGCCTGACGATGTTGACCGATTGGTACGACCGGTCATCGATGCGGTGGCTGACCACACCACTTTGCGAGCTGGGCGTCTCATGGCTCCGTTTGGAATCCGGTACATCGTCGTACCGATTATCGATCGGGTCCACTCCACGAGTTCATCTCCCCTTCCCGAACCAGAAGGAATATTGGCAGCATTCAGCGAACAGCTCGATCTACAGAAGGTTTACAGTCCGCCGAGCATGGTGATATTCGAAAATACGCAATGGCTTCCGATTTCCAGTCGGTTGAGCGCCACAGCGGCGGAATCCAGTAAAGCCGGTGGTGTCACGGATCTGGTGTCAGCCGAGCTGGCGTTGTCGGTTCCGGTGCTCGTGGGGACCGCTGCAACCAGCCATCCGGCAGAGGACTTGTTAGCCGGAACCTTGCATTGGGGTGTGCCCTACGACAGTCGATGGTCTGTAAGAACAAGTGACGCAGAGATCGCGGCGCGACCTTCATTCGGTTCGGTTATGGCCTTCGACCTGACGGAATCGACCCGAGGATCTCTGGAGTACTCGACCTCGATCACGCGCTATATCTGGGTGATCATTCAAGGATTGCTGTGGTTCATGGTGATCTTGGCCATTGTGCAACCGCGGCGTCGTGCCCATCGATTGAAAGCGTCCAGCGCTTTGGTGAGAGGAGCGCAATCATGATTCGACGCTCTCTCTATGGGTTGATCTTGCTTGCAGTGGTTGTGGTGACCATCGTGGTTTCGCGTGGAGTAGAGCCCGCTACTGGCACCTCATTTTCGCCATCGTTTCGTCCGGGGACGCCGTCTTTGGACCGGCAAACAGGAACGATCTCATCGACATGGTTCTGCGGAGGTACTTCGGCACTGGGTTCAAGCGCTGAGGGCGAGTACGGCGGCGAATTGATCATCTCCAATCCCACGGACTCTTCAGTCACGGGGTTGGTCACCATTTTGACCAGCGACCAAGAACCGGTGGCCGAAGTTGTCACCGTCGAGGCGCGGGCCAAACTTATTTACGACGTGGATCAACGGGTCACCGCTCCATTTGCCAGTGCGTTCGTCGAACTGAACGAGACCAGGGCCAGCGTCGAACAGCGCGCCCTGCATCCGGCGGGAGCAGCTGTTGCGCCGTGCGCCAATCAAACATCTGCAGAGTGGTTTTTCCCTGATGGTTTTACCGCCTCGTCGTCGGACTTTCGTATTCTCATTTCGAATCCGTATCTTTCGCCGGCCATTGTCAACATGGATGTGGCCACTCAAAATGGTCCTCGGTCACCGTCGAATTTGCAAGGCTTCGTGGTCCCGGCACGTTCGCTGCGAGTGATCAACATCTCTACGAGTGGGTTTCGCGACGAGAAGATCGCGGGCATCACCGTACGTACTGCATCCGGGCGGATCGTGGCTGCGAAGTACCAGCACTATCTTGGATCCGGACGTCTTGGCCACATCATGGCCCTCGGTGCACCATCCACCTCGGATCAATGGTGGTTTGCTGACGGCGAAAAGGGAGCAGGGATCACTGAACACCTGATGATCTTGAACCCCTCTGATACCGAAGCCATTGCCGATGTCGTGGTTCTAGGTGTGAGTCCTGAAGTCGCCCCGGTGGCACCGGCCTCGATCACTATTCCCGCTGGCGAGGTCATCTTGTTCGATATGGCCAATGTTGCGGGCCTGCCAGAAGGCCGTCATGGAATCGTTGTTTCCAGCCAGACGGATGAGTCCATTGTCGTGGAGCGTATTTTGACGCGACCCGCAGATACGTCAGTGGCCACAACGGCTCTCATCGGCGTTCAACGCGGGTACCAGTCGACTCGCTGGGTGATTCCGATCAGTTCCAATCTGGCGTTGGAGGGAGCGATGGTCGTTCTCAACACGTCGGGCAATGCCGGTCTGGTCACGGTTTCCTCGGTTGGTCCTGGAGGTAGTGAAGCGGTACCCGGTCTGGAAAACATGCCGATAGCGGCCAATGGCATCCTGGTCATTGACCTTCTTGATGAAATCACTCGCGGTCGTTCTCTCGAAGTTGTGAGTGACCAATTGATCTTGGTGGAGCGCCGATTGGAGCGCAATGCCACTCTGCGCGGCCGTAGCGGTTCATGGGGATTGCCGGAGTAGCCGATTCATGATCAATGTGGCGATTGCCCTAGCCATCGTGGTCGTAGTGGGCGCAATGGCATTGTTTGCTCGTCGGCGTCAACACGTCGACGTTCCGACTCAGAAGATTTTCACCGTGCCAGCTCAGATCGACCGGAGTGATTTCAACCCAGTCGATACTGATTCAGCGGTGCCGGAGTGGTTGATCGTGGTCTTCACGTCGTCGGCGTGTGATGTGTGTAGCGATGTCTGGGACAAGGCTCAGATCATGGCCAGCCGACATGTTGGCGTGCACAAAGTCGATTACGAAACCCAAGGCGATTTACACCAGAAATACAAGATCGATGCCGTACCGACATTGGTCATCTGCGATGAGGACGGAGTGGTCCACAAACATTTCTTAGGTCCGGTGAGCGCTACTCACCTCTGGGCTGCTGTGGCCACAGTGCGCGATCCATCCACGCAACCCGATGAAGGCCAATGTCAGCATTCCTAACCCGTAAGAAGTGTTACTCCGATGATGCTGATGACGTAGCGCTGGTCGATGGGTGGTCATCGAAGCCTTGTTGCACCAATTCGTTGACAAGAGTTCCATCGATGGTCTCCTTGTCGAGAAGGGCCTCGGCGACGAGGTCCAAACCTTTACGGTGCTTGATCAACAACTCGGTGGCGCGAACTTCCTGCGCCCGAAGAATCTTGTTCACTTCTTCATCGATCATGCGAGCGGTATCGTCGCTGTATTCACGTCCGCCAGTCATGAGATCTTCGCCCAAGAAGACTTGTTGCTGACTGTGCCAGGCCATTGGGCCGACCGAATCACTCATACCCCATTCGCGGACCATCCGCCGCGCTAAACCGGTGACCACTTCGAGGTCGTTGGCTGCTCCGGTGGTCTGCTGATCGAAGACGACCTGCTCGGCAACACGTCCACCCAACGCCATGCAGATGCGGTCTTGGATGTAGTCCTTGGAGAAGCTGTGCCGTTCCTCGGGAAGGGTTTGAGTCACGCCGAGAGCCATACCTCGCGGAAGGATGGTGACTTTGTGCAGGGGATCTCCATTGGGTAGGACTGCTGCCAGCACTGCGTGGCCGCCCTCGTGGTAGGCGGTGACCCGCTTTTCCTCAGCGGTGAGAATCAACGATTCGCGACTTGCACCCATCATGATGCGGTCCCGGGCCGATTCGAAGTCGATCTTTTCGATCTGTGAACTATTTCGGCGTACGGCAAATAGCGCCGCTTCGTTCACCAAGTTGGCCAGGTCAGCACCGCTCATACCGGGTGTTCCCTTGGCCATGGTGTCGAGGTCGACATCGGGGCCCATGCGCTTATCGCGACTGTGCACCCGCAAAATGGCTGCTCGCTCCCCGAACTCGGGAAGGGGAACCACGATCTGGCGATCGAAACGGCCCGGTCGCAGGAGGGCCGGATCCAAGACATCCGGACGGTTGGTGGCCGCCAAAATCACGATGCCTTCTGAGGTTTCGAAACCGTCCATTTCGGCCAGCATCTGGTTCAAGGTTTGTTCGCGCTCATCGTGACCGCCACCGAGTCCAGCACCGCGCTTACGCCCAATTGAGTCAATTTCGTCGATGAAGATGATGGCCCGGCCCATTTTGCGGGCTTGCTGGAAAAGGTCTCGGACTCGGCTAGCACCGACACCCACGAACATCTCCATGAAATCCGAGCCAGTCACCGACAAGAAACCCACACCGGCTTCGCCGGCCACGGCGCGAGCGAACAAGGTCTTACCGGTTCCAGGTGGGCCAACGAGCAACATTCCCTTTGGCACGCGAGCGCCGATCTCTTTGAAGCGTTCTGGCATCCGCAGGAAATCGACTACTTCTTTGATCTCGGTTTTGACCCCTTCGTAGCCGGCAATATCGGCAAAGGTGGTGGAGGGTCGGTCAGCAGAATACGTCTTGGCCCGACTCCGTCCAATGGACATCATGTTGCCCATCTGCCCAGAGGCACGCTTGTTCATCCACACCAAGAAGCCGATGATTAGAACGAAAGGCAACAGAAGGGGGATCAAGTTCAACAACCAGTTGGACTGCGGGGTGGAGGGTTTGAAGTCGACACCTTTGGAGCGCAACAGTTCGCGGTCCTTTTCGTTGGGGAATCCGGGCGGGGCGGTCGTGGAGAATTCACCGCCATCGGTGAATGTGCCGGTGATGGTCAGAGTTGTGTTGTTCAACTTGACTTCATCGACTCTTCCTTCGTCAATCTGGGTGATGAATTCCTCGAAACCGAGTTTTTCGCGGTCGGGGCCAGGAAGAAGTTGCGGACCGAAAATCAAGACCAGGATGATGCCGAGTAGCACCCAGGCCGACCACTTGGGCATTGCTGGGCGACCTGGACGTCCATCTGGCTGGCCATTTGGACCCGGCTGTGAACCTGAACGGGGTTCGACCTCTCGACGCGTCCGAGGCTCCTGATCCTTTTGCTTGGCAGCGCGTCCGAACCGGCGGCCTGAATCGGCACTCGGTGACGGTGGTGGGGGCGGTGGGGGAGGAGATGACTCGCTCATGGCTTCATGCTACGACCGTTTTTGCGGGGTCGGTATGTCGTGCTCCGAGAACTGAGCCTCAGGCTGGAATCCACCAAAACCGTGTCATTTTTGCGTACTTTGGAGGAATGCGTTCGTGTACCCGTAGTGGTTGTCGAGAAGTGTCACATGTTGCCTTGGCATTTCAGTATTCGACGTCGACCATTTGGATCGACTATCTCGCCGATGAACGCCTCTCCAATGTCTACGAATTGTGTGCCAAACATTGGCAGAGGTTCGCTCCGCCCAGTGGGTGGAGTCTCGACGATCGTCGTCGGGCCGAAGTGCTGCCGTTCGTGCACCGTCTCGCCGGTTAGCGCCAACTGTGGATTACACGCGCCCTTCGTCGCCGATCCGATTTTCGGTCGGCGTGGCATTTGTTGCTTGGGTGGCGGCCTACGTCTTAGCCCTTCCACTGCAAGCGATGGCAATTTCGTTATCCGGTTACGGCGGGGATGATCCTGATACCTGGCCGATCTCCATCACCGTCATCTCGGTGATCTTGCTATGGATTCCCTTCGTGGTGGCTTTGGCTGTTGTCAGTCGGTACTGGGGACGTGCTCGACCGTTACGGGATGTTCGTCTGTCGTTTCGATGGGCGGATGTTGCCGGCATTCCTATCGGTATTGCCAGCCAGTTGTTCCTACTGCCACTGGTGTATTGGCCCCTACAGCAGTGGTTTCCCGACACCTTTTCCAGTGAAGAAGTGGAAGAACGAGCCCGCACCCTTTGGGACAAAGTCGATGGTGGATGGATCATTGCTCTGGTGGCGGTCGTGGTGATCGGTGCACCGCTCATCGAAGAAATCGTGTACCGCGGGCTGATCTTGCAGTCGTTACAAGGGCGCTTCAACGAAATTCTGGCGTTAGTGATTTCCGCAGTGTGGTTCGCAGCGATTCACTTACAGCCAGTCGAATTTCCCGGGCTGTTCGTCTTTGCCATCGTGCTTGGATTGTGCTTTCAAATGACTAGACGATTGGGGAGTGCCATCTTGGCCCACGCCGCCTTCAATGCCACCGGTTTGCTGCTGGTGGCTCTCTAAGATCGGCCAACGCCGACTCCGTACAGGCAAAAGGTGTCATGATGAAAAGACCATGGTCTCGCGACTGACCTCCCGCCTTGTCGAACGATCCCAGGAATTGCGAGCGGATCGCCGTCGCCTCGTCACCTTGATTGTGCGAATAGCCCTTTTGGGGGTCACGACCTTCGTTGCGGTACGGGTTATCCAGCCGTCGCTCATTGTGCGCAATACCACCCCCACTGGCGGCGATATGGGCGCTCATGTGTGGGGGCCGGCGTATCTACGTGACCACCTTCTGCCGTGGAAACTGAACGGCTGGTCGATGGACTGGTACTCCGGGCTTCCGGTGTATCGCTTTTACATGGTTCTCCCAGCCCTATTCATCTTGTTGCTCGATCTTGTCTTGCCGTATGCAGTGGCCTTCAAAATCATCGCTGTCTTGGGCATCGTGACTTTCCCAGTGAGTTGCTGGCTCTTTGGCCGACTGGCGCGTTTTGCCTATCCGATTCCCGAACTCTTTGCAGTTGCTGGTCTGGTGTATCTCTTGGATGAGAGTTACACCATCTACGGCGGCAACGTGGCCTCGACGATGGCGGGAGAGTTTTCCTTTTCGATTTCGTTGTCATTTGCCCTCATCGCATTCGGGCTCTTTGCCAACGGCCTGGAGACCGGACGTCATCGGATCAAGGCCGCTATCTTCATGGCCCTCGCGGTGCTCTGCCACGGCATTGTGGCCATTTATGTAGCAGTGGGCCTGCTGTTGATGTTGGTGCTCTGGCTTGATCGACAGCGTTTGCGGTGGTTCATCATCACTGCTGGGGCTGGATCACTGTTGACGGCTTTTTGGATCGTGCCCTTCCTGCTCAACCACGCCTATATGACCGACATGAAATACAAGGGTGAGCCGGGCAATGGCTCTTTCACCTCGTACTGGGGAATGTTCTTTGCCTTGCCGCCGTTTTGGAATGTCTTTTTCATGACCTTTGCACTGATTGGTTTGGCATCGATGTTTGTGCGTCGACATCGAGCTGGTATCTGGCTTGGATTCGCCGGCTTGGTTTTCGCTGTTTTCGTTTACCTCTTCAATGACAGTCTTCCGGTCATCGGACTGTTGTGGAATCCGCGCTTGCTCCCAATGGTGAATTTATGTCGATATCTCCTAGCGGCGATCGGCATCGTAGAAGCAGCCTCAGCAGTGTTGCGATTGGCGCAGTTGGACAAAGTCACCAGGAAAGGTCTGGTCCTCGACCAGATCGAGCTGGCGGAAAATGACGAAGAAACGGGACAAGCCACACCGCAACACTCCGTTGCTGAACGGCTAGAGCGCGAACAATTCAATATGCGCAGCCTGACCGCCATTGTCACCGCAGTCATGACGTTGGTGGTACTTGGTTTCCGTTTTCAGTCGTTGCCTTTCGGTTCGCTGATCAATGAGGGTCAAGGTTTGGAATACTCGTGGGGACCTTTCGAGACTGCCGCGGGAAACCGGGGTTTTGTGGATGGTTGGGCTCGTTGGAATTTTTCGGGTTACGAAAGTCGCCAGGCTTACGGTGAGTACTACCAAGTAGTGCAGACGATGAGCGAGATCGGTGAGACCCGTGGTTGCGGACGTGCTCTGTGGGAGAACTTTGGTGGTAATGATCGCTATGGCACGACCATGGCGCTGATGCTTTTGCCGTTTTGGACTGACGGCTGTATCGGTTCGAGTGAAGGTCTTTTGTTCGAGGCTGCAGGAACGACGCCGTATCACTTTTTGGCTGCGGGGGCGATGTCCAAACAGAGTTCCAACCCCGTGCGCGAATTGCGTTACGTGAACAACAATGCCTCGGTGGGCGTCCGGTATCTGCAGTCGTTGGGTATCCGCTACTACTTGGCGGTGACGCCTGAAGCCATTGCGCAAGCCGATGTGGTTGCCGCCGCTGATGGGACACTGCGTCAAATAGCCCAAGCCGGACCATGGCGGATGTACGA
>JBEIGJ010000036.1:0-16539 GCA_040381935.1 Acidimicrobiaceae bacterium | reverse complement strand
GACCAATCAATGCTTCACGAACCGCTCCCACAACCGATTCATCAGTGCCATACTCGGCCGCTTGAGGAAGAACCGGCAGGGAGAGTCGATTGTTGAGTTCGATCATCAGACGTTCCCCAGTATTTTTGCCCACCCCAGGCACCAACGTCAGTGCCGCAGTATCTCCGCTGGCGACGATATCGAAAAGAACCAATGGTGTATGCGTAGCCAGAATCGCCAAAGCCAAAGCGGGACCGACACCGTGGGCAGCCAACAAGGACTGAAACGCAGTTTTGTCGTCTCGATTGAGAAAACCGAAAAGAGTTTGGTGGTCCTCACGCATGTGGTGATGGATGTGCAGAAAAACTGGCGATGTTGGTTCCAATTCGGCCAACACTCGCGGCGTGACATGAACGACGTAACCCATTCCGGCCACTTCAACCAATACTTGACCTTCGGACAGACGCTCCAACACCGTTCCTCGAAGTGAACCGATCATCTCACGCGCCCTTTCGACTGCGCA
Source organism: Acidimicrobiaceae bacterium (assembly GCA_040381935.1). GTDB lineage: Bacteria > Actinomycetota > Acidimicrobiia > Acidimicrobiales > Ilumatobacteraceae > Casp-actino8. Next base: position 16,037 of record JBEIGJ010000036.1, on the reverse strand, counting down.
GTCGCCCGGTGACGGCACCGGCACCAGCCGCCATCAGCCGTCGGTGAACCGGCTCAACCGCCAGATGACAAAGTGCCACCGCCGCCGCATCAGCCACATCGGCTGGCTCCGGGGCAACCGACAATCCAAGACGCAACTGCACCATTTTTTGAACCTGCGCTTTATCGGCGCGTCCCGAACCGGTGACCGTCTCTTTGACTTGGTTCGGGGGGTACTGCACCACCTGGCAACCGGCCCGCTGGGCCAGGGCAAGAACTAACCCACTGGCCTGAGCAACACTCATCGCCGTTCGTACATTGACCTGAAAAAAGACCTGTTCCACTGCCACCGTTTGGGGTCGAAACTCATCAAGGAGACCCTGAATATCGTCCATCAGTGCCGCCAACCGCTCCGGTATTTCCGCCTCAGGTGGAGTGCGCAGTAACCCCATCGAAATGACCTTGGCCGGCGCCGCACTCGATGATTCGAGCACTGCGTAGCCGCACCGGGTCAAACCGGGGTCGATACCCAGCACACGGTGATGGGTAACCGGGCCAGGCGAGGCGAACATGCGTACGATTCTACCGGTTGCTCCCAAGCCAGTCAGGCATTTCAACGTCCGGTGCCGGATCCTCGGCAACGAATTACGACGAGGTCAAAACCGCAGTGATTTCATCGACCGATCGGAAGGTCAAACCAGCAATGGCCCGATGGGCATAGACAACGGTGCCCTGAGCATCGACCACGAAAACGCTTCGCCGCGGGAACCCCAACGGACCAAGAGTTCCGTAGAGACCGGCCACGTGCTTATCGACATCGGCCAACAACGGAAACTTGAATCCGTACTTGTTGGAAAAGGATTCATGACTGGCCACATCTTGGGCAGAGATAGCCAAAACGGTGGCGTCCACTGCCTCGAACTCGCTTAACTCAGAGTTGTAGGCGTTCAACTGCTTGGTGCACACGGCCGTGTCGTCGCCTGGATAGAAAACCAAGACCACCGGCTTGCCGGCGAAGTCGGATAACGAGTAGTTCTGCCCTCCTGTACCTGGAAGGGTGAAATCCGGTGCCTTGTCCCCGACGGCGATGCTCATGATGTGGACTCTAGATGACCCGGAGAAAAATCAACGGACCCATCAGCCCACCGATTCCAACAGTTCATCATCGATATCGAAGTTGGCAAAAACATCCTGGACATCATCATTGTCCTGGAGAGCTTCCATCACCTTGAGGACTTTTTGGGCAATTTCGGCATCGTCAATGGCGATGGTGGTGGATGAAACCATGGTCGACTCCGCTGATTGCACGGCGAGCCCGGCATTTTCGAGGGCCGTTTTCACGTCATAGACGATCTGGGGATCGGTGGTGATTCGCCACGACTCTCCGTCCAGAGTCACATCATCGGCACCGGCATCGAGAGCAGCCAACATGACATCATCCTCGGGGCAACTTGCAGCGACGAAGAGAACTCCTCGACGGGCAAATTGCCAGCTGACGGCTCCGGGTTCGGCCCTGGCCCCACCCAATGTCGAAAACATGTTCCGTACATCGGCACCGGTGCGAGTGCGATTATCGGTGAGAGTCTCGACCATGATCGCCACCCCGCCTGGGGCATAGCCCTCATAGGTGATGGACTCGTAATTGTCGCCCTGGGCTTCGCCGGTGCCGCGCTTGACAGCACGCTCGATGGCGTCATTGGTCATTTGTGCCGCCTTGGCTTTTTGAACCGCGGTACGAAGAGTGGCGTTTGCCGACAGGTCTCCCCCACCTTGGCTGGCAGCTACCTCTAGTTGTCGGGCGATCTTGGCGAACAATTTGCCCCGGGCTTTATCAGCGGCACCCTTTTTGTGCTTGATCGTTGCCCATTTGGAATGACCAGACATGGATGACCTTCCTTGAAACGTGTGATCTAGTTCTCAACGCGAGCGAGATGCTGTCGTTCTGAGAGTTGTGGATCGGGTTGTGCATCGGATCCAGAATCTGACTGTAGCGAATGCCACCGACCCTGACTCTGGCGCACCAGATCGAGGAATAGTTGATGAATACGGTGGTCCTCGGTCAATTCAGGATGGAATGAACTGGCCATGATCGATCCCTGGCGCACCAGGACCGGAATAGAATCCAGTTCTGCCAATACCTCCACTGAGTCAGCCAACCCTTCGATGACCGGAGCGCGGATGAACACTGCGTGAAACGAACCATCGAGGCCAACCACGGCGAGATCACTTTCGAAGGAATCGACCTGGCGGCCGTATCCGTTCCGGCGCACCGTGACATCGAGGGCATCCAAACTGACTTGATCCGGTCGACCATCAAGAATGCGATGCGCCACCATGATCAGACCAGCACAGGTCCCCAAGACTGGTAAGCCTTGGTGGACCGCCGATCGGAGTGGATCCAAAAGACCCGATGAGATCAACAGATGGCTCATTGCGGTGCTTTCACCACCGGGTACGACGAGGCCATCGAGACCATTGAGATCCGCTGGGAGGCGGACACGACGTACAGCGACCCCAAGTTCGCTCAGTACCTCCAGATGTTTGGCAAATGCCCCCTGCAGACCGAGAACCCCAATGGTCACGTCCTCGGTCATCAGGCTCACACGCCACTCACCAACCGCGCTCCGCATAGCGCTGATTGATTTCATCCATACCGATACCGGTCATCGGTGCACCCAATCCCTTGCTGACCTTGGCCAGGATGTCCGGATTATCGAAATGAGTCGTCGCTTCGACGATTGCTTTTGCTCGCGGCGCGGGGTGATCGCTCTTGAAAATACCCGAGCCGACGAACACGGCCTCAGCACCCAGTTGCATCGCCAACGCCGCATCGGCTGGTGTGGCCAGTCCTCCGGCGCAAAATATGGGAACGGGGAACTTCCCGGTCTCGGCTATCTCTTGGACCAATGGCAACGGCGCCTGCAACTTCTTGGCCCAGTCAAAAAGCTCCGCTGAGTCCGCGGTGGTGATTTTGCGAATATCGCCAAGGATCGTTCGAAGATGTCGCACTGCTTCGACCACATTGCCGGTTCCAGCCTCACCTTTGGAACGAATCAAAGCCGCTCCTTCACTGATACGACGCAACGCCTCTCCGAGATTGGTTGCACCACAGACAAAGGGCACCGCAAACGGAAACTTATCGATGTGATGAGTCTCATCTGCTGGAGTCAGAACCTCACTCTCATCGATGAAATCCACACCGAGCGACTGCAAGATTTGAGCCTCGACAAAATGACCAATCCGAGCCTTAGCCATCACCGGTATCGAGACTGCAGCTTTGATTCCTTCAATCATTTCCGGATCACTCATGCGCGCCACGCCACCATCGCGGCGAATGTCGGCAGGGACGCGCTCCAATGCCATCACCGCACAGGCCCCCGCATCTTCAGCGATTTTGGCCTGTTCGGGAGTCACCACATCCATGATGACTCCGCCTTTGAGCATTTCGGCCAAACCTCGTTTGACTGGGAAGGACCCGGTAACGCCTCGTTGTGTCGCAGACATGGGCTCAGGCTAACCCTGGACTCGAGCCGATGCCGATCCGTCACCTGTGATCGGGGTCATCACCGTCGGCACAACCGATCCTCAGCCGTGCATGTCCAGACGAGCATGACCAGACGACAGTGATGGAAATTATTAGGGCCAGGCGACATCGGCGAGTGCTGCGCCGGCCGGGACCTGAGCGGCTTTACCGTCACGTGACAACTCCACCCAGGTACGACCCGGCGTCAGATCGATAGGTGTCCCATTTCCGTCGAACAGACCCCATCCAGCTGCCGCGTCGGGCCTATTCCAGGTACCAACGATGACTTTGCCTCCAGTGAAGACCCAGGCCACTCCGCTGCCAACGGACTTGGCCTCCGGACTGCGGGCGTCGCTGGAGCTCGAACGATATGAAACGAACAGGACCACAACATTGTGCGTGTTGACCTGAGTTCCACTGGGATCATTGTGGCGTTTATCGCCATGTCGCCGTAGGAAGGTGCCACTGGCGGCATCCCACTCCCACGACACATTGGTTTCACCATCCATGGAGAGTTTGACCCCAACCGCGTCCACTCCCGCCGCAACGGCACCGGCCTCGCGATAGGTGAAGATGGCAACCGGAGTTCCAGCGCCCTTATCGGCAGCCAGGGCACGAATCTCAGGGGTTCGCGAGTACAAGTTATGAGGTGATCCCTTATCGCTGGCTCGGAAGAACGCCCCGGCCGCCGAGCCGATGAATGGACTCATATTGATCATCGAAGAGTTGTTGACGAGGCGCGTCACCGACGCATTGCCGCCACTCCAGAGAAAAATCGGACTGTTCAGATTCGCCAGCAGTTCGACGTCTTGGGACCGGCCTGAACGCAAAGGCCCGACTGGATCGGAATCCTGTGAGTGCAACACCGCAGCAAAGCGAGTCAAACTTTCAACATTTTCCTCGTAAACGATGTCGGCTTGGATGAGTCCACTTTGGGCTCGCGCCGCGGGATGGTTGTCGATCTTGGCCACAAGGGCGGGGCGATTGGCAATGGCTTCATCAGTTCCGCGCAACCCGGTGAGAGGCATGAGTGGACCGGGAATGGTTGTCGTTGTAATGGCCTCGGTCGTTGACGTGGCCGGCAACGTTGTCGTTTCGACAACCGCGGGCGCGGTGGTGATCGACGGCGTCGACTCCCCTCCGCCACAGGCCGCCAAGATAAGACCGGCGATCAGTGCACTGGCCAGCATGCGGTTACCAATGGAGATTTTCTGCTTCAGTTTCACTGTGTTATCACTTTCTTGGAATGAATTTTTCGTCACATTTCCTTGAGCAACGCAATGCGCTCATCGAGCGGGGGATGGGTATCGAACAAACCGTGCACCCATTTCAACCGACCTTCATCACGGACACCGGACAAGGGCTGTTCGATCCACATATGGGCTGTGGCCATCGATGCCGAATGAGTAGTCGCGGTGTCGTCCCGCAATTTCTCCAGGGCCGAAATCAAACCCGGTGGGTAGCGGGTCATCTGACAGGCCGATACATCAGCCAACGTCTCACGCCGACGACTCATCGCCGCCTGCATCACTCGCGCCACCAATGGCGCGAGCAACAGCAGAGCGAAGCCCACGAGGGCTAAGGGATTCGATCCGTTACCGCGATCGCCCTCGCGCGAGACACGCCCCCCGTTCCACCACATCATGCGAATAGCGACATCGGTCAAGAGAGCAACCGTTCCCACCAAGGTCACCGCCAAGGTCGAAACGAGAATGTCGTAATTGCGAATATGGGACAACTCGTGCGCCACGACCCCCTCCAATTCGACACGGTTGAGTTTTTCTAGAAGTCCAGTGGTGACCGCTATGGCCGCATGTTGGGGATTGCGCCCCGTGGCAAAAGCGTTGGGAGCCGGATCGTGGATGATGTACACCCCAGGTTTGGGTAAACCGCTCGCAATGCAAAGACCCTCAACCAAATTATGAAGCCGACGATATTGCTCGAGATCAGCAGGTTGAGCGCGACTGACCGCCAAAGCGATCTTGTCGGACTTCCAATAGGAAGTAAAAGCCAGAATTCCGGCAACGATCAGCGCAACCACCGTTGGCAGTGGTCCTCCCCCGATGAGATAGCCAACAACAATGCCGATGACCACCACAAAAGCAGAAAAGCCAATGATCAAAAAGGCACTCCGACGCTTGTTGGAACGAATTTGTTCGAACACGATGTCAGAACTGAACCGCAGGCGGAGTACGAGCGTCGAGTTCGGCTTCAAAGAACTCGCGACGTTCGAAGTTCCCCAACTTGGCAACCACAAGTGTGGGGAACGTATCCAGTTTGTTGTGGTAGCCGAGAACTGAGTCGTTGTAGAACTGCCGTGCGTACGCCACACGACTTTCAGTCGAGGTCAATTCCTCTTGGAGAGCCAAGAAATTCTGGTTGGCCTTGAGATCGGGATACGCCTCGGAAAGGGCAAAAAGCTGCCGTAAAGCACCGGTCACCACCGAATCAGCAGCGGCCTGAGGTCCCGGTTCAGCCGGAGCCGTCAAAGCGGCCTGGCGAGCATTGATGACCGCTTCGAAAGTCTCCCGCTCGTGACTGGCATAGCCCTTCACACTCTCGACCAAATTGGGAATGAGGTCCAGACGTCGCTTCAACTGCACATCAACTTGTGACCAGGCGTTATCGACCTGATTGCGTTGCCGCACCAAGCCGTTATAGAGGACGATGCCGATAATGACGAGCAGGACGACGACCCCGATGATGATGAGTGCGGTCATCGTCCCAGCATACGGTGCAGGACCCGGCGAATCCGGTCAATCAGGCGACTCACGAGACCACGGGAATCGGCTACTTCCCGGGTAGCCCGCACCGAGGCGCGCAGGACCGTTCCAAGACGGCGGGCGAAATCGGTCAGATCACCCAATCCCACCGAAACATTGGGCACCCGCGACCCCAGCCGTCCATTCGTTCCCAGAGATTCCTCCCGAGATGCGCCGCCGGTGTTTTCGGCGTACCCCTTTTCGGCCAACACCTGGCGATACCGCTGCACATAGGTCTCGGCCAAGGCATCCATCGAAAAGTGCGAGGCCCGCTCCCGTCCAGCGTCAGTCAGGGTGTCAGCCAAGGTCCGGTCGTCGAGGATGCGCCGCAGCGCATGGCAGAGCGCAACATCATCATCGGGTTCCACCAAGAGGGCATCGACACCGTGGGTCGCCACGTTTTGGTAGCCATCGATCGCGCTTGCCACAATCGGCGTTTCAGCCGCCATGGCTTCGATGAGCACCACTCCAAAACTCTCGCCGCCCAAGGAAGGGGCACAAAAAACGCTGGCTCGACGTAGTCGATCGGCTTTTTCTTCGTCGGTGATGCGACCGAGCCAATGTAAGCGACTGTCTCCCGCCCACTCCCGTTTGAGCCGCTCGGTCTCGGGCCCCTCCGAGGCGATCCACAGTTCTACGTCCACGGGCAATGTGCGATGCGCCCGCAAAAGAACCTCGAGACCCTTTCGGGGTTCATGACGTCCACAGAAAAACACTGCCCGAGGCGCGTGAGGGCGCTTTTGGGGTTCGATTTCCACCCGGAATCGGTCAAGTTCTACTCCATTGGGAAGGATCTCGTACTCTCCACCCAAATACCGACCCACCAGATCCTCGGCATCTTTTGACACCGCGACCCGATAATCGATAGCGCTCGCGAACCCTTTCAGGGGACCACTCAAATAGCGGTAACTGAGACTGTCCCCCGCGGCATGAAAGGTGGCCACGATGGGAGCAGTCCGCATCACCAGAGCCGTGATATTCGGCCCGGGAGTCAATGGTTCGTGCAAATGAAGAATGTCGAATTCTTCATCACGTAGTACACGAATCGTTCGCAGAGCCGCCGAGGGATCGGGGGCCAAAGGGGCCACCGAACCGTTGGCCACCGTTGGCAGCGATTCCCCGATCGGGGTTACGAACGTGTCGGGGGGAGCCCCATCACAAGGACCCAGTACTCGTACTTCATGACCGAGACGCCGTAGCGACCGCGCCAGACCCATGACCTGACCTTGAACTCCACCAGGGGTCGTCAAACTGTACGGGCAGAGCAGTCCGATGCGCAGTGGCGACATCTGGGGATTCCCATTCATTCGCTGCTTAACCTAGCCAGAGATCGAGCCTGACCACCGGGACTTTGGGCTACGGTCTTGCCGTGCGTCTCCCGGCTCTTTCCATTGTCGCCTCTCCCGGCAAACGACAGCAGATCTTGGATCTGGCTCAACAGGCCGAGGCACGCGGTTTCCCGGCACTGGCCTGCCCCACTCTCGGAAGCGCTCTCGGGCTGAGCGTGAGTCTGGCCCACGTCACTCAGAGCATCCGCTTCTTCACGGCGATTCAGGGAATTTACGGTACTGCGGCCAACGAAATCGGCGCACTGGCCGCCCACATTCACGAAGTATCAGGAGAGCGCTTTGCTCTGGGCCTGGGCGTCAGTCACGAGCCAATGGTGAAACGACTTGGCGTTGACATGGGACCGCCCCTGTCCGATATGCGATCATTCGTCGACTCATTGCGGTCGAACGAGAAGTACTCGGGAACGCTGCCTCCTCTCTACGTGGCGGCCATGCGTGATCGCATGGTCGACCTTGCCGTGGAAATCGGCCAGGGATCACTATGGGCCAACGCCAGTTTCGACTTCGCCAGCCGGCAAGTCAATCGAGTACCCGAGACGCGTCTGGCTGAGGGCTTTCATCTGGCCAACATGATTCCCACGGTCATCGATGAAGACCGGGAGGCAGCCGCGGCAGTGAATCGCAAGACGATGTCGATCTACGTCCGCCTTCCCAATTATCGGAATTACTGGAAAGCCGCGGGCTACGTCGAAGAAATGGAAGCCATTGAATCTGCCCTGGCAGAAGGCAACCGTAACGACCTCACGACGCTGATGAGTGATAAGTGGTTATCTGACTGCACTTTGTACGGAACCGCAAACGACGTGCGTCACGGCCTCGAACGCTGGTACGAGATCGGGATCCAGCCCATTGCGGTGATGTCGAGCACCTCGGGCGGACAAATCAAGGCCATCAACGAACTTTTCGATCTGTACGCCTAGGGAGTACGCAACGAATTGTCACTCCACTGGGTCGAAAGATCCGATACCCAGTGCTGACCGCTCACCCAGCGAAACGGGTGGCATTGGTGGCAACAAATTCGGCGAAGCCGGGATCGCTCGGCCAGTTGGGTTGCAACAGGTGCCACTGCTCTGGCGCTCGGCGAATCAGGTCTTCGAGTTCGCGCGCCATGACCTGAGTGATGCGATACACGTCGTTGCGCAGTGATGACTGTCGTTCGCAATCCACTGGAGGCCGAATGATTGCGTGATGTCCGGTACTTCGGTTTGAAAAGTACACCGCCGTCGGCAACAGAGCGGCGCCGGTTCTCAAAGCCAAAGTGGCCGGACCACCCGGCAACGTGGTTGACTCGCCGAAGAAATTCACCGGAACACCAGTCCCGGTCAGATCCCGATCGCTCAGGAGACAGAGAATTTCATTGCGGCGTAACGCTGCCAGACAAGCAGTTCCCGCTTCTGGTCCGAGGGGAATCACCGTCATACCGAATTGCTGGCGAAGAGAAACAAACCAATCGAAAAGCTCCGGTGGCTGCAAGGGTTCTACGACCACCGTCAAACGTTGGCCCAGATCAGCCGCCCATCGCCCTGCCCACTCCCAGCCACCCAAATGAGGAAGAGCCAGAATCGCTCCTGATCCTCTTTCCAGTGCTGGTAGGAGGTGCTCGTCATAACCAGTGACCGAAAACGCATCAGCAACTTGGCGCTTCGACAGACTCGTGAGACGAAAACTTTCGATGTAGTAACGGGCATAACTCTCGAAGACTTGTTGTGTGAGACGACGAATCTCCCAGGAATTCGCATCCGGTCGAACCCGACGCATATGGCGCTCCACCATGGTCCGACGATCACGCATACCAATGGATGCCGGCGTCCCCAGCAACGAACCTACCGAACCCGAAAGCGAACCAGGAACGGCTTTGGCGAGCAGCGAGCCCAAGCGATAGGTGCCCACAGTGAACGCATCAGAAATATCGCGCCACGGCTGCGGAGCCATGGTCCCTCAGCGTTGACGCCGCAAACCCGAGGCCCGGGTCCGCCGCGACACTCGGGCCACCCGCCGACTCTGACGACGCGAACGACGCAACTCGATCCGAGCAGCCGTCACCGGCGCAACTGCGGCTTGATTCCACACTTTGAAGAATCGCTGGAGAGCGGTCACCGTGGTCAAAACCAGCATGATCCACAGAATCGGAATGAGAAGCGGTGGGAATAGCAAACCCAGACACAACATGATGATGCGTTCAGCACGCTCCATCAAACCACCCTTGGCCGACAGTCCGAGCGACTCGGCTTTGGCGCGTTCGTAGGAAATCACCCCGCTCATTCCCGCTACGGCGAAAGGTAGGACGGTGAGATACGGCGATTCGGTGGCTGCGAAATACCACGCCACACCACCGAACAGTAAGAAGTCGGTGACGCGGTCCACGACCGAATCAAAAAATGCTCCCCGTTGACTCGAAGTATTGGACGCCTTGGCCAACGCTCCATCAAGGAGATCGGGAAGGGCCGCCAAAATGACCAAGAGCAAACCCAAGGCCAAGTACCCGGCACCGATAGCCACGGCAGCCCCTCCGGCAATGACCAGACCAGCAACGGTCAGGTGATCTGGGGATAAACGCGTCCGACGCAGACGATCGCCAATGGGTTTCACGGCCCGGTCGACCGAGGTCCGGAGATGACCGTCAAACATCGCAGCAGTCTAGGTGCTCGGCGCCCAGTACCACGGACTACCGCTCACCGGCTCAGTTGGTCCAGGCTTCAGGACTGTCTTGGGCCAGCTTTTCGACCACCTGGCCCGTCACGGCATCGACCAGTACTAAGGCCCGCTGACGTGGCGGGTCCTCGCTGGAATAACACAAAACGCGCCAGGTGGGACGGCTTCGAATACCACGCCACACCTGCTGAGCCGAAGCATGTCCGACTGCGAAACCCACTGCAGACCCCGCCGCGGCCAGGGCCCCCTGTTCATCAATCGACATAGCCCAACCCGAGCTCATCGAAATCGCCCCGATCAGCACCAGAAGTACCGCTCCAGCCAGAAGTCCACTATTGATCAAAGGCCCATCATCCCCGCGAATGATGGCCAAAGCACCCGTCGCTCCCCCGAGAATGATGTACATGAAGCCCGGTATCCGGCGCCGACTGTTATCGGGAAATGAATACTCGGCGGAATGCGTGATCGCCACCAGTTCATCGGGTAGCCGATCGCGGTATTCAGCAGAGTCGCTCATGAGATCACCCTATTGTCCCGTCCGAAGTTCCTGCCAGCCTCGACGTAAACGATGCGCTGTGACATCGAGCGCTTCCGATATCGACTTCGTCTGAGCCGTTGCGACCAAGAAATTGTTGTCACCGTGCCACCGCGGCACGACATGGACATGCAAGTGCTCATTGATGCTTCCTCCGGCCGCTGCACCAAGATTGACTCCGATGTTCAGTCCGTGCGGTGCCAGAACAGTTTTGGCCACTGCCACCGCCTCGTTCACCGTGCTCCACAGTTCAGAAGACTCTTCCGGGGTCAAGGCCTCCAACTCGGCCACTTGGCGATACGGCAGAACCATGAAATGACCAACCGCATAGGGATAGGAGTTCATGATGGCAAACACCTGCTGCCCGCGATGAATGATGAAGCTGTCCTCATCGCTGACTTCGGCTTCCAGAATCCTCCGAAAGATACTTGGGCTCAACGGCTGGGGTTGATCCGTTGACGAGCGTTGCGCAGGCAGGTTGAAGATGTACTCCGATCGCCATCCCGACCACAAAATGTCCACCATGACTCTTTTCCTCAATCGTCAAAGACGAGTGGAGCGAAGTTCCACGTCGAGGCGAGCCACGAAATCGTCCACCGGCACATCACGCTCCACATCGGACTCTCGGGCGTTCACCCCCACTGTTCGATGCGCCACATCATCATCTCCGACCACGAGAACATACGGAACCTTCTCCATTTTCGAAGAACGAATGCGCTTACCCAACGGATCATTGGCCTCAACCACTTCCGCCCGCAAGCCGTGATCGATCAGGTTCTTCAAAACTTCAGCTGCGTAGGCCTCATGACTTTCAGCAACGGGCAGGATGCGGACTTGAACCGGACTCAACCATGTCGGGAATGCGCCGGCGTAATGCTCGACCAACACACCGAAGAATCGCTCGATGGAACCGAAAAGGGCGCTGTGAATCATGATCGGCCGTTGCCTGGTGCCATCGTTCGCGACGTATTCCAGATCGAAGCGTTCCGGCAAATTGAAATCACATTGGATAGTCGAGAGCTGCCAGGTACGACCAATTGCATCGCGCACGTGAATATCGATCTTCGGACCATAGAAGGCGGCATCGCCTTCTTTCACGGCGTATTCCACACCATGACTCTCCATTGCGTTGGCCAGCGCTTGCGTGGCCTCAGCCCAAATGTCGTCGGATCCCACGTATTTTTCTGGATCCTTGGTGGCCAAATTGAAAGAGAAGTCTTCGAATCCGAATGCCCGAAGCACGCTGACGATGAAATCCAGCAAGGAAATGATCTCATCTTGTAATTGTTCACGGGTGCAATAGATATGACTGTCGTCTTGGGTAAAACCGCGAATACGCAAAAGCCCGTGGAGGGTTCCTGCCCGCTCATAGCGGTAAACGGTTCCCAATTCGAAAAGCCGCAAGGGTAATTCGCGATAGCTCCGCTGACGCCCGCGATAGATCAGGCAATGCATGGGGCAGTTCATCGGCTTGGGGTAATAGGTCCCGTTGTCCATCTCCATCGGCGGGTACATCCCGTCGGCGTAGAAGTCCAAATGTCCGGACGTCTGGAACAAGGTGGCATTCGATAAATGCGGTGTGAAGACGAATTGGTAGCCGCCGCTTTGATGTCGAGAGCGGCTGTAGTCCTCCATCAGCTTGCGGATTATGGCTCCCTTGGGATGCCACACCGCAAGCCCCCCACCGAGCTCGGTCGGAAATGACAACAGATCCAGATCCACGCTCAAGCGACGATGGTCGCGACGCTCAGCCTCAACCAAGCGATGAAGATGTTCGGCCAATGCCGTCTTGCTCTCCCAGGCCGTTCCGTAAATACGCTGAAGAACCGGACCTTTTTCATTGCCACGCCAGTAGGCAGCAGAAACTTTCTGCAAGGTGAAGTGGCCCAGTTTCCCCGTACTCGGAACGTGGGGCCCCAAACAGAGATCGACAAATTCCGGGGAATTGCGGTACACGCTCACGGAGTCGCCGCTGGATCCAACTTCCCCCGCATCAGAGCCATCGGCCCCGCCAGAACGAACGCGATTGATGATCTCGCATTTATAGGGCTGATCCTTGAACATGGCCAACGCTTCATCGATGGGCATCTCGGATCGTTCGAAAGGCTGATTGGCGGCAATGATCTCCCGCATCTTGGCCTCCACCCGTTCGAGATCGGCCTCGGTGAAAGTGCGTCCCCCGAGGTCGAAGTCGTAATAGAAACCGTTTTCGATGGCTGGTCCAATCGTGTATTTCGCTCCCGGGTACAACTGGGTGACCGCTTGAGCCAGAACATGGGCCGTGGAGTGGCGGAGAACATGGCGACCATCATCGGTATCGCCAGTCACGATCTGCACCGAAACACCGTTGGTCAAAGTGGTATCGAGATCGGCCTCCTGGCCATTGACCCGAGCCGCTACGGCTGATTTAGCCAAGTTGCGACTGATGCCCTGCGCCAGATCGAAAACGGTCGAACCAGCGAGAACTGATCTCTGCGAACCATCGGGAAGGGAAATTGTGATGTCGGCCATGCCCGTACGAGTTTACGGTCAGGCATCAACCTCAGCGTGGTTGATTTGGCCGACCTCTTCTCCAGCAGAAGGATCATTCATCTGAGCCACTCGTGACACGACGACTGTCTCCGAGGTGGACGTCTTCCCGGCATAAATGTTCTTGTAAACCTGACCGGTCATCTCGCGGATCTCGAACATCACTTCGTCAATCATGGAGCGCCAAATCCGCTGCGGTTCCCCACTGCGGTCGTACCGTTCGGGTTTCACCGGTCGGCCAATAGTGATCGAGCAATGTTTGAAGATCTTGGGCACCTTGGCATCTGGCGGTTGTATTAGATCGGTGCCAACGATCCCCACCGGATAGATCGGGCATCCAACCGCGGTGGCCAAGCGAGCAGCGCCCGTTCGCCCCTTATACAGACAACCATCACGACTGCGCGTGCCTTCGGGGAACATGCCGAAAAGTTCCCCGCGCTCGAGAACTTCACGTGCTGCATCCAAAGCTGCCTGACTCTTTTCGCCACCAGAGCGGTCGATTGGAATCATTCCCATCATCGGGAAAAGGAATTTGGTCTTCCACGAATCCATGTATTCGGCTTTTCCCACGAAAGAGATATTCCGCGGCAGAGTCAGCATCAAGAAGGCCGAATCCAAAAAGCTGATGTGATTTGGGCAGAGGATGGCCGGTCCATCATCGGGTAACCGATCGAGACCAGAGATATCGATCTTCCAAAGACGACGAGCCGGAGGACCCAGGACTGCACGCGCCCGACTCTGAGCTTTCCCGGCTCCCCGTGCTTTCATCGCATCCTCCCCTCGGTCCTCGCACAATCAATCGTGCGGGGAGTTTACGGTCTCATCGAGGGGGAAGATAGGTCGAGTCGTAAACAGTCTGTTACGAGCGAATGAAGACTGTCGATCTCGATCAGCCGGGATCGCTCGTGACTAGATTCACGGGCTGTGAGAATGACGAAGATCGATACCCAATAAGGCGGCCGCATCCCCCACATCGTGTCCAGCCAGCGCTGCTGACTGAATGACCCGCACTGCCCCTGGGGTATCGAGATCATCGTCCAAACAGGAACGAACTTCATCCAGTAAGGCCCCGTCTGGTCGCTCCGGTGCCTGGCGTTCGGGTCCACTGACCGCAATCCACTCAGCTAACAAGCTGTTGGCCGCTGGCATCAAGGCATCGGTCCATTCCCATTCGCGCCGATAGTGATTATTGATAATGGCTAACCGAATGGCCCGGGGATCCCAGAGACGACGCAAGGCATCGACGAATTCCAAGTTGCCCAGACTTTTGGACATTTTCGCGCCGTCTTTGAAGACCATGGCCACATGCATCCAATGACGAACGAAAAGTTGTCCGGTGACTGACTCACTTTGGGCTCGTTCGCATTCGTGATGCGGGAAGATCAGGTCTGATCCACCACCATGAAGGTCGATGGTCTCACCTAGTTCGCGCAAAGCCAGAGCACTGCACTCGATGTGCCATCCAGGACGCCCGGCACCCCAGACGGCATCCCATGCCGGTTCATCAGGAGCCGAAGGTTGCCATAGAACGAAGTCCAGCGGATCGCGTTTGGACGGATTGTCCACATCTCCGCCACGCTCCCGGGCAAACGCGAGCATCTGCTCGCGGTCGTAATGACTGATCGAGCCAAAGGAATCGAAGCGACTGACGTCGAAGTACACCGAACCTTGGGCTTCGTAGGCGAATCCGCGTTCCAGCACCATCCCGATGAAGCCGCGAATATCGGGAATGGCCGACGATGCCCGAGGCGAGGAGAAAGTCGGCAAAGCATTCAGTGCCGCCATATCCCGTTCGAACCGGGCTTCTTCACCGGCGGCAAGATCGAGATAATGAACGCCCAATTCTCGGGCCTTGGCAAAAAGTGGGTCGTCGACATCGGTGACGTTGCGGACGCAACGCACTTCATGCCCTATATCGATGAGCCGTCGCTGCAAAACGTCATAGGCGATGAAGGTTGCCGCATGTCCAATGTGGGTGGCGTCATAAGGAGTGATGCCACAGGTGTACATCGACACCAGCGGACCTGGTTCGAAAGGAACCACTGCTCGGCGCGCCGTATCGAACAACTTCATGACAGACATCGAAAACCTTCTTCAGCGAGAACCGTCAAGTTTGATACCCGTCATCTTTGGAGCCACACGCGTGCGATAACGCACATTCAACTGCAACAAGACTGCAGTGAAGGCCTCAATTGCTGTGGCATTGGATAACTGACCGGCATCCAAGGGACGACAACCAGGAATATGAGACACGATGTCGCTCACGACATTCAAGGCATCGGCGTCATCAGAGCAGATCAGCACATCGGAGTCGATCGGCTCTCCCAGGTGTCCAAGTTCCTTGGCTGGCAAATGGTGAAAGGCCGCCACGACACGACACTGAGGAACTGCAGCTTGCACATGAGCCGCAACGCTTCCCCGAGGCGGAAGAAGAGGCTGAAACTCCCCGGCCACACGTACCAAGGCATTTGCCATACTGATGACGATCTTGCCATCGAGGAAAGCGGCGTTTTCTTGCACTGTGGCTGCCGCTGAATCCCATGGAGTAGCGACCACGATGACATCACAACCAGCCGCGGTCGGATTATCGCCAGCCGACAAGCGCGGGGCGATGTCGGGGAATTTCACCAATTCGGCGGCGACGACCTCGGTCGCCCGCTCCAGTGATCGCGAGCCAATCACCACTTCGTACCCCACTGAGGCCAGTCG
>JBEIGJ010000035.1:0-16817 GCA_040381935.1 Acidimicrobiaceae bacterium | reverse complement strand
TCGTCTTGTTCGAAGTCGGAAGAGTACGCCACTGGCGACGACAACCGAGACCAAGACCTGAGGCACTGAAAGAGGTTTGTTCTGAAAATCTCTTTCGGTGGTCTCCAACGACTCGCCAACGGCCTGAACCGAAGAGGGCCACACGGACAAGGCCACCGTCGGGCTAATCATCAAAGCCCACAACGCCAACTTCGCTGAACAGCGTCGATGGTGATGAATCGGCCTCCGAAAGAGAACTCTTCCCAATGCCCAAAGGAACCCGAAACATATTCGCAGCCAACTCAACCACACGATGGCAACGGTGAGGACAATCAGTTCGGGAACCGGAAGCCTTCCACCCCGCAGGGTCTGCCATCCCTCCCGGACTATCAGTGATCCATTGGAAACGTCGTCGAAAGAGACAAGATCGGGAATTGCGGTCAAGAGCCATGGTGGGATAGCCAAAATCACCAGGACAAACGCTGAGCGAATGACGCGTGAACTCATGAGGAAGCCGAAATCTCGGCTGTTCTGATTGCGGAAACAACTCGTTCGTTGATCCCAACCAATTTCAAAAAGGTGGTGGGTTGAACGAATCTGGTGGTCACGGTGACCGTTCGAGCCCCTACCACGACCTCTCCACTCACACCCTGGACACGGAGATACTGCAAGGCTGCTTGTCGCGCTGGCCCGCTTTGCAAAATTCGTGCACCACTACGCATCAACCCCACTTGTTGAGCGCCAATGCGCGCTGCGTTTTCAGCATGATCGGACACCGCTACACGGGCGGCAACCAATCGACCTCCATCAAGAGCGAGACCGGCACTGGCAAGAAAGGAAAGAACGAGTCCAATGACAAAGACGGTGATCGATCCTCGGTCTCTCACGGACCCATGAATCATGCCCCGCCCCGAAAACGATCGATGACCTCGGTCGATGAGGCTGTCAGTTGCATAGGTCGTGCCCCGATCAAGGACAACCCGGCACTCGATACCCAACACTGCACATCCACGCGTACTGAATCGCTCGAGGCCGACCGTGAATATCTCACCATCACAGTCGGGTTCTCACAGCTCGATCCCGAGAGAGAAAGGTCCCGACGTACCGCCATCTCGGCAGCCGATCGCATCCGGGATCGCGAAGACAATGAAGCGGCGCGTGCCCCCTGATCAGCGGCATGGCGAAGTTCACTCAATCCTTCTCCACTGCGCCCAACATGTACCACGAAGAGCAACAGCACGACCAACGCTGGAGTCAGCAAGACCATTTCCACAATCGCAGATCCTGAATCCCGGCAATTTGGTGTCAGACGCCAGTGTCGGTTCATCGTTGGATCTCTGCCAGGAAGCGTTCCCGCGGCTCCACTACTGTCCGGCTCACTGTCGGGGGAAAGAAGGGGGCGACACGCGGAACTCGAGCAACCACAGTCACCTGAACCTCATGGGGCAGCACCTCCACCCTGGTCATTGCGGCTAGTTCGGTTCCGATCTCCTGAAGCAGCGCATTGGCTCTCTCCTGACCGCGTTGAGATGCTTGAACTGAATTCAAGGACTTAGCCGATGCCGCCGATGCCCCTTCGGCTGCAGCAGCGCCGGCTGCGTGCGAGGTATGGAAATACAAAGCACTTTGAATCGCCACAAACAAGACAAAAATAGCCAGAGGCAGAACGATGACGGTTTGGGAAGTGATTTCGCCTCGATCCGACTGTTGCTGAAGGTTCTTCATCCCAGGTTCAGACTGTTGGCCTTATCGCGCACTTTGCTCGAGATGATCACACCAACCGAAATGGCCAGGGCAATCAGAGCAGCAGCAAGGACCACTGTGGTTGCACTCACCTCACCTCGATCGTTGCGGCGCGAACGCCAAGCAATAATTCGGTTGTAGTACAACTCTCCTAGCGGTAGCAACTGGTTCATTGTGTTCCTCCTCGTGTCGTGTCTTTTCTCTGTAGTGCTCGACTGTCGTTGTTGCTGACTCAGGTACTGAACCCAGCGTTGATCAAATGCATGGCTGGATACCCGAGCAAAAGAAGAAATCCGATGAACAGCATCACCATCGGAAGACCCATCTTTTCCGTAGCTGCATTGGCTTCAGCCTCGACTTCGGCCAATTGTTTGGCGCGCATCGAAAATGCCTTGGCTACTAACGATGCCGTCATCCGAGCACCCTGCTCGCCACCGAGGCGCACCGTGGCTGCTAGATCGGGTAACTCCGATACGCCAATACCCATTCCCAAGGTGGACAAAGCATCCCATGGGGACTCTCGCGAGGTTCGGGAAACATCAAGAGCATTGGCAATCCTGGCAAAAGCTGGGCCGTCACCAATTCGAGATGCGGCAAAGAGAGCGGTCTCGATACCCGCACCTCCCGCCAACATGATGGAGACCAAATCCAGATATGCCGACAGTGACGTACGAAATCGTCGCCGGGCCAGGGCCGCTCGCGTCCGCAACTGCCAGTGAGGGACTCGGTACCCAACGACTGCACCAATGGCTGCGGTCATCAGCATCAATGGACCTGGTAGCGCGACTCCTCCCAGAGCAGTGATCAGCATCATGGCCAAAGGCAACATCAGTCCGGCCAAACCCAGTACGAGACGTTCAATTGTCACCGCGGACTGAGAGCGTTCCGTGATCTCGAGGTCACTGAGCGCAACTCGTGATCTGCTGGAGAAATACCGAACCATTGACTCGATATCAACCAATTTTTCCCGCAGTCCCAAGGGATCCACAGGAGGTCGAAAAGAGGACCGAATGAGAAGAAGTCCCAGTCCGATACCAGCACCAATGAACAACATGGGATGGATCATTGCGCTCTCCCAGAAGACCGTCGCGCCACGAATCGATCCGGGGAGTCGAGCCGACCCAACCTTTGCAGGAGCACCAGTGAACCAGCAAAGAGTGACATGATGACCGCCAAGACCCCTAATCCCGTCGGTGATCCATAGGGCTCCAAGTACGAGGGGTTGAGGGCGTAGAGACCGAGAATGAACACCACGACAACGACAGTGATGATCCGCACTGCACTTCGCAATCGAGCTCGGGCTACCCACACGCGAGTTCGCATTTGAACATCCGACCGACAGCATTCCGCCAAATGACCCAAGAGTGAACCCATATCTCGCACCTGATTTTCGGCAGCAGTAATCAGAGCAGCCGCTACGAAATCGGCCAGTGAGTGATCCACATCTTGGGCGAATTGCCGAGCCGAATCCGGCAACGATGTGAATCCCAGCCGGGCCGACATCCTTTGCACCGCAGGTCGCAAAAGTAACGGTGCCGTCTGAGACGTCACTGCAAGTGCCTGCTCCATACCACTGGCACCAGCCATGGTGTCGCGTAGCTGTTCGGTCCATACCGCTAGAGACTCGACCAGTTGCGTTTCGTCGCGACGAGATCGCCGGCCCTGCACAGCAGCGAACGATGATCGAAAAAGGTCGACACCCCGAACTCCGGCAATCATCAAGAGAATGCCCATACCGGTCATGAGTCCAAGTACCAAGCGAAGGAGGACTGACATCAACGCACTCCGGATGGAAATTCGCTGATGCCCGGTAGCGGATCATGACCAGAGGTGCTGAGGGCGTTTCGTAGAGCGGATGTCATCGGATAGGCGGGCGTCGCGCTCTGCCCTCCCTGAGTAGCGAATATCTCATTGGAAATGATGCGCGGGCCATCGCTATCCACTACTTCGCGAACGCTTGTGATACGTCGATGGCCAAGATTGATTTCGACGTGGACCACCAGATGCACCGCAGTGGCAATGAGAAGATTGACGACATCGATAGGCAATCCAGTATTGGCCATCGAGACGTAGGCTGCGAGTTTGGAAAATGCCGACTGCGTGGAGTCAGCATGCAGTGTGCACATTGACCCGTTGTTGCCCTGGCTCATGGCCAGGAGCATGGGAAAGGCCTCGGCTCCTCGCACCTCGCCAATAATCACCCGATCCGGATCCATTCGCAGTGCCATGCGAGTGAGATCCGACAGGGGAATCGCTCCATGACCTTCGATGTTGGCACTTCGAGATTGCAGGGCATCATGATCGGGATGGAGTTGTGCAAAGCGCTCGATACCTAGTTCATAGGCATCTTCTATGGTCACAATTCGTTCATCGAAGGGAATCTCATTCATCAAAGATCGCATCAATGTGGTCTTTCCGCTACCTGTTCCCCCCACAACGATGATGTTGCGCCGTGACCGGACCGCTGCTCTGAGAAATTCTCTGAGAGTTGCCTCCATGAGACCGCTACGACACAGCTCATCCAACGAAGAAAGATGAAATTGATGTTTTCTGATGACTAGCGCCGGATGCTGAGACACGTCCATGACCGCGAACAGTCGACTTCCGTCGTCCAAACAAAGGTTGCATTCCACAGTCGAGGCATCAAAGCGCCTCTCCCCGTGGCGGGATCGTGAAGCAACATTGCGGACCAGGCGCACCAGTTCTTCATCAGTGCCCACGATGGGATCCAACTCGGAACGGGACCCATCACGGCGCTTGATCCAAATAGGTGCCGTACCCCGTACGTGAATATCGGTGATATCAGGGTCGTTCAGGAGACGCTGCAGCGGTCCGAATCCCAGCAAAGTATCGATAGCCCGTTGAGTGATCTTCGACTCGTCGTCGAAAGATGGGGCTTCATGACCAGTCAGCATCGACTCCGAGACACGTCGGTCGAAGAATGAGCGAGCGCTCCTTTCGGCCAACTGCATTTCCTCATCAAGAGATGGCTCGCGGCCGTGCCCCCGTTCATCTTGACGATACGACACCAACGTATCCGTGAGATGCCGGGTGAGATCAGACAAGGTCCGTCCGTGTTCTGCAGACTTCATCGACAACCCAGTTGATGGTGTGGAGGGTCTAGAGATCGCAGGTTTGCCGCAAATTCACCGATCCTTCGCCGAAGAATGATGGTGTTTCTGCGATCAGAGGGCAAAAGGTCTGCCAATACCGGCCAATGAATGACCCGAGAGATATCGACAGTGGTGAGTGCCCCGCCGGCCGTCAGAACAGTCCAAGTACCGATGGCTTGTAAGAGTTTGCGCCGATGAACGACAGCTGAAACATCGTCGATCGTGCAGCGCATGACGAGCAATCGCGCGTCGGCACTCTCGATGAGCGCTGACGCTGGCGACCCAGGTCGAATGGTCCCCACGCTGACCAGAACATCGGTACCAAGGACCTCTTCGATTCGTCGGGCTGAATCTGAGAGATGCGGTATGACCGAAATGACCTCCTCTGGGGACGCCGGAGCCGCCACCACTTTGAGATCTGCTCCATACGACGCAGCTCCACTGTCGGAATTGGTCCCCTGCATCTGCCGCAGAGATGCAGCGAGGGCACCCAACCCCGGTCGGATCCGCCAATTATGGCGCGCCGCTAAACGTCCGCCATCGGGATCAGCCTCCACAACAGTGACCGGCCGGGGCCACATCGATCCGATGTGTAACGCAATCGATGAGATTTCGCTCAGACCTCCTGGAGTTCCTAAGGCCACCAATGACATCACAACCCCACTTTCAACACATGAAGTTCGTCGTGACCCAGTACCGAACTGGCAACGTTAAAGGGAAGGCGGAGCGTCACCGAGCGCCGACTATCGAGATCGTCTGGAGCTGATATCTCCCAAATCAACGCCACGTGATCCAAGACATCCACTCGGCGAGATCCATCGATCTCACTATTCACGCTCACCAGACGCACCGAATCCCCGGCAATGAGATCGAGTGGCGCCTGAGCCGATGTCACTGTCACAGCCACCAAAGCGTGACTAGCACCCACCGGTTCGACCATCGACAGTTGGGCGGTGGAGATCGGAGATCCCATCGGAATATTGGCCAATACGCGCATGCCCAGTATCTCTGTGGCTGCCGATGCCTTCAAGAGTCGGATCGGCTCGTCACTGGATACCACGACAGCAGCGAGATCGGCATCGGAGATGACTTGGCCCCGTTGAAGGTCGCGGCCAGCAATCAAGACCGGTGTTCCCTTTTCTACTGAGCGCTGCCACAACAAGGCTCCCAAGATGCACGCAGAGACGACGAAGAGCCCAATGGCTAATTCGGGAATCCGCACTCGTGAAGTCGGTGCTGAGGACATCGCTTGTTGACCGACTTTGGCTTCTGGACGTTGATGTCTCACGACTGCACCTTCGGGCGCAGGTCCCGCATCTCATTCACGGGGGAGACTTTGACGATCCGGATCAAGAAGCTGAATCGGATATTCGACCTACTCGAATCAGTCCCAGAGCAGGCGAATCCAGCAACGAGAACCAAACCAGATGCTCACGGATAACCTCTGGTGCATGACCACCAGAACCGGGCGTGTTCGGGCTCCGGAGAACCCCCCGCAATTGAATGACCCCTGCTGGTGCGGTTCCGGGCGCAAGTACCGTCGTTGCCATCGCGGCATCGAGGGTCGCATCCTGCCCGGTGAAATCTCTCCCAAGCGCCCGGTACCTGGCACCATCGCCAAACCCTCTTATGCCGAGACCGGCAAAGTACAGCGCTGGAACGAACCCCATGTGAAGTCGCCCGATGTCATCGACCGCATGCGCTACGCCTGCTCCATGGCGGCCGATATCTTGCGGCTGGCGGGTGACTTCGTGAAACCAGGTATCACCACGAACGACATCGATGTCCTGGTCCACGATCTCACCATCGAACGTGGCGCCTATCCCAGCCCACTCAATTATCACGGCTATCCCAAGAGCGTGTGCACCTCCCTGAATGAAGTGATCTGTCATGGCATCCCCGACAGCACCATCCTTGAAGACGGTGACATCATCAATCTCGACGTCACCTGCTTCGTCAACGGAGTTCATGGCGACACCAATGCCACCTTCTTCGTTGGCCAGGTCAGCGACGAGGACCGCCGTCTGGTGCGGGTCACCGAAGAATGCCTGTGGTTGGGTATCGAAGCGGTTAAGCCCGGTAAACCACTCAACGTCATCGGTAAAGCCATCGAGGATCACGCCAAGAAATACAAAATGGGTGTCGTGCGCTCTTTCATTGGTCACGGCATCGGTGAGCAATTCCACACCGACATTCAGGTTCTGCACTACTTCGACCCGCGCAACACCATGATCATGGAACCGGGCATGGTCTTCACCATCGAACCGATGATCACGCTCGGAACCTGGCAGCACCTGATGTGGGATGACGACTGGACTGCAGTCACCGCAGACGGCAGTCGCACCGCACAATTCGAACACACCATTCTCGTCACCGACACCGGCGTCGATGTCTTGACTGCTACCGAGAATGCTGCCTCACCACGACGACCATCTCGCGATTCAACAGCTTCATCGTGAACTCTTCCTCAGAGACCGCCAAAAGTTGGTCGGCCAGCGAGCGTTTCGAATCGTTCAATCGTCAGCAATGGGCGGACTTGCGGGCCGCCACACCCATGACTCTGCGCGAGGCCGACCTTGATGGCCTTCGCGGCATCAACGAACGCATTGATCTCGATGAAGTCGCCGCCATCTATCTTCCATTAACGCGTCTTCTCAATTTGTACGTTTCTGCCACCCAAAACCTGCACAAAGTCAGTGCCACCTTCCTTGGTACGTTGGCTCCCAAAATGCCCTACGTCATTGGTGTGGCCGGAAGTGTGGCCGTGGGTAAGAGCACCTTCGCCCGTATTCTGCAAGCCTTGCTGGCTCGCTGGCCCGATCATCCCAAAGTGGATCTCATCACCACCGATGGATTCCTTCACCCCAATCGTGTTCTAGAAGAGCGCGACATCATGAACCGTAAGGGTTTTCCAGAAAGTTACGACACTCGCTCTTTGCTCAAGTTCCTCCGGGATTTGAAGAGCGGACAAAAGTCGGTGGAAGCGCCGGTGTATAGCCATGTGGTCTATGACATCGTCGAAGGTGAAACCACCAAAGTTTGTCAGCCAGACATCTTGATCCTGGAAGGATTGAATGTTTTGCAGGTTGGTTCACCCGGCAGTGACAACACCGAATTCGTCAGTGACTACTTTGACTTCTCCATCTACATCGATGCTGATGAGCGAAACATTGAAACGTGGTACGTGGATCGCTTCTTGAGCCTGTGTGATTCGGTCTTCCAGGAACCCGAGAGTTTCTTTCAGCACTTTGCGCATCTGTCTCGTGATGAGGCCACTGAGGTGGCCCGCAGTATTTGGAAAGAGATCAATGGTCTCAACCTGCGCAACAATATCGAGCCCACTCGGGAGCGAGCTTCGCTGATTCTCTGCAAAGGATCCAACCACCGGGTATCTGACGTCCATCTCCGCAAACTCTGAGATGCCTTTACACTGCTGATCTGACTGGCAGAATGAACCCATGGCAACCAAGCGGGCACCCGCAAAACGGCGCAAGAAGAAACAAGCTTCCCGTGTTCCGGCCATTTTCCTGGCGGGAATCATCGCGGGAGTCGGTGGCCTGTTGCTGGTCCGTGCCGCCGATGACTCCGCCAATACTTCCGATCCAGCGGAAATCGATGTCGTTGGCACGAACCCGCCCAATGCCGAGAACACCAATGAACAAGCGCCGAACGACGATGGTGGAGAAGGATCAGATGGTGGATCACCTGGTCCAGCAACTGATCCCAGCAATTTAGGAAAGCCCGTACAAATCTTCAGCGACACGCTGGGAGATTTGGATATCGACCAAATCATCGATGATTGGACACCGGTGGATCCCCCGCAATTGCCAGATGCCACTGCTGAGGTGAAGTCAGCATGGGTCGCCAATGGTTCCATCACTCAGGATCTGCCCGACGGTTTTTACTGGGGTGTACCGATCAACGTTTTTGATGAAAATGAACGCGGAATCATCTTCGACATCCGACAAGCCTTTTTCGGAGCAGCCTGCGTGCTGGAATTTGGCACAGCCGATGACTCCTGCAACAACGACTACGGCGTCGCTCCTCAGTCTGGAGAGCAGACGTATCCCAGCTTTCTCAGCGATCTGCTCTTTGTTTCCATGGCCATCACTCCAGATCGCAATACTGCAGTGACACCAGCCACGTTTTGGTCACTGATGAACGGCGGTCTACCTCCGTTGGTCACAGTTCCCACTGAAAGTGGTGAACAAGAATCAGCCTTTCTTGTGAACTCGCCCTTCCTTCTCACCATCGTGGACGGCACGATCATCGCCGCCGAAGGAATCTGGGTGCCGTAAGGATCGTGGCAGTCACTCTTCGATGAGATTGCCCCGACGCGTCGCTTCAGAGATAATCGACTGAGTTCGCTGCCACAGAGCCTCTGATCCGTGGCCAATCGGTGAGAGACGTTGAACAGCCTGATGCACAGTCACTCCATGTCTCTTCCACGGAGATTCTTCACCTGCATGTTGATTGAGCATGGCTGGCTGAAGTCGATCCACGGCATTGGCGAACCGGCTTTCAGACGTTTCCTGGGCCTCATACTCATCCCACAGCGAACGAAATTTTTGGGCTTGATCATCCGGGAGTAAACCGAAAAGTCGCTCAGCGGCAGCCTGTTCACGCTGCTCTTTATCGGCATGGGCAGATACGTCGTAGGCAAAGGTGTCACCAGCGTCGATCTCCACGATGTCGTGGACCAGACACAGCGCTAAAACATGGGCGATATCGATGTCGGTATTGCTCCATTCATGCAAGATCAAGGCGTACATGGCCAAATGCCACGAATGCTCCGCAGTATTTTCTCGACGGAGACCGCCGACGATGGAGGTCTGCCGCTCGACCTGTTTCAAGCGATCGATCTCCAACAAGAAGTGCAGTTGCTGATCGAGACGTTCACTGTTCATGATTGGAACAACGAAGCCAAGGCCCACAGGGCTGCCACCAAACCTAGAAGTCCCATAAAGACGCTGCGCACTATCGGAGCTCTTTCCAGATCACCATCTTTGGGGGCAGGAGGAGGTTTCACGATGGCCACCAGATTTCCGGCAAAGAGCGCCCCACCAAGGGCCAGAACCATCCACTTGAGCAGGTCATCTCCAAGGAACATGAACCTATTGTGCCAGCGTGTCTGTTTGGAGGAGGAAATCGGACATAATTCACCCATGGGATTCCATCACGTCGCCATTGCCATCCGAGATACCCAAGCCAATTTTGATTTCTATACCCAGGTCATGGGCTTCGAGTTGGTCAAGACCGTCAGCGCCCCGACCCCAGAAGGCGGTTGGAGTAAGCATTTCTTCTATTCCACGGGAACATCACCCTCGGGCGAACAAGGCATGATCGCGTTTTGGGAGATTCACGACCAATCCATCGGCACCGAATTCGGCACCAACCTCAACAAAAGCGCCGGGCTGCCTTGGTGGGTCAACCATATTGCTTTCGACGCGCCTCGTCTCGAAGATCTCGAAGCACACCGGGAGCGGTGGCGAGCCCACGGCCACACTGTGCTGGAAGTCGATCATGAATTCTGTCGTTCGATCTACATCCGTGACCCCGAGGGCAATACCGTCGAGTTCTGCCACACAGTGCGTGACTTCACTGCCCAAGAGAAGGCTCATGCCATGGAACTGCTCTTGAACCCGGAACCGGAGATGGAAAAGCAGTTTGGAGCCAAAGTGTGGCAGCCCGAGGGCGATCCAATCTTGATTCCCGCCGGCTGACTCTCAGCGATCCTCAGGATCGGCCTGGAAACCCTTGGCCATATTCTCGAACCGTGTGTGTTCTCCGAAGAACACCAACTTCACCGTGCCAGTCGGACCAGCACGATGTTTGCCCACGATGACCTCGGCCACGCCTTTATCAGAGTTCTCAGCACCGTCACCGCGCTCATTGCGGAACATCTCTGGTCGATGGAGGAACATCACGATGTCGGCGTCTTGTTCCAATGAACCACTCTCACGAAGGTCCGACAATTGCGGTCGCTTGTCCTGACGGTCTTCGAGCCGTCGGCTCAACTGACTCAGGGCGATCACGGGAACTTCTAGTTCACGAGCCAGAATTTTCAGGTTTCGACTGATCTCACTGACTTCCAACTGCCGACTTTCACCATTGTTGCCACTCATCAACTGCAGGTAGTCGATCACGATCAATCCCAAGCCATTATGTTTGGCCTTCAACCGTCGGGCCTTGGCCCTGATCTCCATCACCGTCACGCTGGCGTTGTCGTCGAGATAGAGCGGGCGATCTTCGAGGCGACCGATAGCTGTATTGATGCGACTCCATTCGGCTTCAGAGATCGAACCGGTTCGCAATTTCTTCGAATCGATACGGGCCTCGGAGGAAAGGAATCGCATCGTCAATTCGGTATGACTCATTTCCAATGAGAACACCAGCACCGGAAGATTGGTCGTCTGCGAAACATGGCTGGCAATGTTCATGGCAAATGCCGTTTTACCCATCGCTGGTCGTGCTCCTACGATGACCAGGGACGACGGTTGCAACCCCAGGATCATTTCATCCAGATCTACGAATCCAGTGGGCACTCCCGTGAGGGCCACTTTGCTCTGATAGCGGTCTTCGATCTCTTCCCAGGCCAAAACCAAAAGCTCATTGATCTGACGCGTTGAATCGACAACACGCTCTTCAGCAACGGCAAAGACACGCGACTCGGCATCATCGAGAGCTTTGGCAACATCATCGGGTTCGGTGTAGGCGATTTCGGCAATTTCACTGGCCACACTGATGAGCCGACGGAGAGCAGCTGTATCCATCACGATCTTGGCGTAGCGCGATGCATTGCCGATGACTGGTGTGGAGTTCTGCAATTGCAGGAGAAAATCCAGTCCACCAATTTCTTCGAGAAGACCAACGCGGCGTAGTTCATCGGCGACGGTGACGGGGTCGACGGGATCTCCGCCAGAAAGCAAGGCGCGCATCCCATCGAAGATGTGTTGATGGCCGGGTTTGTAGAAGTGTTCGACGCGCACGCCGGCTTCGGCGACGGCGTTCACTGCCTCACGTGACAACAGCATTGCCCCCAGCAAAGATTCCTCGGCGCTGATGTTGTGTGGGGGCACCCTATTCATCACTGGGCGCGGCGTTTGATCGCGTTTGGGCTTCGCCCCTCTATTGGATCCATTGGTATACGCGTCACTCATCGGAACAACCTTGGCCTATCGACCCTGTTGATCGCTAGGGGTACAAGCCTGTGTATGACCTGTGGAAAAGTAATGATCACTGGGGAAAACTCGATCTTCCCCCGTGCCACTCCGGTCTGGGGAGGCAGTGTCTGCGGACCACCACCGGAACCATCCCGGTGGCGACCCGATCCTGTCACTTGCCGACGACGTTGATGGTGACGTCGAATTGGACGTCATTGTGCAACTTCACCGTCACACTGTGTTCCCCGACCGACTTGATGTGGTCCGGGACCGCCAACTTTCGCCGTTCAATGGCAATTCCGGTCTGATCTTCAACCGCTTTTGCCACATCGGCAGCAGTCACCGAACCAAACAAACGACCTTCAGCACCGGACTTAGCCTTGATTTCAATGATCTTGGCCACCAGGGTCGAAGCGATGGTCTGAGCGGCTTCACGATCAGCAGCGTCACGCAAATCGCGACGCCGGCGCATGGTGGCAGCTTGAGCAACCGCCCCATCAGAGGCTTTGATGCCCAAGCCGCGGGGCAACAAGTAGTTGCGTCCGTGTCCATCGGATACCTCGACGATGTCGCCGCGCTTTCCGAGTCCGGAAATATCTGCTCTCAGAATGACTTTCATGTCAGGACTCCTCGATTCCCTCGGTCAGAGCCTCGGTACCCAATTCGAGATCGGTGTCCAGCTCGTCATTTTCGGTCTCGACACTGGCGCTCTCGACCTGATCGACCATCTCTTCGCCGCCACGCGGTCCTCGCGGACCACGGGGGCCGCGGCCCACTGAAGCCACTCGCTTGGTGTAGGGCAGAAGAGCCATTTCACGGGCATTCTTGACTGCATTGGCCAATTCGCGCTGCTGTTGAACGGTATTGCCGTTCAGACGCTGTCCGCGAATCTTGGAACGGTCCGACATGAAACGCTGCAAAAGATTGACATCTTTGTAATCGATGTACTCGATCTTTTCAGCGGCCAGAACGTTGGCCTTCTTCTTGATCTTGCGACCACCGTCTTTGGGTACTCGGCCCCTGACGGGCTTCTTCGAATTGCTATTGCTCATGACTATTCCTTCATGGTGAAAATTGTGGGTAGCGGATAAGTGTGAGATGTATCGGTCGTCGAAGACTCAGGGCGATCAGAAGGGCTCTTCGTCGCCGTAGAAGGCTTCGTCCGCAGGAGCAGCCGCTCCTCGCGCCGGCCGAGAACCAGAATCGCCGCCGCCTCGCGCCGGGGTCTTTTCGACGGTGGCCGTAGCCCAACGCAGAGTCGGTCCGATTTCATCAGCCACGATGTCTACTGACGTCTTCTTGACGCCCTCGCGATTCTCGTACTCACGCACGTCCAAGCGACCGGAAACCAAGATGCGCGTCCCTTTGGTCAGCGATGCGGCGATGTTCTCCGCCAGTTGATCCCAGGCGACCACGTTCATGTACGTCGTCTGCTCTTTCCACTCACCATTGACCTGATAATTGCGGTTCACCGCAATGCCAACGGTGACTGTCGCTTTACCCGATTGGGTGTACCGCAATTCGGGATCCCTCGTGAGGTTTCCGACGACGGTGATGCTGTTCGATGCCATGTGTCCCTCCAATGTTGGAGACGGTTGATGAGTACGGGTGCTTCCGAGTAACCGGTGCGATCAGGCGGCTGCGAGCCCGCGACGAGCAGCCTCGTCGGATGGGAGACGCAACAATTTGTGGCGGAGGATGTCATCGGAGATCCGCAATGAACGCTCGAGTTCATCGAGTGCTCCTCCGGGCGCCAGAACATTGAGGACGAAGTAGTAGCCCTCTTCTTTCTTGTTGATGGGATACGCCAGACGGCGCTTACCCCACCAGTCGGCTTTGCCGTGTACGGAACCACCAGCACCAGCAATGGTCTTGGTGACCGAGGTGACCCACTGTTGGGCGACGAGGTCATCGACTGACCCGTCGACAATGATCATCAGTTCATAGGCACGCATCATGAGCGTGTATCTCCCTTCGGACTCGGGCCGGGACTTCCGGCTCGGGGCCCCTGGATGGGGCAGGGTATTGCGAGCGGTGAAGTGTACCGGGCCAGATCGATTTCACATTCCCACCGTGCCACAAGGGTGTGGCGGAGCTGTGGGAAAGCGGTGATCAGGGTCTGGTCAGCCGAACAAAAGAGGCGGCCAGCAAACCCGCTCCCCAGGACACCGCACCATCACGGCTGCTCACTGCGCCCCCCGGGCTCAGATA
This sequence comes from Acidimicrobiaceae bacterium, assembly GCA_040381935.1. Taxonomy (GTDB): domain Bacteria; phylum Actinomycetota; class Acidimicrobiia; order Acidimicrobiales; family Ilumatobacteraceae; genus Casp-actino8. The sequence continues at coordinate 2,608 of JBEIGJ010000035.1, read as the reverse complement.
TCCGACAACGGCCTCGTCGCGGAAACCCTGGAAGGCCAATCCAGCACCATCACCGCCGACACCCCACCAGACCGCTAACACTCCAATCAGAATGCCGACCACGCAGATGGGAATGGCCAAGGAGTCTCCCGGCATCCGTGAAGCCAGAAGAAGGGAAAAAACAGCGCTCAGCAAAAGGAGAACCCCGACCGCCGACAAAGCGAGAAAAAGATGTTGAATGACCCCGGAAAGCCCGAGTCCAGGCATATCCCCACAGTCCACCATGGCCCGCGTGGGAGCCAAAGGATCAGACTGCTGCGACATCGGCACGGCCTCATACATTTCACACGGTTCGCCACCTGAGGTTTGAGGAACTCCATCCACGAATTCGACCTCGAACCGACTGTCTGCCGCACCAAAAATCAGAAGGACCAAACAACTCACAGCAATGATGCCAAAGCCCACGATGCCGTCACGCTGTAAACGTCGCGTTGCTTCGTAAGGAAGCCAGCCACCACCACGACGGGGAGACCTCCGTCCGCCCGCGCCGATTCGCATCATGGCTAGCCAACCCTCCGTTTGGCGCTTTGACCACCGATAGGCAGGACCCGTACGAGATGATGCCACCGACACGCACAACAGGCTTCAACAACGTACGCCGTGTACTCCTCACTGCGCCGATGAAAGGTAGCCAACTCTTGATTGTCGGCCACTACTTTTCCGTGACCAGGTAACCGGGGACCAAAGACGTAGGTCACCAAGACCAAATGATCTTCAGCGCAAATTGGACATGGGGTCTGAGTACGACGACCAATACCTCGCGCCGCCCGCATCAATTCCGGGTGGGCATCGCATACCTCTTCGCGTCCAAGCCTCTTGCGGTGGTACTCGTTGATCAGCGATCGTCTGGCCATGCGGTGATCTACGAGACCCGAACGAAATGTTGTCATGCCGCGGATCGAACCCGATCCGAAGGAACTCGCAGCAGACGACATCGTTCGCAGGCTACTCAATTCTTATTCACCGCGGTACACGGGAATACCCGACACCAACGTCTTTCGGTGGTGGGACACAGTGTTCAGTTGGTGGAACGCTCCGCCCACCATTGGTCCAGCCGCTGCCGGATCTCCACATCTCCAATCAAACCTTCGTCAAGACGAATGTCCAGAAGAAAAGCCAGTGCCTGTCCCACGGCTCGACCTTCACGAATCCCAAGATGCTCCATGACCGCATTTCCGTCCATTTCTGGTCGAAGGGCCTTGAGTTCCTCATGAGCCGCCAATACGGCGATTCGTTCCTCCAACTCATCCATACGTCGAGATAAACGCGCCGCCTTGCGTTCATTACGAGTCGTACAGTCACATCGAGTCAACACATTGAGTTCATTCAGTAACGGACCTGCGTCATTGACATAACGACGCACGGCCGAGTCAGACCATCCCATTTCGTAGGTGTGAAAGCGCAGATGAAGACGAACGAGTTCGGTGATCGCCTCCACTTCCTCATTCGGATACCGCAGAGCAACAAGACGCTTGCGCGTCATCTTGGCGCCGACGATGTCGTGCATGTGAAAAGTGGTTCCCTTCCCTTCTTGGAATCCTCGAGTCTTAGGTTTACCAACATCATGGAAGAGCGCTGCCAAACGAGTGATCCGAAAATCGAAGTCTGAATGGGCGTCACGTCGTACATTTTCGATCACGGCCAGGGTGTGCGTGAGTACGTCTTTATGACGGTGAATGGGATCATGTTCGAGACGCATTGAAGGAAGTTCAGGAAGGAAAATCTGCGCCAGGCCGGTTTCAACCAAAAACCACAGACCGGCTGACGGAAAATCAACCATTATGAGTTTGTTCAATTCATCGCGTATCCGCTCCGCCGACACGATTGTCAGACGTTCAGTTTCCGCTTTCACCGCAGCGACCAACTCAGGAACCGGATTCATCCCGAAACGAGCGATGAATCGCGCCGCGCGCATCATCCGTAATGGATCATCACTGAAACTGATGTCGGGATCGAGCGGAGTACGCAGAGTGCGCGTCAACAAGTCTGCGGTTCCATTGAATGGGTCGACCATGATTGGAGTGTCAGAGGTCAACTCCAGAGCCATGGCGTTGATGGTGAAATCACGTCTCGAGAGATCAGTCTCGATGGCATCGGAGAATTCCACATCGGGCTTGCGGGTATCGGGATGGTACGCCTCGGCCCGATGAGTGGTGATCTCATAGACCCGGTCCCCTTTACGGGCTCCAATCGTTCCGAACTTTTCACCTTGGGTCCACAAAGCATCGGCCCACGGGGAAAGGATGGATTTGATCTCCCCCGGCCGAGCGTTGGTTGTGGCGTCGAAATCGATCTCGTCGGCGTCCAATCCGAGCAGCAGATCTCGCACCGAGCCGCCCACGAGGTACAGACGTTTACCAGCGCCTCGGAAAAGTTGGCTGACTTCGGCCAATTCGGCCAGTACCGGAGCGAATCGATCGGGTACCACGGGAGCAAGACTAGACGCGCCGACGCGAATCAGGACCGACGATCACTGCTGAAGATCGAGGCGATCCCAATGACCGACGATTTCGTCGAGGCGCTCCCAGGCCAACTGTGAACCTCCAGATGTTGCCGACTCCATGGCCAC
>JBEIGJ010000034.1:0-16861 GCA_040381935.1 Acidimicrobiaceae bacterium | reverse complement strand
GCGTACTTGTTCGCCATGGTCAGGATGGTTCACAGCCACCGCAATCACTGCTTCGACCCAACCCCGAGGAGTGCCGACATCCCATCGACCGATATCGGTGATCAATCCAAAGAGTGGATCAGCCTCTGCTTGTACATTCAATGCATCGGTGAGTTGGATCTCACCAGAAGCACTCGGAGCCAGGGCATCGAGAATGGCAAAAATGTCGGGCGTCAATGCGTAGCGACCGATGATGGCAAAGTTACTGGGCGCTTCATCGACTGCCGGCTTTTCCACGATCTGTGCAATAGGCATTGCTACCCCTCCAGAGCGTCTTTCTTGCTCACCAACTGGGGTCACAATGCCATAGCGCGAGAGATCTTCACGCGCCATCGACTTCAGGGCCACCACACCGCGACTCGAGGCCGAGTAAATCTCGGCCATCGACACCAACAGCGTCGAGTCTTCCATCAGCTCATCGGGCAGCAACACGAAAAAGGGTTCATCACCCACGGATGACCGCGCGCAGCCAACCGCATGCCCCAAACCTCGGGGCTGATCTTGGTAGGCGAAGGAAATTCGCACATCCCGTCCGATTCGACGTAGATCATTCGCTGCTTGCTGCCGACCCTGTCGGTCGAGTGATTGCTCGACACTGGGCGACGAAGAGAAGTACTCCTCGATAGCCGGCTTTGTTCGACTGGTGACGATGACAACATGATCCACACCGGCACCCACGGCTTCATCGATGATGAATTGCATGGCCGGTCGCTCCATGATTGGCAGCAATTCTTTAGGGACGGCCTTGGTAGCTGGCAGCATGCGAGTTCCCAAGCCAGCCGCTGGCACCACCGCAGTACGGATCTGGTGGGAGAACGCCATGGTTCGACTCTAGACTTTGCGTTCCGGAGAACAGCCCTATGCCCACGTACGTGTACAAATTTACCGATACCGGTGAAACGATAGAAGTCCAGCAAGCCTTCATCGACGATGCCCTCACCGAGTACCCCCACCCTTCTGACGGCCAGGTTCGACCAGTGAAAAAGGTCTTCTTGCCCGTTGGCATTACTTTCAAGGGTGGTGGTTTCTACAAGACCGACAGCCGTGGGGGTTCGGCTTCGTCAACGGCATCCAGCACCGCCTCAGATTCCAGCTCGTCATCTGACTCCTCAAGTAGCACCTCATCGACCAGTACAGCTGCGAGCTCGCCACCGTCAACAACGACTCCATCTAGTACCCCGGCAACCTGATCTAGAGGGCTACGTGCGCCATCCACTGGCCACGATGACCAATATCGAACCGCCCAATATGATGCGGTACCCAACAAAGACCGTGAACGTCGACGTGCGGATCAATCGCAACAATCCGGCGACTGCCAGCCACCCGGCAATACCCGAAGTGATGATCCCCACCACCATGGGCAAGAGGAGCCCTTCGGGCAGTCCATCGCTGATCAGACCAGAAACTTTCACCGTGGCTGCCCCAGCGGTGATCGGCACGCTCATCAGAAATGAAAACCGAGCTGCCGACCAGCGATCGAGGCCGAGAAAACGACCCGCAGAGATGGTGATTCCCGAACGCGACGTCCCGGGATTCAAAGCCAGAACCTGAGCCACTCCGATCATTCCTGCGGTGCGCCACGTCAGCGAATCGAGAGGTTGCTCACCTCCTCGTCGATCGGCCCACGCCAAGATCAATCCGAAAACAATGAGCGAGAGGGCAATGATCGTGGGCGTCCCTAGGGTCTCATCAATCCACGTTTCGAATCCCGCTCCGACAATCGCTGCTGGAACACTGGCCAGGACCAGGTACCACGCCACTCGTCCTTCCGCCGTGCCAGAACGCTCACTGCGGGTCACGAACTGCTTACCCTCGCGCCAACCACTGCGGGCATAGGTGACCAAATCGCGACGAAAATACCCCAGCACCGCTGCCAGAGTGCCGATATGCAAAGCCACATCGAAGGCCTTTTTCACCGATGGGTCGCTGAAATCATTCCAATTGAAAAGCCAAGGAACAATCAGCAAGTGTCCGCTCGAAGAGATCGGCAGGAATTCCGTCAGCCCTTGAACGATGCCGAGAATGATGGCGTGGAGCAAAGGCACGGGTGGCTACTCAGGCTCCACTCATAGTGACGTCGTGAATCACCAAAGAGACTCCCGTGGCCCGCATCGGCAACCATTCCAAATCTCCGCCCACTTCGGCGATGTCTTGCAGCATCCGTTGCAGTGTCGAGGCAATGGTGAATTCTCGAACTGGCGCTCCAAGCGTGCCGTTCTTGATCAAGATGCCCGCCGCCCCGGTGGAGAAGTCGCCAGAAACGGGATTCACCCCGGAATGCAGACCTTGTACCTGCTGAATGAGAATGCCGTCGTCCACTCCGGCGATCAACTCGACTTGTGATCGATTTCCAGGAACAATTTGCAAGGCCAAACACCCCGAACTTGGGGATCCTCCGTATCCGCCGCGTACACCATTGCCGGTGGGAGTCATACCCATCCTTCGAGCCGAGTACGACGACTGGACGAACATCTTCAAAACACCATCTTCGATCAACACATTTCGCCGAGCCGCCAAACCCTCACCGTCGATATCGGTGGCGGTGTAGGCCAAGGCATTCGTCGGATCGTCCACCAGCGTGAATAGCGGTGTCGCCACATTTTCACCGATACGGTCGGCGAAGAGGCTGCGACCTTTCACCACACTCTCACCGCTCAATGTGCCCCCGATGATGCCTAAGAACTGAGCAGTTACGAACGGGTCAAGAACCACGGTCAAGCGACGACTATCGGGTTTGGTAGCGCCTAGAAGTCGAGTGGCGCGATCAACAGCATCAGCGGCCGCCTTTTCAAGATCAAGGTCGTCCACGTTGCGGCCGACGGCGAATCCGAATCCCGTTTGGGTCTCGTCACCATCATCAGCGAGAGTGCCGACGCTGAGATAGCAACCATTTTCTCGACCAGCGACGCGAATTCCGGTGGTCGTAGCCACCGCTGATTCGGAGAACGCATCGGAATAATTCGCGTCATCCACGCGCACACGCGAGTCGCGCTCCAACGTCAGGCGTTCCAACATCTTGGCCAGTTCAATTTTGCGGGCCGTCGAGGTGGATTCGAGTGCTTCGTTCCACAAGGTTTGCGGTGTCACCGAAACCCCATCGGGCACTGCCATACCTGCCCATTCATCTGGTTCGCCATAACCCAAATTGTCCCGAGCCTCAGCCAAGACTTCAGCGATCTCCGAAGCATCGAGTGATCCACATGAACTTGTTCCGGTACGACCATCGCGAATGACTCGAATTCCGATGCCCTCAGTTTGCGCAGAAACGAAATGCTCAACTTCACCTTCGTAGATCCGCACATCTGTTGACAGACTGCGCCCGACGTACGCCTCGACCTGCTCATCGGGTCGGGCCATAGCAATGACCCGATCGGCTATTGCCAGCAGTTCATGGCTGCGATCACTTCCTGTCATGACGCTGTGCCGCCGATGGTCAACGACTTCACGCGCAAAGTTGGCTGACCATCGCCGACCGGAACACCCTGACCGTCTTTCCCACAGGTACCGGGATTGCCCATCGCAAAATCGTTGCCCAAGCGGTCGATGTCGCGCAGCACCTGCGGACCATTGCCGATGAGATTGCCCTCACGTAACGGCTCAGTGATCTCCCCATTTTCGATGAGGTAGGCCTCGGTCATACCAAAGACGAAGTCACCCGTTGCCGTATTAACACTCCCTCCGCCCAAATGTGCCACATAGACCCCGTGGGCGGTGTCTTTGATGATGTCTTCTGGCTCTTCGCTTCCGTTCAGTACGTAAGTATTCGTCATCCGCACCATCGGTAGATCCTGATACGACTGTCGACGTCCGTTGCCACTTGGAGCGCGGCCTTCATTGCGCGAGCGCAAATAGTCCCACATGTAGTCGGTCAAAACACCATTTTCGATCAGCGTGTTGTACTGCGTCGGATGACCTTCATCATCGATGGCAATGGCCCCCCACTCGTGGGTCATCGTGCCGTCATCCACCAAAGTCACCAGCGGCGAGGCCACCAGATCTCCGACTTTGCCTTTGTACACACTGGCACCTTTGGCCACGAGGTCAGCTTCGAGTCCGTGTCCGCAGGCTTCATGGAATAACACTCCCCCGCTACCAGCCTTGATCACCACCGGCAACGATCCTGATGGCGCCGGACGGGCTTTCAACTTCGTCAGGGCGCGCTGCGCCGCAGTGCGGGCAATATCTTCGACTTGCACCTTGTCGAACATTTCAAAACCCATGGTGTGACCGACTGAATCAAAACCCGTCTGCATCCCCGTGTCACCATTGGCCACGGCGCTCACTCTCAAAAGTGTGCGCACCCGCTCATCGTGGGCCAGCAATCCGGTGCTATTAGCAATCAGGACTCGAGTTCGACCATCGGAGTAGCCCGCCGAGACCTGGGCAATCGCCCCACCGGTGGATCGAGCCGCTTCGTCCACTCGGCGTAAGAGTTCAACTTTTTGGGCCTTGCCGATCGACGAGGGATCAATCTCCACGGGACTGACAATCCGCTCAGGTTGAGCGGTGAGTGCCGCTACATGAATTCGGCCCGTCCCCCGACTGGCTGCCTCGGCTGCTGCTCGAGCCGCCGCTTGCAAGCCGGCCTCGGAAAGATCTGCCGTGTGGGCGAAACCAGTCGTATCACCCTTGATGACACGAATGCCGGCGCCGCGACTACGCCCCGTCGACAACTGTTCGATCCGCCCGTCGTCGAGGCCGACGCCCGTACCTCGCCAGTCAGAGGCAAAGATTTCCGCAAAATCGGCCCCCGTCTTCAATGCGGTAGCCAGAACTCGTTCGAGGATGTCGTTGTCGATCACCGCTCCAGCCTACCGAGTGCTCCAAATGGGGGCCTGACGGTGCCCCCATCTCTGAGGGTTAACGGCGCCACACTTTGCCGTTACTACCGTCAGACAATGCGGTTCCTACCGCCAGACAATGCGGTTACTACCGCCAGACAATGCGGTGACTACCGCCGGACAAAATGAATAGATTGGAAGCCGTGGAGGCGCCGAACAATCAACCAGCCACCACTGCCGGTGCAGGGACGGCGGTTCACGACTCCCCTACCCCACTGGCAGTGTTACCCCAGCGCGTCCATCGCACCTATTGGTGGAAAGAGGCCCTGATCATGGGCGGCTTCTATCTCATCTATTCCTGGAGTCGGAACCTCTTTGGATCGGCACGTCTCTCCGCCGATGGGGTGCCCGAGCAGGCCTTCCACAACGCCGAACGTCTCATTCGCATTGAGCGAGGCATCGGATTGTTCCACGAAGAGTCCATCCAGGACTGGTTCTTGCCCTATCGCGGCTTCATCCAGTTTTGGAATACCTTCTACGGCACCGCGCATTTCGCTGTCACGCTGATCGTCTTTTTCGTTCTCTTCGTGAAACGGAAAAATGTCTTTCCACAGTGGCGCAACACCCTGGCCATCACCACCGCTCTGGGTATCGTCGGTTTTTCACTGTTCCCGGTCATGCCCCCGCGCTTACTCGATGCTCCCTGTCCCAGTCAGGAAAGAGGTAGCTACGGTGGTTTGTGCATCGAGAGCTCTTTACGCAATGCCGGTCCCGATGGCATTCGCGGCACTCTCGATGATCGATCATTTGGATTCGTCGACACCCTTCCCGAATATGGCGCTGGACTCTGGACGTTCGACTCCGAGGCCATGAAGTCCATTTCCAATCAATACGCAGCCATGCCGAGCATGCACATCGGGTGGAGTAGCTGGTGCGCTTTTGCCATGTGGCCTTTGTTACGCAAAAGATGGACCAAAGCGGCCATGTTGTTGTACCCGGCGATGACTTTGTTCTGCATCGTGGTCACCGGTAATCACTATTGGATCGATGGTCTCGGTGGACAACTGGCCTTGGCAATCGGGGCATTTTTGGGTTGGGAACTTCACCGCCGCAATCAAGCCCGCCTCGACCGCAAATTCCACAAACAATTGGCCGAGTTGACTACGCCAGCCTGAAAACTCGACCGATGGGCGTCATTTGACTGGCGTCACGCCAGAGACCGGCCCACGATTCCTCGGCCGTCGGCACCGCAGGTAGCGTTCAAGGTGTCATGAATCTCGAGTCCCTGCACCAGCCCAGCGATTTGAAGCGGCTTTCCTATGCCGAAATCGATGACTTAGCCGGCGAAATTCGGGACTTCGTCGTGCAAGCAGTGGCATCCAACAGTGGTCATCTCGGGTCCAACCTCGGTGCGGTCGAACTGACCCTGGCACTCCACCGAGTTTTCGAATCACCCACTGATGCAATCTTGTGGGACACCGGACATCAGGCCTACGTTCACAAGATCGTCACCGGACGGGCAACGGGCTTCCAACAGTTGCGTCAATCTGGTGGGCTGTCGGGGTACCCCAGTCGCGAAGAAAGCGAACACGACTTCATCGAGAACTCTCACGCCTCGACCGTGCTCTCCTATGCCTACGGAATGGCCGTCGCTCGCGACCAAGGCCGCAACGATCATCGTCACATCGTGGCCGTGATCGGCGATGGCTCCATGACCGGAGGAATGGCCTACGAGGCTCTCAACAATCTCGGACATAGCAAGACCAAAGTCATCATTGTCCTCAATGACAATGGTCGCAGTTACGCCCCAACCATTTCGAATCTGACTCAATCGCCTTCGGTCATTGCCGATCCCGAAAAAACCCCGTTACCCGATCGCATCACGGAAAAACTGTCGGCCAGTCTCACGCGCATTCGGATGAACCCGCTCTACGTACATCGCCAGCGACGGATCGAGGCCTGGCTCCAGAATCTCCCGGTCGTGGGAATGCAAGCGGAAAAGGGAATGGAAGCAGTGAAGGCAGCAGTGCGCGAATTCTTGCAGCCACCTTCTTTTTTCGAAGCTCTCGGTGTTCGTTACATCGGACCGATCGATGGTCATGACATGCGCGATTTGGAAGAGGCTTTGCGTAATGCCGAAGATTTGTCGGCCGAAGGACCAATCGTGGTGCATGTGCTTACTCAGAAGGGCAAGGGTTACCCGCCGGCCGAGGATGACGACGAAAAGCATCTCCACGATGCTCCAGTGTTCGACCCCGCCGTGGGTCCACCGAAGGCTGTTCCGACTGGATACACCCAAGCCTTCGCCGATGCCATCATCAAAGAAGCAGAAGTTGATGATCGGATCGTGGCCATCACGGCGGCGATGCCCGGACCCACAGGCCTCCTCCCTTTTCAAAGTCGGTTTCCCCATCGGTTCTTCGACGTCGGTATTGCTGAACAACATGCCGTGACCGGCGCCGCCGGAATGGCCATGGGCGGTTTGCGCCCGGTCGTTGCGCTTTACTCCACATTCTTGTCACGAGCCTGGGATCAAGTCGTGTACGACGTAGCCCTGCACCGACTTCCGGTTCTCTTTTGTCTGGACCGCGCCGGTATCACCGGTGACGATGGCCCCAGCCATCACGGTATCTACGACCTCGCTCTGCTCTCGAAAGTTCCCGGCATGCGCGTGCTCGCACCATCGAGTGCTCAAGATCTCCAACAAATGCTCCACGACGCCTTCGAACTTCTGGACTCCGGTCCCGTCGTTATCCGCTACCCCAAGGGCGCGGCCCGCCAAGTGGACAATGACGATGTCGGAACTGGTTTGTTAGCGCGCCAAGTGCGCTCCGGCGACGGACGCCTGGCCATCTTGGCCGTCGGCAAAATGCTCGGCCCGGCTCTGACGGCCGCTGCCGAACTCGCCGAGCGCGGAATTCCGGCCACAGTCTGGGATGTTCGCTCTTGCGCTCCACTCGATCTCGCCATGGTGCACGATGCTGCTCGCCACACCACAGTCATCACAATTGAGGATGGCATTCGCGAAGGCGGTATCGGCATGTCCATGGCAACTGCCATTCACGAGACCAACAGCCAATGCCGAGTCACGGTGTTGGGGGTGCCGACGAAATTCCTTCCCCATTCCAAACCCGATCGACTCTTGGCACAGATTGGTCTCGATGCTGCGGGAATCATCAAAGCCTGGGAATCAGCCGAGCAGTAGAGTCGCCAGTCACCATGAGTGATCTTGATCTGGCCGTCGAACTCGACCTGGCTCTCGGCCTTGCCGATAAAGCCGATGCCGTGTCGCTGCCCTACTTCGATCGGCGTAATTTCACCACTTCTCGCAAGAAGGACCGCACTGAAGTCACCCAGGCAGACCAAGAGACCGAATCTCTACTCACTGATGCGCTGTTGAAGGAACGTCCTTCCCACGGCATCTTTGGCGAAGAGCACGGTGCACAAGGTCAGCAAGATTCACCCTGGACGTGGATCATCGATCCCATCGATGGCACCTCGAATTTCGCACGCGGCATACCGGTGTGGGCAACCTTGATTTCCTTGGTTCACCGAGATCGAGGTCCGGTTCTCGGTGTGGTCTCGGCCCCGGCGCTTTCACGGCGCTGGTGGGCGGCCCACAATCTCGGAGCCTTCGCCGGGGGTCGCCGGATTGCGGTCTCGGACATCGCTGACCTTGCGGAGGCACAAGTGAGCATCACATTGAACGATCAATGGGATCGCCTCGGCCTCACGTCGGCACTCATCGATTTACAGCGACGGGCCTATCGCACGCGCGGCTTCGGGGATTTCTGGCAACACATGTTGGTGGCCGAAGGGGCTATCGAAATCGCCATCGATGCCATCGGATTGGCGCCATACGACAATGCTGCCGTGCAGATCATCGTCGAAGAAGCCGGCGGTCGACATACTGACCGCCTGGGACTCCGTGACTTCCGACAGAATTCGGCAATATCCACCAACGGCCATCTTCATGACCTGGTGATCGAAGCCATCTCTTCGCCCTAGGTGGGCCCCACCAATAGTCTGTGCTGATGGCGAATCTGGTCATCTCCAAAGGCACAGTGGTCGATGGAACGGGATCTCCCGCTCGCCCAGCCGACATCACCATCGTTGACGGCTTGATTGTCGATGTCTGTGAGCCTGGTCGAGCCTCGACTGCACATGCACAACGGGTCGTCCAAGCTGAAGGCCGTTTGGTGACCCCTGGTTTCGTTGATGTCCACACTCACTACGACGCTCAGGTCTCTTGGGATCCCTACCTCACTCCGAGCTCTTGGCACGGTGTGACGACGGCAGTCATGGGCAATTGCGGCGTGGGTTTTGCTCCCGCACATCCTGATCGTCACGAGTGGCTGATCGAATTGATGGAAGGGGTTGAAGACATTCCTGGTTCGGCCATGACCGACGGTATTGAATGGCAATGGGAAAGCTTTCCCGAATATCTCGATGCCATCGACCAACGTCACTATGTGCTCGATATCGGCGCCCAGATTGCACATGGCCCTTTGCGGGCCTACGTCATGGGCCAGCGAGGTGCCAGCAACGAACCGGCTACGTCTGCAGATCGTGATCACATGGCGACCCTGGTTGAAGAAGCCCTCCGAGCGGGAGCACTTGGGTTTTCCACGAGTCGCACTCCATTGCATCGCTCCAAAGGGGGCGAGTTGGTTCCCGGAACGATGGTTGCAGCCAATGAGTTGTACGCCATCGGCGATGCCATGGCCCGCGCCGGACATGGCAATTTTCAGTTTTCACCCGAGCACGTACGCGTCCCCGTTGATGAATGGGAGTGGATGGTCCACCTGGCTCGTCGTTCTGGACGACCGGTAAGTGTGAATCTCAATCAAACTGATCAAGCCCCCGAAATCTGGCGCACAGTGCTCGATCTCATGAGCCAGGCCCAAAATGAAAACATCCCCATCTTCGCTCAGGTTGCCGGTCGGTCGATCGGCATTCTTTACTGCCTCCATGGCAGTGTGCATCCTCTGCTCTTTCACCCGGCCTACGCCGAGGTTCAAGAGCTGCCGATGTCTGAACGTCTTGCCGCTCTTCATGAACCAGAACGCCGTCGGCGGCTCATTCACGAGCTCCCCGACGATGGTGGTCTCTTCCAAAAAGTGGTGCACCACAAGGCTGACAACATGTGGCTCGTTGTCGATGGCGACATTGACTACGAACCACACCGGGACGACTCAGTTGCCAGTATCTCGGCACGCACCGGCGTACCGGTCATGGAATTGATTCTCGATCAACTCACTAGCGGCAATGGACACGGATTGATTTACTCGCCATTTTTCAACTATTCCTACGGCGATCTTTCGATGACCTACGAGGCCCACCAACATCCACATACGCGTATGGGGCTATCCGATGCCGGCGCCCACTGTGGCGCGATATGCGATGGCGGTATGCCAACGTTCATGCTCACCCATTGGGCCCGTGATCGACGACGCGGCCCGCTGTTACCTCTTGAACACGTCGTTCACCGACAAACCCAGCAGACGGCAACGTTTTACGGACTGCACGATCGCGGTGTCATTGCCGCCGGATATCGAGCTGACATCAACATCATCGATTTCGACCGACTCGGATTCGAGGCACCACAGATGGCCTTCGATCTTCCAGCCAACGGACGCCGACTGATTCAACGCGGTCGTGGCTACGAAGCCACATTTGTCCAAGGACGACAAACAATCGATAGTGATGAATTCACCGGTGATCTGCCCGGACGCTTGATTCGCGGGCCGCAACAACGCCCGTGGTGACTCAGCGACAAATCAGTTGAAGTACGGGTTCTCGCCGGTGCTGTGGTCGGTCATATCGCGTACTTTTTCGACGCCCGGAACCTTCTCGACGAGAGTGGTCTGCACACCTTCGAGCATGGTCATCCGACTCATGGAGCAGCCATGACAACCGCCGCCCATAGTCAGGTACGCAGTACCCGATTCGTCATGCCCAACAAAGGTGACGAATCCACCGTGCGCTGCGAGTGCCGGATTGACCTCGGCGGCCAACACCGCTTCGATCTCGGCCGATAGCACGTCATCACTGACCAAACCTTCGATCACCGGCGCCAGTGGCTTATTCGGATTACGAATCACCAATCCGCCAGTGGATGAGTAATCCAGCACTGCACCTTCGAGCAGTTCCAGGTCCTTGGCAGGAATGATGACTTTCAGACCACCGTGCGTGCGCACCTCATCGGTGAAGGCAGCCTTGCGAAATTCGTCGAGTGACAAGTCGTAACGGAATTCCTCACCGGGTCCGCTGACAATCTCCAATCGCAGTCCGAGTGACGCTGCGTCTTCTTCGGCATCGCGCAATTTGGTGAGCTCTTCAAGAGCGACGTCCGAAATCGTGATGATGTTCGAAACCACTGTTTCTTGCGGTGCGAGAGGACTCATGCCTCCAAGATACCGTCACTCTGAAAGGTGTGCTTGGTCAGCGTGCTCCCCCTCCGTCACATTCGATGCGCTGTCCAGTGACATAACCAGCCCCCGGACTGCACAGCCAGAGCACCACATTGGCCACATCAATGGGCTGACACACCCGACCAAAGGGCGATACGGAGTCCAAACTGCGAAGATCGTCCATCTCTTTTTGACCGGTCATCGCCCGTGCCAAACGCAAGCCCATATCGGTCTCCACCAAACCCGGAGCCACAATATTCACGTGAATCCCATGGGGGCGTTCCTCTTTGGCCAACGTCTTGGCCAAAGCCTCCATCGCCGCTTTACCCAAGTTGTACGGCGCTCCATTGGGGCCCATATGAGTGGTCGCAACGGAAGAGACCATGACGATGTCGCCGCGATCACGAGTTCGCATGGACGGCACAACACGGCGCGCCAGGTGATGAGGTCCTAACGCATGAGTGGCGATGACTCGCTGCAACTCCGTTGGGTCGGTGTCAGCCACCGCCATCCCGCGCGAAGCGATTCCGGCGTTGCACACCAAAATATCAACGTAACCGAAATCCCCGATCACCTGATCGACCAGGGTTTCCACAGCGTTGGGATCTTCCACTGAGCCGGCATAGGCCTGCGCCCGTCCACCGGCGGCAGTAATTGCCGCCACGGTGTTTTCTGCGGCCTCCTGGTCCTTGCGATAGTTCACCGCCACGGTTGCACCATGTGCGGCCAACAATTCGCTGATCGCCCGACCGATCCCTCGACCGCCGCCAGAGACCAACGCAACTCTTCCCGCCAACTGCTGCGAACTCTTTGCAACATCCTCGACCATGACTCCCCTTTTCCACTGGTTGATTGCGTTTTCGTCGAACGAACGTGTGTCACGCTCCCCGATGGTGATTCTGACAGGCCATCGCGTCGAACGGAAAAATCGACTTCTCGAAACGAAAGTTCCATATCACCCGCCAATTTCTGGCAACTGCTGTCATCTCGCCTTCGAGCCTGCCTAGAGTGATTCCCGAAGGGGAGCTCACAGGAACGGTGGGCTGAGAGGGTGGTTGCCGCCACCGACCCAATGACCTGATCTGGGTAATGCCAGCGGAGGCACGGACATGAGCAATCACAGCGAGCAGCACGCCCTCATCATTCTTGGCGGTCATGCACCTGATCCCAGGGTTCTTGCCCTGGTGCCCGAGTCCGCACTCGTGGTGTGTGCTGATTCCGGACTCGATCATGCGCTCGAACTCGGCCTCCATCCCCATGTGGTTATCGGCGATTTCGACTCTGCGACCTCGGATGCCGTGGAACATGCCCGTTCCGTCGGATCGATTCTGGTGCCCTTCGACGCCGACAAGGACTTGACCGACGCCGAGTTGGCTTTGCATTTCGTGCTCGATCAGAAGTTTTCCGATGCCACAGTGCTGTGGGGAGGCGGTGACCGCATTGATCATGTCCTGGGTGTGATGGCCGCCCTCGCCCATCCCCGTCTCAGTTCTCTTTCATCGCTGTCGGTTTGGGTCGGCCGGGACCAGCTACGGGTTGTGCATGCCGATACGGCCCTTGAATTGCACCATCGAGCGGGAACAACCATCAGCCTGCTTCCCCTGGGCTCGGAATCATCTCGAGTCACGACCAGCGGCCTGCAGTGGGAACTTGTCGATGAAACTCTTGAAGGCCATGCAGCCCGCGGTGTGAGCAATGTCGTTGTGAATCCTCCAACGCGAATAGTCGTCCATCACGGAGTTCTCGCGGTCATTGTTCCTGGTGATCTCATCTCTCAGCCATCGCCTGCCGCTGCCCACAGGAGTTCAGTATGAATCAACAGCGTCCACAATCACCCGTCACGTTTTGGTCGGTGGTGAAGAGATATCGATCAAAGTTGAGTCCTTCGGCATTGGTGATTTCCGGCTCTTTGCTCGCCGGGGCCTGCAATTCATCAGCGGAAAGCACCTCGACGATCACTTTGCTTGCCTACGACTCATTTGCTGTGCCTGCTGAGATCTTCGAATCCTTCACCGCGGAGACCGGCCTCAATGTTCAAGTAGCCCTTGGAGGTGACGCTGGAGAGCTCGTTGCCAAGGCAAGTCTCACCGCCGGCAATCCGGAGGGTGATGTGCTGTGGGGAGTCGACAATACTTTGTTGTCGCGAGCCCTCGACGCTGACGTTTTCGATCCCTACACCTCGACCGCAGCACCCATTTCCTCCCGACTCCTTGCTGCCGGAAAGGATGTCGTCACTCCCGTCGATGTCGGCTACGTCTGTGTCAACTACGACATCGAGGCCCTCCGATCGCGCAACCTTTCACCGCCAACGCTCTTTGAGGATCTCATCGATCCGGCATATCGGAGCCTCTTGGTGGTGCAGAATCCGGCTTTGTCATCTCCCGGGTTGGCATTTCTCTTAGCAACTGTGGCGCGTTTTGGCGATGACTGGACGGAATATTGGCAGGCGCTGGTCGACAACGATGTCTTGGTCGTCGATGGCTGGAGCGATGCGTACTACTCCTCGTTCACGCGTTACGGGGGCGATCGACCATTGGTGGTGAGCTATAGCTCAAGCCCACCAGCTGAAGTTCTTTTCGCTGATCCACCGCTGCCACCAGGTGCACCGGCCCCAACTGGCGTCGTCATCGATACTTGTTTCGAACAAATCGAATTCGCCGGTGTCCTACGCGGTTCACGTCACGTGGACGAGGCGCGCCAGCTGGTGGATTTCCTGGTGAGCAGAACATTCCAAGAGGCCCTCCCTGAAAATCTGTTCGTTTATCCCGTGAACAGCCTCGCCTCACTTCCGTCGTCATTCATTCAGTACGCACCGGTGATCGAATCATCCTTGAATCTTCCAGCCGACGATATTGCTGCCCGACGGCAGGGATTGATCGATGCCTGGACCGCTCTCGTTCTCGAGTAGCGATACGCCATGCGCCGTGACCGCCCACATCAGGCGATGACGTTCGCCTTTTTTCCGGCGGCGATCGTCGTCATTCTCACTCTGGTCGTACCCGTTGTGGTTTTGGCCGTGGAGAACATGAACCTTTCTGATCTCATCGATGTCTGGCGCCGACCAGGGGTATCCGAGGCTTTGTGGTTTTCAACCTGGCAAGCCGCTCTCTCCACTCTGGCCACTCTCGGTTTGGGCTTGATCCCAACATGGATTGTGAGTCGCTATCGCTTTCCCGGCCGTACAGCCATTTACCTCATTCTCACTGCCCCATTCGTTCTACCGACGGTGGTCGTAGGCGCTGCGTTTTTGGCCTTGCTCCCCGATTCATTGGATCGCAGCGTCTGGGCCATTGTCGTGGCCCACATCTTTTTCAATATCGCTCTCGTCGTCCGCATCGTCGGTCCGACGTGGTCCGTAATCCATAATGACCTCGTCCATGCCGCTCGCACCTTGGGAGCGTCACCTTTCCAAGTTTGGCGACAGGTTTTGCTCCCACTGGCCCGACCAGCTTTGCGCTCCAGTGCGGCATTGATATTTCTGATGTGCTTTACATCTTTTGGCGTGGTGAGAATTCTTGGCGGACCGGGGCGCGCCACTATCGATGTTGAGATCTATCGCCGCGCCGTCCTACTCGGAGATGTCTCCGGGGCCACTGCACTGGCAGTCGTTCAAACCTTACTGATCGCGATCACTGTCACCATTTGGGCGCGTCGACGCACAACTGCTTTGGCTATCGCTCAGACTCCTTCAGCACCGCTCTCCACCAGTCGCGCTTTCATTGCGACTGCCTACTTTGCCGGGCTCATCATGAGCATTCCTCTGATCGCTCTACTCATCAGTTCCTTGCGTTCCTCCGGCGGCTGGTCATTACGGGGCTACAAAGTCTTGTTTGGTTTCGAAACAGTCGAGCGATTACCGATCGCTATTGCCACCGTCGTTCGCACGTCGTTGCTCTTTGCAGTCATAGCGACAATCATCGCTGTTCCCAGTGGGCTGGCCGCTGCTCACGCTCTGACGCGGCGATCACGCGCAACAAGCGCGGCGCGCTCACTCTCGCAGTCTTCAATGTCGGCCCTTCTCGTTCTCCCCCTTGGCACATCGGCTGTCGTCGTGGGACTTGGCATCCTGGTCACTTACGATCGCGCTCCTTTCGACTTTCGTTCTTCATGGTGGCTGATTCCGCTGGTGCACGCGGCCATTGCCCTGCCTTTTGTTGTACGCGCCGCAGTCCCCGTCTTACAGGCCATCCCTCATGACCTGCGCGCTGCGGCTGCCACCCTTGGAGCCTCGCCCTCACAGCGGTTCATGGCCGTTGATCTTCCCCTTCTCCGTCCAGCAGTCACTGCGTCCATTGCTCTTTCCGGGGCTTTGTCCCTGGGTGAATTCGGAGCCACCAGCTTTCTCACCCGCCGTGATACCGAGACGTTGCCCATCGCAATTTCGCGTTTGCTCGGACGTGCTGGATCACTGTCCTTCACCACTGCTATGGCCGCAGCTACATTGCTCTTGGTGTTGACCATGGCAATCATCACTCTGGCCCAAGCCGGTAGGCGCCGATGAGTCTGCGTCTGGACAACATCTCGGTCTCCTTCGATGAGATCCAAATTCTGGAGCGGTTTTCCCTGTCCGTTGCGAGCGGACGAATCCAGGCCCTCGTGGGGCCCTCGGGCGTGGGTAAGTCCACAGTGCTGCGAATCATCGCCGGTATCACTTCGCCTGATAGCGGTCAGATCTGGATTGACGAACGCGATGTCACCCAAATACCGATTCACAAACGATCAGTAGGCCTGGTCTTCCAAGACGATCAACTCTTCCCGCATCTCAATGTTGCTGCCAATATCGGCTTCGGTTTGCGTATGGCCAAAGTGCCGCGAGATGACATCACCCGCCGGGTGAGCGAACTTTTGTCGCTGGTTGATCTGCGCGGTTACGAGAACCGCCAACCAGCATCACTTTCCGGCGGTGAGGCAAAACGCGTTGCTCTGGCGCGAGCCTTGGCCCCGCGCCCTCGCGTTCTACTGCTCGATGAACCCTTGACTGGACTGGACCGCGACCTCCACGATCGACTCGCCCACGATTTACGTCGCATCCTCAGCACAAGCGATACCACCACGTTGATCGTCACTCACGATCGTGATGAGGCTGCCGTCATCGCCGATGGCGCAACCTCTCTGACGATCCCAGCATCCCGTGACATCGCAACCCGAGATCTCCGCAATCGTGATGTGGCCGTACGTCGTGTCAGTACCGATGAAGTGCGACCTTTGCGACTGGCGGTCCTTCGGGCCGGTATGGAAAACAAGACCGTGGCTTTTGACGGTGATGACGACGAGGACACGGTGCATCTGGCGGCATTCGACCCTGCGGGCATGATGATTGGCACCAGTACCTGGTTGGCGCGCCCCTGTCACCATGTGCCAGGAGCGACCGCCATCCAGCTGCGCGGTATGGCCACCGCTGCCGACTGCCAGGGTCAAGGTGTCGGCTCAACTCTCCTGAATGCTGGATTCGTTCTTTGTCGGGAGCGATCTGCCGAGATCGTCTGGGCCAATGCGCGCGACGCAGCCTTACCGTTTTACGAACGCCACGGTTTTAGAGTTCACGGTGAGGGATTCATCGAAGCAATCACCCAGCTTCCCCACCATGTCGTCGTTCGTTTGTTCAACGCCGCCGAATGACCACCAATT